>CAVLCT010000036.1:0-11755 GCA_963661665.1 Bulleidia sp. | reverse complement strand
CTCTTGGGCGAATTCTTTGAAAGCCCTGCGTCAAGGCAGGCAGCACATAAAGACAGCGATGCTGATGCCAATGATGCGGAAAACAGCGTGCAGGGCAGCACCGAGACCTCTGCCCACGTGCACTTTGTTCCGACGACCCTCGCCCAGAGGCCGCAGGAGCGCATCATGGAATTTGTGCAGAATGTCTTCACTGACTGCGGGGCCGGCGGTGATATTGACCTCAATGCCATTCCCATCACGTTCTCGCAGGACCTCATCACCCGCTGCATCAGCCGCACCCTTGGCGGCACGCTGTCCAGCCTGTGCGAAATGGTCAAGACCTATGATGCCGACCTGCTCATCATCACAGGCCGTCCCAGCGCCTGGAACGGCGTCTTGCAGACCATACTGGCCATGACGCCCCTGCCGCCTGCGCGCATCATCCCCATGCGCAAATACCATGTAGGCAGCTGGTATCCGTGCGCTGATCTCTACGGCTACATTTCCGATCCCAAGACAACCGTGGTGGTGGGGGCCATCCTCTGTGCCCTCTCCTGCGGCTACCTTGAGGGTATCAACTTTGATTCCACCAGGCTGCGCATGACTTCCACGGCCCGCTTTGTCGGGGAGCTGAACCTGCAGGGACAGCTGGAAGAGGCCAAGGTCTGGTTTACCGTGAAGGAAGACGGCAGCGTGGAGCCTGAGGAACAGACCATCACCTACCACAGCCCCATTACCATAGGGTACCGCCAGCTGGCGGTTGACCGCTGGCCTGCGTCAACCTACTACAAGCTGGAAATGAAGGAAAAAACAGGCAACGGTCCCTACTCTGTCAAGGTCAAGCTCAACAGAAGCGATGTTGCGGCCACCAGGCCGGCAGACGACAGCGAGGATCAGCAGACCGAAGGCAGCATCGAGATACTTGAAATCAACGGGCCGGACGGCATTCCCGTCAACCTGCACAGGATGTCTGCCACATTGCAGACCCTGCCCACCATTGAAGGCTACTGGCTTGATTCAGGCATTGTCATCAGCGAGCGCTGATCAGTATGAAGGCTTTCCCTGTACGCACATATTTTGACAAGCAAAAAGGTAACGGGCACGCATCATGAGAGAAAAGGACTCCAGACTTTCACAGCAATGTCTTGAATTCGGGCAGGCGGCTATTGAGGCCGAAAAATGGCTTCAGGACAACAAGGACACTGTGGGCAGCGAAACGACAATGCTGTCCAAGAACATGTTCTCGGCCAACCGTACATTTATGCGGCTTTCCAGGGCTGCCTCGCGAAAAATGTGCATTGCCGTCTTCGGCCCCAGCCAGGCAGGCAAGAGCTATCTTATTTCTGCCCTGGCCAGGGACAAGAACGACCAGCTGATAGCCGAATTTGCCGGCGAGGCCGTGGACTTTGTCACCAGAATCAATCCGGAGGGCGGCAAGGAGTCAACGGGCCTGGTCACCCGCTTTACCACGACGCCCCCGGAGGGCATCACCAGGGAGTGCCCGGTGCGCCTGCGCCTTTTCTCGGAAAAGGATCTGGTGCGCGTCTTTGCCAACACCTATTACAATGACAGCCAGCATGAAGACACCCCGAGCCAGCAGGAAATCCTGGACATACTGCGGGAGCTCGGCCAGAAAAAATGCGCCCAGCCGGTCTCGCCCCTGACCAGGGACGACATGGAAGACATACGCGAGTACATGCAGCAGTTTAAGAGCGATGTCCGCATACAGCTTCTGAACAATGTCTACTGGAAGCAGGCTGCAGAGCTTGCCCCCTACCTGCACAGCGAGGACCGCGCCCGCCTCTTCGGGCTCATCTGGAACTCGGTGCCTGAATTCAACGGCTTCTTCCGCACCCTTATCCAGGCACTGGAAGAGCTTGGCAATGCCCCGGAGGTCAGCTGCCCTCTGGATGCGCTCCTGCCAAGGGAAAAAAGCATTATTGACGTGGCCCTGCTCATTCCGCCAAAGACAGGGGAGGTCAACAGGGAATCGGAGGAAGAGCTCCTGCTTCGTGCCGACGATGGCAAGACCATCAGGCTGAAGCGCCGCCATGTGACGGCACTGACGGCTGAGCTCACCATCTATATGCCTGAAAAGCCGGCTCCGTTTTTTGAATACACGGACCTTCTGGACTTCCCGGGCTACCGCTCCCGTTTGAAAACGAGCAATCTTGAAGGCACGCTCAAAAATCCGGGCGAGCTGGAAACCTTCTTCCTTCGCGGCAAGGTAGCCTATCTTTTTGAGCGCTACTGCGAGGAACGCGAAATAACAGGCATGATGCTGTGCATAGGCCCCAGCAACCAGGAAGTGCAGGACCTGCCCAATGCCGTGGACAACTGGATACGCCTGACCCAGGGTGCAACGCCCGATGAACGCAGGAACCATGATGCCATGCTCTATCTGGTGCTCACCAAGATGGACATGGAATTTGAGGACAAGAAGGGCGCCAAGGATGCCGGCAACCGCTGGGAAAACCGCATGCAGTCCTCCCTGGTGGGCTTTTTCGGCCGTGCCCATTCATGGCCTTCCAACTGGGACGGCAGGCCGTTCAGAAACGTCTACATCCTGCGCAATCCCAACGTTGTCTGCGATGCCTTTGACCGCGATGACAACGGCAGGGAAACCGGCATTGCCCCGAGAAAGCAGGCCATTGTTGACAGCGTCAAAAATTCCTTTTTCACGTCCGAGTCAGTCAAAAAGCACTTCACCGATCCGGCCAGATCGTGGGAAGCGGCCATGGCCCTCAATGACGGCGGCATATCGCTTCTGATAGAGAAGCTGGCCCCCATCTGCGACCCTGACCGCAAGTACAACCAGACAAGGGACCGCGCCATGGAGCACAAGCAGCTCCTTGTCAGGACGCTTGAACGCTTTTACAGATCAGACGACTACGGCAAGCGCGTCGAAATCAAGACAAAGCTGGCAAAGGAGCTCATAGCCACGCTGGCCCAGCTGGTAGGCAGGCAGTGCTTTGCCGACTTTCTCTACCGCTTTGCGATCTCGGATCATGATTTGTACGACATGGCCACGGCCTGCGACGATGAGCTTAATGCCCAGGCAGCAGAGGTTGCGGCAACGCCCATCACGGGCATAGCCACCTCTGCAGACGATGTCTTGGGAGAGCTTTTCGGTGACACGTCAGCTGCTCCCGCAGATTCCAGGGAAGGCAGCGCCAGCCCTGAGCAGGGCACAAGTGCCCACGGCATGGACCAGGTGGAAATCTTCTGCCGCTCTGCCGTGGATGCCTGGATAGAGAAAGTACGCGAAATTACCCAGGACCAGAATGTGCAGAGGGTCTACCAGCTCAGCACGAACTTCCTTGAAAGCTTTGCCAACGAGCTTATTGTTGCCATATCCAGGATGCACATTCTTGAGGACATGATACAGTCCATCCGTGCCAAAAGCGGATTCTGCAACATTACAAGGGAAGTGATGGCCTGGCGCATGGCCTCGGAGGCGGCCTACCGCATCAACAGCTTTGTCTGCTGGCTGGGGCACGATGCCCGCCTCGGGCAGAACACGGAAATTGTCTTCAACGGCCAGCCGGCCACGCTCTTTGCTCCGGCCGAGCTCAGCTTCGGCCCCTATGGAGAGCCTGTAGTTCCGGCCTTGCAGCAGCAGTTTGACAGGCCGTACTACATGGACTGGCTCAAGGCCTTCTTTGACTGCATCGTAGGCAATGCCGTATCCAGCGACGAAAACTTTGATCCTGTCCAGAACAGTATCCTGGGAGAAATTCTCAGCAAGCTTAATCAGGAACAATAGTTCCCTGCTGTCTTGCAGCAGGATCCTGCCATCCTTCCTGATATATCTTGGAGCACAATAAGGATTTTCTATGGAAGCCATACTCAGACAAGCACAGCAGCCAGGCTATGCCTGTATCATAGTCACAAACTGCCCTTCACTCCCGCCGGAGATACGCTGTTCCATACAGAGAAGCAGCGACGGGCAGTACCTTTCAAAGGAAGGGCTCTGGGGCAATACCATTGAGACACTCATTCCTGAAAATCCCTACTGGGACAGTGAAACGCTTACCTTTTTCCTGCCCCTGCATGTTGTCAGCGACATAGACAGCCTTGACGGCTATGCCCTGTATGTAAACGAGCTGGACCGCTGCATCCTCGACATTCCTGAAGAGCTCAATGTGCTGAATGCCAGCCCCACCGGCTGCGTAACAGGCGTTCCCGAGCCTGAACCCGTGAATACGCCAGGCCTGCCGTCGCAGCCCATGCCGCAACCCATGCCACAGCCGGTGCCACAGCCTGCGCCTGAACCTGCACAGTTTCCAGGTGATCAAGCCATGCCTCCCGAGGCCGGGACCGGGGAAGAGGCAAAACCTGAAGCAGGCGAACCTCAGGAAGAGGTCAGCAGCTTAAGCCTCTCAGGCCAGCCTGAGGCTGAGGCCGGAAAAAAGAAAAACATGATGGCCGTGATTGCAGCCATTGCCGTCATTCTGCTTCTGGCTGCCGGAGCCGGCCTCTACTTCAGCGGCGTATTTGACAGCACGGAAACACCTGCACCTGCTGAAGAAAATGCTGACAAGGACAAGGCTGAAGATAAAGCAAAGGAAGAACCGGCAAAACCGGCCACAGAACAGCCTGCCAGCGAAGCGCCTGCCGAAGCACCTCAGGCCGCACAGCCGGCTGCACCTCAGGCAGAAGCCCCTGCCCAGCCATTGGGGCAGGCCAGAAGCCTTCTCAGGGAAAAAGCAGGCAGCGAGGCTCTCCTTAATGCGGCAAAACCCATGCGGTCGGCCGAAGCCTCTGAAGAAAGCAGCGATGCGGCCTTTTTGCTGATTGAACAGGCGGCCCAAAATGGCGACAATGCCGAAGCCATGTATCTGCTGGCCCAGTTCTACGATCCGTCAGCAACGCTGCCCCGCGGCACCATACAGCCCGATCTGGCCCAGGCCCATGACTGGTACAAAAACGCCAGGGACAAGGGCTATAGCGATGCTGATGCCGCCCTCGCCAGGCTGAAAGAGACTGTCGAGCAGAAAGCCGGTACAGGCGACAGGGAAGCCAGAGCACTGCTGCAGAGCTGGTAAGGCATACCGTTTTCTTCACCGGACCAAATACGATATAAAGGATATCCAAACGTTTTCTTCTCGAAGTGTTACGGGGTATTTCCAGTGTCAAACAGACTTGTACGCCTCTTTATCCTGAGCATATGCGCCATTCTGATTGCAGGGTCTTTCCCTGTTCAGCAAGGCTGTGCCAAGCCGCTTCTGCAGGAAGGCAAAAAAGAGCTTTATCAGCGCGTGGTCAGCCATCCTGAAGCCTGCCTCTACGACAAAGCCGATGAAAAGAGCGATGTTGTCAACGGCAACCTGCGCGCCTTCACGCCGCTCTATGTCTATGAACGCAACGGCAACTGGCTCAACGTGGGCAAAACAACCAATAACCCGGAAGGCTGGATTGCCGCAGACAAGACCACTGCCTGGGACCAGGCCATGACGTTGCTTTTCACAAACCGTTCCGAGCGCGACCCTGTCCTTTTCTTCAAAAACGAGAGCGACCTCAATGCCCTGTGCTCCGCACAGGATCTGGAAGGCCAGCTGTCTGCCCTGCAGGCAGGCATTGCCAAAGGACAGCCTGACGACCGCATTATGGCAGCAGAGCCCGAGGCATCCGCAGTCAACAGCAAAAGCTTCTACCTTATGCCCATATTGCAGACCAAGGAGCCTTTTGAGGGAACAAAGTTCCTCAAGGTAGCCTCAATCAACCCGGGCTCCAAGGGCAGCAAGGACAACCCTGTGGGCAAGGACGGCAAGCCAAGGACAGGCATTGCCATTGTCATTGACACTACCATATCCATGGGACCCTACATCGATCAGTGCAAGTCCATGGTAAAGGCTATCTATGACAAGCTGGCACAGGACAAGCTCACGGATCACGTGGGCCTGGCCATCGTCGCTTTCCGCAACAGCACCGATGCCTCGCCCAAGGCTGAATACACTACCAAAATCATCAGCGACTTTGTAACTGTTGAAAACCGCAGCCAGCTTGAAAATTCCCTCAAGGAGCTGAATGAGTGCAAGGTTTCCACGCACAGCTTTGCAGAGGACTCCCTGGCAGGCGTCTATGTGGCAGCCGAATCCTTAAAATGGGAAGACTATGACTCGCGCATCATCCTGCTTGTCACAGACGCAGGCCCCCTGCCTCCCACCGACCGCTACAGGTCCGTCTTTATGGAGCCCAGGGAACTCAATGACTATACCCGCAAAAAGGGCATCTGGACCGTCGTGGTCCATGTACAGTCGCCTGCTGGCAAAAAGGACCATGAATCTGCGCAGAAAGCCTACCAGGAACTCTCCCTTGTGGACGGCAAAAGCCAGTACCAGACCGTCAGGGCGGATGCCAAGCAGGGAGCCCTGTACTTCAGGCGTGTAGGCGAAGCCATGGCCAAAACCATGGCCTCCATGGTTTCCTACACTGCAGAAGGACGCATGATGACCAGGCCCAAGGATGAGGCTGCCGCAAAGAAGCAGGATACCCCTGAAGATATGGCAGACCGCATAGGCTACGCCATGCAGCTGGACTTTCTTGGCCGTGCCAACAAGACCAGTGCCCCTGAAGTGGTGAACAGCTGGATAACGGACATGGACTTAAAGCGCCTTGCCCAGGGGCAGCATGTCCCCAACGTCGAAGTAGCCGTCATGCTGACCAAGGCGCAGCTCTCCGACTTAAGCGAACAGGTGCAGGCCATTGTTGACAATGCCGAGCGCACCAAGAAGTCGGATGCAAAGGACTTCTTCCAGGGCATATTGTCTGCCTCTGCCAAAAGCTCCCGTGATCCCAACGCACCCACGAACGGGAAGACGCTGGCCGAACTGGGCGTCCTTGGAGAATTCCTGGAAGGGCTGCCCTACAAGAGCGCCGTCATGGACCTCACCGAGGAAGACTGGTACCGCAAGAGCGTGGGCGAGCAGACAGCCTTCATCAACAGGCTGAAATCAAAGATTCACCTCTACCAGGAATATGACGGGGACAAGACGCTCTGGGAAGGCTTTGGCATCCACAATGCCAACGAGCGCGTCTGCCGCATCCCCCTGGACATGCTGCCGTGACATTATGGCTGTACTGACAAAAGAATATGACAGGCCTGTTTTTGCCCTGCGCAATGTGTGCAAAAGCAGGCCTGGCGCCGATCATTTCAGGCTGCATATAGCTGACTTCAATGTCCGGGCAGGCGATGCCCTGGCTCTGGTCGGCGAATCAGGCTGCGGCAAGAGCACGGCCCTGGATCTGCTGGCCTGTGCCCTGCGTCCCGATGCGCCCGGGCCTGACAGCTTCTTCCTTTTTTCTCCCTGCGCAGGGAAAAAAACAGATGTTTTCAGCGCCTGGGAGAGGGGCGGCAGCAATGCCACAGCCGAAGACCGCATGCGCTACATGGGCTATGTGCTGCAGACGGGCGGCCTTCTGCCCTTTCTCACCTGTGCTGACAATATCACGCTTGCCTGCAAGGTGCTCAACACTGTCCACAAACACATCAGGGCCATACGGGACATTATTGAACAGCTGGGGATTGCGCCCCTCCTTGCAAAATACCCGTCCCAGCTCTCGGTGGGCCAGCGCCAGCGTGTCGCCATAGCCCGTGCCATGGCGCACGGTCCCTCAGTTATCCTGGCAGACGAGCCCACGGCTGCCCTTGATCCTGCCAACTCCCGCCTGGTCATGCAGCTGCTTTTGTCCCTGGCAAGAAAACAGGGCAGCACAGTCATCATGGTAAGCCATGAGCAGGCCCTGGCAAGGGAAACGGGCTTTACGCTTGTGCCCATCCAGACAAGGCAGACAGCAAACGGCGTTGTATCCACGCTTTGCTTAAAAGCCCTGCCCTGACAAAAAGAAGGATATGCATGCGCAGTTTCATACACATTATCCTGCTGGCCGTTGCCGACTACCGCAGGGAAAAACTGCTCTCGCTCTGCTCTGTCTTAGGCCTGACTGCCGTCCTGGCCCCTCTGCTCATTTTATATGGCGTCAAGTTCGGCGTGATGACAACGCTCAATGACCGCCTGCTCTCCAACCCTTATACACTGGAAATCAGCCCGGTGCAGTCAGGGCACTACACCAAGGGCCTGCTGGCAGAATGGGAAAAGCTGGACGGCGTTGCCTTTGTCATGCCAAGGACGCGCAGCCTGGCTGCCACCATGAAGCTTACAGCCTCCCATGCGGACAGGGAAGCCGCAGTCACGGTTTCCCTTGAACCGACAGCAAAGGGGGATCCCTTGCTTCTGCATTACGGCATCCAGTCCGTGACTATGGTCACCCCTGCCGCCCCTGCCCCAGCCCCGGATACAGCTGCCAAAGCTAAGGAAAAGCCGCAAAACCCGCTGCTTGTCCCTGTGCCGGACGTGCACTCTGATACCCTGCGCGAAGCAGGATGCGTGCTCTCAAAGCCGGCTGCAGACAGGCTTGGCATAAAGCAGGGAGACAGCGTTCTTGGCCAGGTTGAGCGCAGCAACGGCAGTATTGTGTCAAGAGCCTATGTACGCCTTCTGGTCACCGGCATACTGCCCATGGCAGCCCAGCAGAAAGCCGTCGCCTATATACCGCTGGAACTTATGGTTGCCACCGAGGATTTTCGCGACCACAGGGAAGTTCCGGAACTTGGGGCAGAAAACGGCTGGACTGGCGACAGGCGCCCTGACGGGGAAAGGATCTTTTCAAGCTTCAGGCTCTATGCGAAAACCATGGAGGATGTGGCAAAAGTACGCGACTATCTTGCAGCTCATGAGACCGGCACCTATACCCATGCAGAGGAAATCGAGCAGCTGGATACCCTGGAAAAAGGGCTCATGCTCATTTTTACGCTCATCTGCGCCACTGCGGCCGTAGGCTTCTTTCTCTCCACAGCAAGCAATGTCTTTGCCAGCATCAAGCGCAAGGAACGCACCCTGGGCTTATTGCAGCTGACTGGCTTTTCCACCGGCAGCCTTGTCTTCTTCCCCATGACCCAGGCCATGCTGACAGCAGTCTTAGGAAGCATGACAGCCACGGCTGCCTATATGCTCTTTTCTTCCATCCTGAATCATATATTTTCCGGAGCACTTGGGAGTGCTGCTGCCATCTGCAAATTAAGCCCCCTCCATTTTCTCCTGGCTTTTCTCCTGGCCGGAGGCATTTCCTTTCTGGCTGCACTGGGACCGTCCCTGCGTACTGCCAGGATAGAACCGTCAGAGGTGATACGTGATGTCTAGCATTTTTTCAGCCGAAAGGCCTCTTAAGGGGAAGCGCAGCTTTTCCTTTAGGGTACTGGCCAGGGCTCTAATCATAAGCTCGCTTCTGGCGGCAGCTGCCCTGCCCTTCCAGGACTCAGCCTTTGCAGCCCTTGTTGCCAAAGGATCCGCCAAGCTTCAGGATACCTACAACCCAAAGCCAGATCCGGCAGACATTATCCTGCCCATGCCAAACGGTCTCTCAATGGTCTTCAGGCTTGTGGCAGTGCCTGCCAGCGGGGCGCTCAGTTCCATGCCGGCCTCGCTTGGCATAGCAAGTGCCGGGCAGGGACGCGAGCTCTACGACAGCAATTACGTAACACCCCTTTCGGCGGCCTTCAGCGCCCAGGACCTGCCTGACAGCTGGCTTGCCTCCATCCCTGCAAACAAGCGCCAGCAGTACCGCTATTACCTCATTGCCAAGTATGAAGTGAGCCAGCTGCAATGGAAGGCAGTCATGGACGCCTCCTGCGATGTCACCAATATCACCAGCAAGGATGCCTGCCCTGTCACCTCAGTTTCCTGGTACGACGCTTTGCAGTATACTGAAAAATACACGGACTGGCTTTTGCACGAGCACCCTGAGGCCCTGCCCGGCAGCGCCAGCAATACGGCCGTTACGGGCTTTTTGCGCCTGCCTACCGAGGCTGAATGGGAATATGCGGCCTTGGGCGGGCAGAATGATGTGAGGCCTGGCAAGCAGCAGGACTTCTTCACCATGGATCCCAGCCTGTCATACGATGACTATGCCGTCTTCTACAGGGACGGGACATCGCACAATGCCTCAGAGGCCCAGCCCATCGGCTCAAGGCAGCCCAATCCCCTGGGGCTCTACGACACGGCAGGCAACGCAGCCGAAATGACCATGGATCCCTTCCGCTTTTCCATGGCAGGCGCCCTTCTGGGCTCTGCAGGCGGCTTTGTGCGCAAGGGCGGCTCCTTCCAGACAGGCAGGGACGAAATCATGCCAGGACGCCGCGAGGAAGCAGCACCCTTTCAGAAAAAAGGTGTTCTCAAGGCTCGTGACTTAGGATTCAGGCCTGTTATCTCCTGCGTCAACATTCCTGACATAGCTGTCTTAAAAGACATAGAAAAAGAGCACCTGGAAGACATCCCGCAGATACTCCCGGGACAGGTTGACGAAGCAACCTTGCAGCAGGAACTGCAAAAGCTCATTGACAAGGCAGGCAATGAGCAGAGCAAGGCCAACCTCAGGGCCTTGCAGAGCCAGTTCCACCAGAAAAGCCGCCTTGAGGCCGAAGCCCGCACTGCCACCCTGGCCTCAAAGCTGCAAAACTGCGTCATGTACTTAAAGGCAGTGGAGCACTACCAGTTCCGCTTAAGCGTAAGCATGATGCAGAAGAACGGCCAGGAAAGCATGCTGAAAAGGGAGCCGCAGAACAAGGAAAAATGGCAGCCGCTCATTCAGAAATCAAATCTGGCCATTACCAACTTTAATCACTATATTGACAATGCCGTCTCCCTCTATATCAGCGATCTGAGCGATATTGTGCAGGAGACAGGCGACAAGGAAAGGCAGAAGGCCCTGGCAAGCTTAAAGCAGGCCTATTCAGCCCCGCAGACAAGCTACAACAAGGAAATGATGCGCATCCTGGCAATTATGCAGGCTCACACGGCAGATCTCGCCAAAGGGAAAAAGCTGAGAGCCGCCACTGTCAGGCAGGCACTGGGCAATACTGGCAAAAAGGGAAAATAGCAGCAAGCTGAAAAGCTGCAGCCCCCTGAACCGCCATTTTGCCTCTGTTCCGCTTTTTTGCGGAGGACC
This sequence comes from Bulleidia sp., assembly GCA_963661665.1. Taxonomy (GTDB): domain Bacteria; phylum Desulfobacterota; class Desulfovibrionia; order Desulfovibrionales; family Desulfovibrionaceae; genus Desulfovibrio. The sequence goes on along the minus strand of CAVLCT010000036.1, from coordinate 769 downwards.
ACATGAACAAAAAGCCTCTTTTTCCCAAAGCCTTGCATATACAACAAATCTGCATAAAACGGCTCTGCACTGTAGCAGGGCGCTTTTGCCCTGCCGGCCTCAAAAAAGTGCTGCCAGTGTTTTTGCTGTTCCTTGCCATAAGTGTCTGCCCCGGTCTGGCACAGGCAGATGACGCTGCTGCCACCAATCCGCACCCTGCGGCAGGCGACATTGTCCTCCCCATGCCCAAAGGCCTTTCCATGGCTTTCAGGGTCGTGGCAGTCCCCTCCCACAGCCTTTTGCGCTCCCTTGAAACAACCATGGGCACAACAGGGACTTCGCAGGACGAAGACCTTTCTGCCACCGAGTCAGGCTACCGGGCCAGGCTCTCAGCCCCCTTCAGCGACAGGGACATCCCGGACAGCTGGAAAAAAAGCCTGCCTGATGATGCCACAGGATCGTTCTTCTATTATCTCATTGCCAAATACGAAGTGACAAGGCTGCAATACAGGGCCGTCATGGAAGACGAAACAAAGGAGCTTGCAAGGGACAAGGATGACAGCCTGCCTGTGAGCAATATCAGCTGGTACGATGCCATGGCCTTTACTGCCAGGTATACGGACTGGCTCATTGCCAACCATCCGGACATGCTGCCAGGGTTCTACCAGGATGCACGCAACACAGGCTTTGTACGCCTGCCTACCGAGGCCGAGTGGGAATATGCCGCCCATGGCGGACAGTTTGAGTCAACAAACTACCGCCAGCAGCCCTTCTTCCATATGGATGAAGG
>CAVLCT010000035.1:0-20499 GCA_963661665.1 Bulleidia sp. | reverse complement strand
GCTGAGCCACAAGGTCCTTGCAAAGATTGCCAGCACACAGCCAATAGCTTATAATTAATAAAAATATGTAGGCATAGTATCTGTACCTACATACCATCAAAAGATGACAATATCAGAATGCAGAAAAGGAGAGGAAGTATGGCCAGATTGCAGGTTGGTAGTGAATCATTCAGGGAAATCAGGGAAAACGATCTCTGCTATATTGATAAAACGTCCTTTCTAGAGGAGTTTTTTTGCTCTTCATTCGTCAAAGTTTCCCTCATCGCCCGTCCGCGCCGCTTCGGCAAGACACTGATGCTGTCCATGCTGCATGACTTCTTTGATATCAGACAGGACAGCAGGGCTTTGTTTGAAGGCCTTGCCATCTCGAAAAATAAGGAACTCTGCGACAAGTGGATGAACCAGTGTCCTGTGGTGTTTCTCACTTTCAAAGGAATTGAAGGACAAACTTTTGAAGACGCTCTGAAAAAGGTACGCTCACGCATAAGCAATATCTGTATAGAGTATTCATTCTTGTTAGACAGCACCTCTGTTGATGAGAGAGTACGGGAAAGACTTTCCCTCCTCAAAGCGGAGAGAGCTGAAGACGCTATGCTTTCCGACTCTCTGAAAACCCTTTGCATGGCTCTGTACTCTCATTACGGCAAGCGCCCAATTCTGCTCATTGACGAATACGATGTTCCTTTGGATAAGGCACATAAATATGGGTATTACGATGATATGACCCAATTTATCCGTAGCATGCTGAATGAAGGCTTAAAGACCAATAATTTTCTGGAATTCGGCATCCTTACAGGGTGCCTCAGGATATCAGGGGAAAGTTTCTTTACAGGGCTGAACAACTTTACATGCTTTGGGATTTCTGACTTTGACTACGATGACAAATTTGGCTTCACCTCAGAGGAAGTCGATAATCTGCTTGCAACTGCCGGCTGTTCAGCCAGAAAGAATGACATAAAGGAGTGGTATGACGGATACAGATTCGGTGACAATAAGGAAATGTACTGCCCGTGGGACATTTTGAAATATATAGGCACTTTGCAAAAAAATCCTGGAGCAAAGCCTCAGGCGTACTGGCAAAACTCAAGCAGGAACGATATTGTGCGCACCTTTGTCGATCATTGTGAGACAGAAGACGTGGTGAGCGATCTGGACACGCTGATGGCCGGCGGATGCGTAGAAACCAATATTATTGAGAATCTTACCTACGACCGCCTGTATGAAAGTGCAGAAAACATGTGGACTGTACTATACTTCTCCGGCTATCTCACCAAGGCAAGTCCGGAACAGATGAAAAAATGCATACAGCCTGGCGAAGAGCCTGACGAAGGAGAAACTGTCCTCTCTATCCCCAACAAGGAAGTCCTGGAAATTTTTGCCGATGTCATTTCCAAATGGTTCAAAAAGGAGGCCCAGAACATAGACAGAGCAGATCTCTTCAAGGCATTCTGGGAAAACGATGCCGACGATCTGGCCGAGCTTCTTAGTGACCAGATGGAAGAAACCATCAGCTATTTTGATGCCCGTGAAAATTATTATCATGCCTTTATCACGGCACTCTTCACCTTTAGCAAATGGTATGTCCATTCAAACAAGGAATTTGGGCGAGGAAGGCCGGACATTGTGGTCCGTGACAAAGTAAACAAACGGGCTGCCATTATCGAGGTCAAGCGCGCCAAATCGGAAGAGGAACTGCCCGGCAAGGCAGAGGAAGCCATCCTTCAGATTAAGGAAAAGCAGTATGCAGCTCCTTTCTTAAAGAAGAGAGGCTGGAAAGTTTATCTCTGGGGCATGGCCTTTTTCAAAAAGACCTGCGTGCTTAAGGTAGAAGAAGGGGTACAGCAGTCTTAAATCACCCATTACCCTGCTCCGTATCCCTGCCAGGACTTTAAGCATCGAACACAGGGGTTCTGCGTGGCAGAGATAAGGCCTTCTTTCCTGCATTATGGCATTTGCCAGAAGCAGAAAAGGAGGCCTCGTGTTTCAGCCTTATGAGTCCCCCTCATTCCGTACCGGAATGAGCTGCCACCGGCATCAGATACTGCATGGGCAAGTTGCCGCATCTGCCCTCACAGCTTAGGGCTGCCACGGAAGGCCCACAGGCAGCGGACTCGCAGGAGCCTGAGAACTCATACTCAAAAGCAGCTCCCACGCAGGGGACGAAGCGTCCGGCCCCCTTGCGGGAGCAGCGCCTAAACCGCCGTCAGTCTTGTCGCTGTTGCCAGTCTTGCCTAAACCATCACCGGACTTGCCGTCAGCGTCAGCCCCATCCTGTTTTGTGCCTCTGACAGGCCCTGGCATACAGGCTAATAGTCTTGACAATATGGTGATATATCATAAAATTAAGGGTGTTGGTGCTGATAAATTCGTGACGGATTCAGTGGTCTTGCCAGGACTGCTTTTCGCACGATGTTTCCTCTGATATCAGCCGTACTGACAGCACTGCCCTCATCCTTTTCACCTGCCATCACCAGCCACTACAGACAAATTCCTTCCGTGACAGTTCTGCCGTCCCCTCCTCCCCTTCTGCAGGCAGCGCTGTACAGACCAAAAGCCTGCCGGACGTTCAAGCGAACGCTATAAGAACAGGGCAACAAAAATTGCACCCGCCCCCGCACGAAACTGCCAGTAAAGCTGCCAGTAAGCTATTTGTGCAAGAGTGTGAAAGCGTACAAAGAGAGGTTTACGTCCATGCGATCCGATAAAGCAGCAAGCAAAGAAACAAACAAGGCAACAAACAAAACAGCTGGCAAAACAGCAACCAAAACAGCAGCCAAGGCAGCACAAAAACAGCCTGCCCCTTCTTCCTCCTGCGAATGGCTTGAGACCAACGGCCTTGGGGACTATGCCTCGGCCACGACCGAGGGCATAAACACCAGGCGCTACCACGGCCTGCTGGTGGCCAACTTAGGAGAGATGGACAGGCACGTGCTACTTTCCTGCACAGAAGACTGGCTTGTGGCAGGCTCAAAGGCATGGCCCCTGTCCTCAAGGCACCATCCCTTTACAGTCTATCCTGAGGGCGTCCGCAATCTCAAAAGCTTTGAGAGCAGCCCCTGCCCCTGCTTTACCTACGAGGCAGGCGGCTTTCGCATTACCAAGAGCATTGTGCTTGTCCGGGGGCAGCACACTGTCCTTATGCGCTACCATGTGGAAAGCATCGCAAAAAAGGCGCCCACAGACAGCCTGACCTTAAGAATTTCTCCGTTGCTGGCGTTCAGGTCCTTCCATGCCCTGACCCATGCCAACATGGACCTGCAGGTAAAGACCTATCCTGTGAACTCTGCTGCCAACGGCTTCATGATCCAGCCCTACAATATGCTGCCTGCCCTCTTCATGCAGGTAAGCGGCCTCTTTGACTTCCTGCCCTCGCCTGAATGGGTCAACGTGGTTGAGTATCCTGTCGAGCAGGCCAGGGGCTTTGACTTTTCTGAAGACCTCTTCTCGCCCGGACTTCTGGAAATACACCTGCTTCCCGGAGAAGACATCATCGTCTCTGCCTCCACCGCAGAAATCAAGGCAGGTCCTGAAACCAGCCAGCCCCTGGAAGCCATGTGGGCAGAGGAGATGGAGCGCCGCAAGGCCGCAGCCCAGGCAAAAGCGTATGCCAAGCTCAGCGCCCCGGAAAAGCTCCTTGCAAAAAATTCGGCCTGCTTCCTGGCCAGGACGCCGTGCAGCCATGCCATGGTCATGGCAGGCTACCCCTGGTTTGGCAGCTGGGGCAGGGACACGCTTATCGCCCTGCCTGGCGTGACCTTCCTGGCCGGACGCATTGAAGACGGCATAGACGTTCTGACCAGCATGGCAAAAAATGCCTCTGACGGAATTATTCCCAATACCTACAGGGGCGACGGACAGGCAGGCGGCTACAACAGCGTGGATGCCAGCCTGTGGTACGCCTGGGCCTGCCAGCTCCTGCTGGAAAAGCTGCGCAAGAAAAAAATGACAGAGGAAGCCAGAAGCTTCCAGGACATATGTGCGCCGGCTGTCTACGCCATCATTGACGCCTACCGCAAGGGCCGCGTGCCCTTTGCCCGCGTCGCTTCCTCCAACATGCTTGAAGTGGGCACGCCCCAGACCCAGCTCACCTGGATGGACGCCCAGGTCAACGGCAAGCCTGTGACGCCCAGGTACGGCTATCCGGTGGAAATACAGGCCCTGTGGTACAACACGCTGGCCTTCGGCCATGCCCTGGCCCAGAAGAGGGGCGATCCCGATCCCTATCCGGCCAGCAGCCTGCGCGCCCTGCGCTCTGTCTTCGAGGCCAAGTTCGTGAAGGAAGACGGTTCCCTCTACGATGTCTGGCGCCACACAAATGAGGGCGGCCCTGATGCGGCCGTTCGTCCCAACCAGCTGCTCTGCGTCTCCATGCCCTGCCCCATTGCCCCCGAATCCTCATGGAAAGCCATCACGGACAGGACAACGGAAGAGCTTCTGACACCCTTCGGCCTGAGGACGCTTTCCCCGTCCGATCCGTCCTTTGTGCCGACTTATGCAGGGGACGCCGCCTCAAGGGACGGCGCCTACCATCAGGGAACAGTCTGGCCCTGGCTCTTAGGTCCCTACACAGATGCCCTTGTGAAGTGCTGCAAAATTGCCTCTTCTGACAAGGCAAAGCAGCAGCGCGCCCTGGACAAGGCTTGCAAAAAGCTTCTGAATACAGTGACGCCGCTCTTTGCAAGGCACCTTGCCGAGGCAGGCACAGGCCATATTTCAGAAATCTTTTCTGCCACAGAGCCCTATGCCCCTGACGGCTCCATTGCCCAGGCATGGAGCGAAGGCGAGGTCCTGCGCATGCTTCAGCTTCTGAAAAAGAATGCGCCCGATGTATACCAGGCATGGACTGAACGCCTGCACATGCCGGCCTTCTAGGGACAGCAGGAGCTGAAGGCAGTGCTGGCAGAGCTTTTTCCCGGCCCGGCTTCCAGTTTGTCTTCCAGCTGTAACAGTATCCTGGCAGGATACATTGCATATCCTGTCACAGTATCAGTTTTTTCCGGGGGTGAAGAACCATGCGTGTTCTTATGTTTGGATGGGAATTTCCTCCGCATATCAGCGGAGGCTTAGGCTCTGCCTGCGAGGGCATAGTGCGTGCCCTGACAGGCAGGGGGACAGAAGTCCTCTTTGTCCTGCCAAAGCTTCTGAATGATGCGGCATCCCGTACAAACGGCCTCACCATGTTCAGTGCCAACGGCACGCGCATCTGCTCCGTCTCTGAGGACGTCAGGAACACACGCTTTTACAGCAATGCCAGCACCTACTGGCACAAGAACCTGCACACCGAGTTCGTAGACTCCATGCTGACTGCCTATGCCACGCCGAACTGGTATGAAAGGCAGTATGCCTCCTATACAAAGTACCGCACCAGGGTGCAGGGCTTTGCCACGGAACCTGGCGGGACAAGCCCGTGCGAGCAGGTCATCAGCATGCACGGCGGCTACGGGAAGGACCTCATGGAAGAGGTCTACAAGTACTCCCTGGCCGCGCAGGTCATTGCAGCACAGAACAGCTTCGACGTGGTCCATGCGCATGACTGGATGGCCTACCCTGCCGGCATCCTGGCCAGCCGCATATCGGGCAAGCCGCTTGTCGTCCATGTCCATGCCACCGAGGCGGACCGCAGCGGCGCCGGGATGAACCATGAAGTTGCCCATATAGAGTATGAAGGCATGCAGGCGGCAGACAAGGTCGTTGCCGTCAGCCACTTCACCAAGAACCTCATCATGCGCATCTACAATGTGCCCGAGTCCAAGATTGAGGTGGTTCACAATGCCGTCTCGCGCAATCAGGCATCGCATGTCTACCACGCCCAGAAGCCGCAGGATGAAAAGCAGGTCCTCTTCATGGGCCGCATCACCTTCCAGAAGGGTCCGGAGTACTTTGTCGAGGCGGCCAGGCTTGTGCTGAACGTCATGCCCAACGTGCGCTTTGTCATGGCCGGATCCGGCGACATGCTGCTTTCCATGGTCTCGCGCGTCGCCCGCTACCGCATGGGGCGCCGCTTCACCTTCACCGGCTTTCTCAAGGGCCATGAAGTGGAAAACATGTATGCAGCCAGCGACCTCTACGTCATGCCCAGCGTCTCAGAGCCCTTCGGCATTGCGCCGCTTGAAGCCATGGTGTACGACGTGCCGGTCATCATGAGCAAGCAGTCCGGCGTATCGGAAGTCATTACCAACGCCCTCAAGGTGGACTTCTGGGATGTGCGCAAGATGGCGGCCTGTATCTGCGCAGTGCTTGCCTACCCTGCCCTGGGGCAGTACATGGTGCGCAACTGCCAGGAAGAGCTCAAGTCCATCCGCTGGGACAATGCAGCCATCAAGCTGAACCGTATCTACAACGAACTTGCCAGGAGGTCGTAACATGCCTTCCGTCTGTTTTTACTTTCAGGTCCATCAGCCCTACCGCCTGAGAAACTACTCCTTCTTCGACATCGGCCACAACCACATGTACGAAGACGAGGAAGCCAACAAGGCCATCATGCTGAAGGTCGCAGACAAGTGCTATCTGCCCATGAACGACCTGCTTCTGCGCCTGATTGAACGCTACCAGGGAAGGTTCCGGTTCTGCTTTTCCATGTCCGGCGTCTTTATAGAGCAGATGGAGCAGTATGCGCCGAGGGTGCTGCAAAGCTTCAAGGACCTTGTGTCCACAGGCTGCGTCGAGGTCCTCTCTGAGACCTATGCCCATTCCCTGGCCTTTCTCTTCTCGCCTTCGGAATGGCAGGAGCAGATCAGGGTCCACGACAGGCTTGTCAAAGAGCAGTTCGGCGTGACGCCCACGGCCTTCCGCAATACAGAGCTCATCTACAACAACGACATTGCCCGCATGGCTGAGGAGATGGGCTACAAGGCAGTGCTTACAGAGGGAGCTGACCAGGTCATCAACTGGCGCAGCCCCAATTTCTGCTACCAGCCGGCCAACTGCCGCCGCATACGCCTGCTGCTGAAGAACTACCGCCTCTCGGACGACATCGCCTTCCGATTCTCCAACCAGGCCTGGGAGGAATATCCTCTCACGGCTGACAAGTATGCCTCCTGGCTCTTCAGCCTCAACGGCCATGGCGAGACCATCAACCTCTTCATGGACTACGAGACCTTCGGGGAGCACCAGTGGGCCGAGACAGGCATCTTCCAGTTTATGGACGCCCTGCCAGGGCTGGTGCTGGCCAATCCGGACTTTAAGTTTGCAACGCCTACTGAGGTGGCAGAGTCCTGCTCACCCATGGCCCGCCTGGACATCCCGAACTACATATCCTGGGCCGATGCCGAGCGCGATCTCTCCGCCTGGAGGGGCAACGATTTGCAGGACGATGCCATGGGTGCCGTGGCGGCACTTGAAGACAATGTCAAAAAGACAAAGGATCCGGATCTTCTGCGCGTCTGGCGCCGCATGACCACGTCGGACCATTTTTACTACATGTGCACCAAGTTCTTCTCGGACGGCGATGTGCACAAGTACTTCTCCCCCTATGAAACGCCGTATGACGCCTACATCTTCTATATGAATGCCCTGGCTGACCTGGAACTCACGGTCCGCCACAAGCTGGAAGAACAGGGTGTCAGCAGCAACAGGGGATCTGTAAAGCGCAGTGACGCAGAACGGGCTGCCATAGCCTTTGAAGACGACATTGCTGACAGCAAAAAGGCATCAGACGGGCCTGAAACGCCTGTCATCCGCCTGCAGACGCACTAGCCGGCCGAGGCTGCACCGCCCGCAATACGTCCCGCATAATTCGCTTATAATACTTCACGTATAATATTTTGCTTACGGAGCCTCAAAGGAGCTTCAATGGATTACGGAAATATCACACTGTTTGAGACCTCATGGGAAGTCTGCAACAAGGTAGGCGGCATCTACACCGTCGTCAGCAGCAAGGTTTTGCAGGCTGTCGAGAATTTTGGCGAGAACTACTGGCTGCTGGGTCCCGACTTTGGCAACAATGCCGACTTTGAGGAAGACACAGGGCCTACGTTCGATCCTGTCCGCACCACGCTGAAGCAGCACAACCTTAAATGCCGCATAGGCCACTGGCTTGTGCCCGGCAATCCCAAGGTCATCCTGGTGGACTTCAGCAATTTCTGCAACCAGAACCAGCTCCTCTACGACTACTGGAAGCTCTACAACGTCGATTCCATGTCTGGCGGCTGGGACTATGTGGAACCGGTCATGTTCGCCACGGCCTGCGGCGAGGTCATCAAGACCATCTACCAGCATTTTGTGGAGCCTGTGGGCATGCCGGCTGTTGCCCATTTCCACGAATGGATGTGCGGCGCAGGCATATTGCACCTGAAGCGCTTCTGCCCCACCATTGGCACGGTCTTTACCACCCATGCCACCATGCTGGGCAGGTCCATGTGCGGCAACGGCAGATCCCTCTTCAATGCGGACATGGACAAGTCCTTCAACCCGCGCCAGGAAGCTGACAGGCTCAACATCACGGCCAAGCATTCCATGGAATCCACCTCTGCCAGGGAAGCCGACTGCTTCACCGCTGTCAGCGAGCTCACCGGATCCGAGGCTGCCACCCTGCTTGGCAAGGCTCCGGACGTGGTGACCCCCAACGGCCTGGATCTGCGCCTTATTCCCGATTTCAGCGAAACACGTTTAAAGCCCGGGCTCATGCGCAAGGTCATTCTTGAGCGCGCCTCAACCCTGCTGCGCAGGCAGCTGCCGGAAGACACCTGCATTGTCATGACCTCGGGTCGCTATGAATTTGTCAACAAGGGCATAGACGTCTTCCTGGAAGCCCTTGCCGGCATCAATGCCCAGAAGGACAAGGACCTGCCGCACATCCTGGCCATATGCGCCGTCATGGGCGGCCACTACGGTGTAAACGAGGCTGCGGTCAGTGGCGATGCAGACGCAAAACCGCAAGGGTCTGAGTACTGGATTACCTCCCACAACCTGCACAATCCTGACAGCGATCCTATTCTCTGCAGCTGCAATCGCTTAGGGCTCACAAACGCGCCTGACAGCAATGTGTCCGTCATCTTTGACCCTGCCCAGCTCAACGGCGACGACGGATTCTTCAACCTGGGCTACGATGATCTGCTCACCGGCTGCGACATGGGCGTCTTCCCCTCCTGGTATGAGCCGTGGGGCTATACGCCTGAGGAAAGCGCTGCCTACAGCGTGCCTGCCGTAACAACGGATCTGGCAGGATTCGGCCTGTGGGTGCGCACCCACTGCCGCTCAGGCAGGAAAAAGACGGGCGTGACAATCTTGTCACGGCGCCAGCAGACATCGGCCGAAGTAGCAGACGCCCTGCAAAAGGAAATTGCGAACTTTGCCAGGATGTCCGAGGAAGAAAGGGGCAAGCTGCGTGCTGCTGCCCGCGAAACCGCCGGCAAATGCGACTGGACGCATCTGTTCAGCCACTATTTGAAGGCGTACAACATGGCCATTTCCAAGGCTATGGAAGCAGGGCTTGAGATCAAGGAAGGCACAAGCGACCTTAATACCTCCTTCTTTGCGGCAGTCTCCTTTAACCAGCCCAATCTGCACACCTTTACCTCCCACGCCTCCCTGCCAAAGCCGATTTCCAGGCTGAGAGAGCTGGCCATGAACCTCTGGTGGTCCTGGAACCCCAAGAGCTGGGACCTTTTCTCGGTCCTGGCACCTGAAGTATGGGAAACCGGCACCCACAATCCCATCAAATGCCTGGAAAATGCCAGCGCCGAGGGCTTGCAGAGGGCGTCTCAGGATCCTGCCTACATGGCACTCTATGAAGACACCATGGCCCTCTTTGACAAGTATATGGCAAGGCCAAGGGCAGAGCACGGCAAGGTTACGTCAGACAATCCTGTGGCCTACTTCTCCACCGAATACGGTCTGCACGAGTCCTTCCCCATCTATTCAGGCGGCCTGGGTATCCTCTCAGGCGATCACTTAAAAAGCGCCTCTGACCTCAATATTCCCCTGATTGCAGTCGGCCTCTTCTACCGCTACGGCTACTTTAACCAGACCATAGACAAGGACGGCAGGCAGGTTGCCAACTATGAGCTCAACGAGCCCATAAACCTGCCCATGGAAGAAGTGCGCACGCCCTCTGGCGACCCTCTGGAAATTAACGTGCAGCTGGGCGACAGGCGCCTTTTTGCCAAGGTGTGGCGTGTCCGCGTCGGCACCATAGATCTCTATCTGCTTGACTCAGACGTGCCCAGAAACTCGGCTGATGACCGCAAGGTAACTGACCACCTCTATGTGGGCGACAGGGATTTCCGCATCCGTCAGGAAATCCTCCTTGGCGTGGGCGGCATTTCCCTGCTGAAAAAGCTCGGCATCCATCCCTCGGTCTACCATATGAACGAAGGCCACTCTGCCTTCCTTATCCTGCGCCTTATCAGGGACGCCATGACTGATGCCAAGCTTGGCTATGATGCAGCCAGGGAGCTTGTCCGCAACCAGTGCATCTTCACGACGCACACGCCTGTCGATGCCGGCAACGAACGCTTCAGCTGCGAGCTCATGTCACGCTATTTTGCCCATTACGCTACAAGCTTCGACATGAGCATGGACGACTTCCTGGCACTGGGACAGGGGGACAGGGGCCGCGGCTCTGCCTTTGAGATGACCATACTGGCCCTGCGCAACTCCTGCTTTGCCAACGGCGTCAGCCGCCTGCACGGCGATGTGTCGCGCCATATGTGGAACAACTTGTGGCCTGGCGTGCCCGTTTCCGAGGTGCCCATTGGGCATGTGACAAACGGCGTGCACATGCACTCCTATGTCAGCCAGGAAATGCGCGAGCTGCTCAACCGCATCATGGGCGAGAACTGGACGGACCTTGATGCCAGCGATCCGGGCTGGAACAAGCTGGACGCCCTGCCCGACAAGCTTTTATGGCGCACCCGCCAGCAGCAGAAGGCAACCCTGCTTGAATACATTGCCAAGTCAACGCCTGCGCTGTTCCGCAAGCTTGGCGTGGACAGGCAGAGCATCAGAGAGGCCCTGGACAACCTGAACGAGGACGTCCTGCTCATAGGCTTTGCCAGGCGCTTTGCCCCGTACAAGCGCGCCAACCTGCTCTTTGCGGATCTGGACCACCTGGAACGCATCCTCAAGGACACAAAGCATCCTGTCATCCTGCTCTTTGCCGGCAAGGCGCATCCTGCCGACGCCCAGGGCATTGACATCCAGCAGCAGATCATACGCTATGCCACGGACAAGCGCTTCTTGGGACGCATCTTCTTCCTGGAAAACTACTCCCTGGCAATCAGCCGCCTCATGGTGCAGGGCTGCGATGTCTGGCTGAACACGCCGCGCAGGCCCTATGAGGCTTCCGGCACCAGCGGCCAGAAGGTATCAGTCAACGGCGTGCTCAACCTGTCCATTTCTGACGGCTGGTGGTGCGAGGGCTATAACGGTGAAAACGGCTGGACCATAGGACCTGTGCAGACCACCGTTACCCCTGGCGACACCCAGAACGACTATACTGATGCCGAGTCGCTGTATACGCTGCTCGAAGACCAGGTCGTTCCCCAGTACTACTATCATGACCAGGACGGCCTGCCGGCCCGCTGGCTTAAGACCATCAAGCAGTCCCTGCGCACCCTGGTGCCCATGTACAGCTCGCACCGCATGCTGAAGGATTACTTACGTAACTACTACATGCCGGCTGCCGAACGCTGGACAAGCACCTGGATGGACAACTTCGGCGTCATCAAAAAACTGGTGGAATGGAAAAAGTCCATTAGCCAGCGCTTTGACAGCGTCAAGACTGGCCTGTTGCGCATTGACGGCATGGATGACGACATCTGCGAGGTCGGCCAGACCCTGCATGTCACGCTCAGCTTTGATGCCGGCCAGCTGACACAGGAAGAACTGCTTGTACAGCTTGTCATCGGACCCTTTGACGGGACAGGCTTTACCGGCAAACCTGCGACAGTGGAACTGCACTATGAGAGGACAACCTCTGACGGCAGCCTTGTCTACGGGTGCACCTATATCAATCAGTACAACGGCAGGCAGGCCTATGGCGTGCGCATCATGCCCACCGCCCCGGGCCTTATCAATGCCTTTGACACCAACCTGGTCGTCTGGATCTAGGCAAAAAAGACAACAGCAAATCTTTTTTGAAGAAATCTGTTGACAGGGTCATGGTTTTTCCGTAAAAGCTCTTTTTGTTGACGCGGTAAACGTCTCAAATGAGACAATACAGCAAGTCAATATTGGGTTATCGTTCAATTGGCAGGACGTCGGATTCTGGCTCCGATAATCAAGGTTCGAGTCCTTGTAACCCAGCCAATAGAATTATGCGTCCCCATCGTCTAGTCGGCCCAGGACACCGGCCTTTCACGCCGTCAACAGGGGTTCAAATCCCCTTGGGGACGCCAAATTGAAAAATCAAGGACTTAGAGAAATCTAAGTCCTTTTTTTGTTGTCCTAAATCAGAAATCTGTACTGGCCCTTCTTTTGGGTATCCCGGCGATACCCATTTCTGTACCCAATTTTATCCATTTCTACACCCTCTGCCAGACAGATGGTCCCTTGCATGGCTGATCCTACCTTCTCTCTCATGAAGGCTGGCAACCCTCTGGGCCTTCCAATGTCACGATGTCTGGCACGACTGCTTTTCAGCAACTTCCGTCAGAATCAGGAGATGTTGCAAAGGCAACTATTTCCCCCAGAATTCTTGACTTTTCTTGCTGTTCTGACAAAAATTCCTATACGTCATGTTCCGAAAAACAGACGCAAAGTACCTCTTTTCGGCACTATTGCTACATAAGGTCACGCTAAGGAGAAAATTGATGAAAAAGTTTTTTATGGCTGCACTGATCGCCGCAGCCCTCTCTATGCCTGCCCTGGCCTCCGCAGACGATGATGTCATCGATTTAAGCAAGATTACCTGTACAGATTTTCGGAATTTAAGTGACAACGAAAGATGTTTGATGTTCTTTTGGATGGACGGCTACATGAGCGCCAAGAGCGATAACACCAAAATAAGTACAGCCTGGATGGTAAAGCTGGGCGATCACATTGGAACATACTGCTCCACCCATCCTGGCAAGACCATTATGGACGCCATGGAAGCTTTCCCCGCCGAATAAGATTTCTCACAAAGGCACAGTCACGCAGACTGCACGCCTTTTTCCATATTCCGCATCTGATGCCTGAAAAATTCAGGTATCAGATGCTTCTGCTACCCCTGCTCTATGACTGATATAAGAGGTATATCATGAAAGCAGTACGTGCTCTCCTTATGGCTGCCATCCTGATGGTCGGGCTTGCAAGTTCCGCCCTGGCCCAGGAAATCGTTGTTATGAACGGAACAGACTTCACCATCAAGGCGCTTGGCCTTGTTGACACCAATGCCAACGAGGATGCTGACGATCTGCTGGGCGATGACACTCTGGCCCCCGGTGAAGGTCTGAAAATCAACATTTCCGGCGACCCCAACGGCTGGGAACTTATCGCTGTTGACGATGAAGACGGGCAGGTCAACTGGAAGAATCTTAATCTTAAGGGCGTGAAGAAGATCACCCTGCTCAGCGACGGCACTGCCAACCTTGAATAAGGCTCATCAAAATCTGCAGCATTCTTATATCTGACGGAAGGTGCCTTATGGGCGAACAATCTGACAAGGACATGATACTGTGGACAGGCTACGTTTTGCTGTTCCTGTCTTCCTTTGTAATGTATTCAAAGCTGCTGCTTATTCCAGAGGCTGCCGTCCTGATCGGAGGGTATGTCGCCAAAGGCACCTTCCGCAAGCAGGGAAAGCCATTGAGCGAGGCCCACGCCTCATGGCAGATCAATACGGTCTGGCTGGCCCTGCTGCTTTTTGTCGCCGCAACCATTGCAGTTGTTGCCATCTGTGCCTGGATGGTTAGCGATCCTGCTGTGGAGGCAAGGCTTGACGCCATCGCCAACAGCGACCTGGCGCCGGTGGAGATGCTGGACGAGCTCATGGCCGTTCCAGGCATCACGTACCTTGCGACTGCCGTCATTACATTTGCACTGCTCTTCGCAATATGGCCTCTCAAGCGGGTTCTGCACGGGATGATGGCCTTGAAGGCAGGGCTTGAGCCTGCGCAGCTTGGTGCAGGACGATGGATTGCCCTGGTCCTGGCAATAGCTATCCAGGTTATCCCCATGATTGTCCTGTCCCTGCTGTAACCGAACAGGGAGTATCCATGCGCCTTCTTCTGCTTCTGACAGCCATATTTTTGATATTTGCACGTACAGTGCCAGCAGTACCATCTGCTACCAGCCAGGGAACAGCACAGGCCCTGTACGAACAGGGAGCACGACTCGAAGCACAGGACGATGCACAGGCAGTGGCCGCCTACCGCGAGGCAGCCGCACAAGGCAATCTCTATGCGCAGGCTGCCATCGTTTCCAGGGACAATCTGAATCTTTTTGCCCTGAAGTCAGACGCACTGCTTGCTAAGCTGAAGGCACTGGACGATCCTGAAGCAGCCTATCTCGCAGCCAGGATGCTCCTGGCAAAGGACAAGGCAGAGGAAGCTGTCCGCCTGCTTGAAAAGGCCTCAAAAGCCGGCCATCCACCTGCGCAGTATGAACTTGGCAGGTGCGCCCTGGAAGGCAAAGGGATGCCCGAAAACAAGGAGCTGGCAGTACAGTATTTCCACAAGGCCGGATCCTATGCCCCTGCCGAATATGCCATCGCTCTTTGCTACGACAACGGAACAGGCGTCAAGCAGGACGAAGCCGAAGCTGTCAGATGGTACCGCAGGGCTGCCGAGCACGGCCATCTTTCCGCACAAGCCAATCTGGGCTACTGCTATGAACACGGTACCGGCGTGCCGCAAGATGCCAAAGAGGCTGTCTCATGGTATCAAAAGGCCGCCAGGAGCGGCAATCCCACGGGCCAGTGCAACCTGGCATACTGCTATTATCATGGCATAGGTATTACGCAGGACATCGCCCAGGCCGTACAATGGTTTCGCAAAGCCGCAGAGCAGAATGATGCGCGCGGAATGAACGATTATGGCATGCTCTTAAAGAACGGAACCGGCGTGCCCCAGGACATGGAGCAGGCCAGAGTCTGGCTCACAAAATCAGCAGAAATGGACTATGCACTGGCGCAGGCAAACCTTGGCACCCTGCTGCATGAGCAATCAGGCGGCACAGGCAGTGTGGCGGCAGCAAAATGGTTTTCGCTGGCTGCCGCTCAGGGCAATGCGCAGGCACAGAACAATCTGGCAGTATACTTTGATAACGGATGGGGCGGACTTCCCCAGGACCAGGACATGGCCATGTTCTGGCTTAAGGAAGCAGCTGAGGGAGGAGATGCCCAGGCCCAGTATACCCTTGCAATCCGCAACCTCAAGGGAAATGCAGAAGATCAGGCACAAGCGGTCCGCCTGCTTAGCCAGAGCGCAGAGCAAGACTTTATCAAAGCGCAAAAAGAGCTTTTCTACTGCTACAGGCACGGCATAGGTGTTGAAAAAGACGAACAGACAGCCCTTTCCTGGCTGACCAGGGCAGCATCACTCGGAGACGCCGCTGCCCAGACACTTCTCGGATTTGAATACATGACAGGCCACAATGTCCGCCAGGACAAAGCCAGGGCATTTGAATTCTTCTGCAAAGCCGCCGAACAGGGAGATGCCGATGCAGAGTACTACGTTGCAGAATGCTATGAGCTTGGCAGAGGAGTAGGAAAGGACGAGCGTGAAGCTGTCCGCTGGTACAGGAAGGCAGCCCAGCACGGACATGAAGAGGCCGGCAAAAAACTGGAAGAGATCGGGGAATAAGCGCAACGCACAGCCCTGAAAGTGACCTGTACAAAAGCTTGGGCATAAGGCATGAAACGTATAGTACTTGTCTGCATTCTCTTTCTGCTTCTGCATCCTGCCTGCGGCCTTGCTGCAGAGACCTGGGCCGTTTACTGGTATCTGTGCGGCAGCGATCTTGAAACACGCAACGGGTCAGCCTCTACGGATTTAAAAGAACTCCTCAAGGCAAAGCTCCCTGACAACGTCACGGCCGTCATCCAGACAGGCGGCTCAAAAAAGTGGCACCACAAGGGCATAAGTTCCAAACACATCGGGCGCTATGTTTTCCATAAAGGCGAACTGAAGCAGGCAAAAAAGCTGCCACAGGCCAGTATGGGCGATGCGGAAACGCTGGCCTCCTTCCTTGCCTTCTGCAAGAAAAACTATCCTGCTGACCATCAGGTCTTTGTCTTCTGGGATCATGGTGGCGGCAGCATCGGCGGCGTCTGCAACGATGAAAACTTTGACAACGATGCGCTGACCCTGAAAGAGATCCGCCAGGCCTTTGAAAGCAATTATACGCCATCCCTGGAAAAGCCGCCCTTTGAAATTATCGGCTTTGACAGCTGCCTGATGGCAACACTGGACACGGCCAGCACGCTGAACGGGCTGGCACGCTACATGGCGGCCTCCCAGGAAGTGGAGCCAGGCAACGGCTGGGAGTATACAGCCTGGACCGAGGCGCTTGGCAAAAGTCCCTCCATGAGCGGCGCAGAACTTGGAAAAATCATCTGTGACACATACATGGAAGGCTGCCAGAGGGAAGGAACTGACGGCAACGCAACCCTCTCCCTTGTTGACCTTGAAAAGGTTCCTTTCCTGAACATGGCCTATAACGCCCTGGGCATTGAAGCCGTCTGCAAGGCCATCGCCAGCAGCTCCTTCTACTCTGTCTACGGACGCCAGGCCAAGGCTTCCGAAAATTACATAAATTCCAAATCCGAGGGCTTCAGCAATATGGCTGACATGGGATCCCTTGTCAGCAACCTGAAAGAGGAACTGCCTGAATTTGCCGATGTCCTGCTGAAAACGCTCAGCGAGACTGTCGTCTACAAGGTCAGCGGGCCATACAGAAGCCCTTCGGGACTGTCGTGCTATTACCCATATGACGGCAAAAAAAAGAGCTTCAGGGCCATGATGGACACGGGCAACGTGACCTCGTTTCTGGTCCTGAACGGCATGCAGTTCGGATTCCTTGATGCAGACAGCGCCGTATCATACCTGAAACGCATTTCCGATGAAATTGACGCAGCCATAAAAAAGGAGGGGGATGGCAGCGCTGATGCCGGCACAGGGACAGAGACTCCCCACACGCCACCGCATCACGGCTTTTCCGGCCAGGCAGGCAGCCACAGCGGGACTTCCGTATCTGGTTCGGGCTCATTCGGATCTTCCGGCAACCAGGCATTCTCCGGCCTGGCGGCCATAATTGGACAAGGAACTGATGCCGTGCAGGCAGCTGTCGCACCGCTTAAGGGTTTTGACATATCCTCCCTGGAAGATTTTGAGGTCACGATCACTGACGATGGCAAGGCCCAGCTCGATCTAGGTCCTGAGAAGGTACACTTCCTGGACGATGTGTGCTTCTACCTTGCCTATTACAGCATAGAGGATGACATCATACTGCTTCTCGGCAAGGATGCGGACATGGAGTCAGACTGGGAGAAAGGCGTCTTTCAGGACAACTTCCGTGGTGTATGGGGCGCTCTTGACGGCCACCTTGTCTATCTTGAGATTACCAGCAGAAACGAAAAGTACGCCCACTACTCAGTTCCCATCAAGCTGAACGGCGTTCTTTGCAGCCTCCTGGTTGTCTATGACATCGAACAGGAATGCTACCGCATTCTCGGTGCCAGGCGCGTACTTCATGATAACATTACGGACAAGGATCTTATCAAGCTGAAACCAGGGGACAAGGTAACCACCATCCTCAAGGCCATGAGCATCAGCGGTGACGACAATGACTTCCTGGATGTGGACGTGGATGAGTTTACGCTTGGGGAGAATACTGTCTTTGCGGATGAGTACATGGGGGACGGCGCATTCATGTTCATGTTTGAAATGACAGACGTGCAAAGCAACAGCGCAACCTCCCAGGCCGTCACCATTGAAGTGAAGGACGGCGAGTACGTTATCTCAAAGACAGACTAAAATACGGACACATCAGAGAGGCAGGGGATCATGCCTCTGTCGCCCGTCTCAATCGAAGCGGGCATAGACGCACCTGCCAGTTACTGCACGCCAGTTTCATCACAGAAACCCTCTGCCATGTTTACAATACTAAATCCATTTTACCACTAATAAATCAAGAAAAATGGATTTCATTCCGATTTTATTGAAATAAGCTTAAAAAGCCTCTATTGTTTCCTTAAATTACGGAGGACAACAATGAGCGTATTTCCCCGTCCCGGCTGTCTTGAATGGCTTATAAGACAGAAAGACAAGCAAATTATCAAAGTCGTATCAGGTGTCAGACGCTGTGGTAAATCCACTCTCTTTGCCCTCTTCCAGGAATATCTTCTGGCAAACGGAGTTTCCCCGGCGCAAATCATCAATATCAGCCTTGAAAGCACAGAATACGAGTCCCTGCCCGACTACCAAGCCCTCTGCTGCGCCATTTCAGAGAAACTCCTGCCAGACGAAAAGAACTACATCTTTCTCGATGAAATCCAGCATGTTCCAGACTACCAGAAAGCAACAGCCAGCCTTCTCCTCAAAGAAAACTGCGATCTCTACCTTGCAGGCTCCAACGCATACTTCATGTCCGGCGAGCTGGCCACTCTGCTGACTGGCCGCTATGCAGAACTCTCCATGATGCCGCTGTCATTCAGGGAATTCTGTGACAGCCTCAATGAAGAACACAAGGCTTCCTCCCTGCAAGAGAAGTTCAGCCTGTATCTTTCTGCCGGTTCGTTTCCCTATGTCCTCCGATATCAGCACGGCCTGACGGAGGCACGCCAGTACATGCGTTCAGTGTACGAAAGCATCCTGCTGAATGACATTGTGAAGAGATACAATGTTGCTGATGTCAGCATGCTGGAATCCGTTACAAAATTTCTCATGCAGAACATTGGCATCCGTACCACGCCGGCAGCCATATCCGGCGCCTTGACCGCTAATAACCGCAAGCTCGATGCCAAGACAGCAGAACGCTATACACGCGGACTGACTGAAAGCCTGATGATGTACAAGGTGCGCCGCTACAACATCAGGGAAAAGGCATTCTTTACCACTGGACATAAATACTACGCAGCAGACGTAGGCATGAGAAATACGCTGGTCAGAGAACAGGCATCTGACATTGGCCGTGTCCTTGAAAATATCGTGTATCTTGAGCTCAGAAGGCGCGGCTATGAGGTCTGTACAGGCCAGATCGGGACAAGCGGAGAGGTAGATTTTGTTGCGATGAGAGATGGCAAAACTGAATACTACCAGGTCTCGGAAACAACACTCGATGAAAATGTGCTTCGCAGGGAACTCGCGCCGCTTCAAAAAATCAGGGACAACTACCCCAAGAACCTTCTGACCCTCGACACGGTCTTTGGTGAAGCAGATTACAGCGGCATACAGAAAACAAACGTTCTGAACTGGCTTCTCGCATAGGCAGTTGCCCTGTTCCTGCGAAAGACCAGGCTGTACCTGACCAAGTGCTCTGCCATCCCTTTTCTTTTTATAAAAGATAATATATTATTCTTTAATATAGTATTTGAGCATTAAAGGATAATATAATGTCTCTATCTCTGAAAACACCCAGGGAAGTTGCACTGGAAATCGCTTCCCGTCTCAGGGCAAGGCGCCTGGCTCAGAATCTGACACAGGCAGGACTTGCTTCAAGGGCCGGAATGAGCACGCCTTCCCTGAAGCGCTTTGAAAAGACCGGCGAAATCTCTTTTGTTTCCCTGCTGAAAATTGCCCTTGTCTTAGGCTGCCTGGACGAGTGTGGAGAACTGTTTGCTGCCAGTCTTGTACCGGCCTCCCTCTTCACGCCGGAACCAAAGGCAAGAAAAAGGGGTACTATCAAATAGATGAAGAAGCTGAACGTCTTTTTCAACGCTTACGGCAAACGGAGCTTTGCCGGCATACTGGCCGAAGAAAAACGTCGCATCTTTTTTGAGTATGCACCTGAGTTCATAGCCCAGGGCATAGAACTCTCCCCTTTCAGGCTACCCCTGAAGTCAGGCGTCTTTGAAGGACCAGTACACTTTGGAGGCGGCCTGTTCGGCCTGTTTAACGACAGTCTGCCAGACAGATGGGGAAGCCTTTTGCTGGACAAAAAGCTTCAGGCGGAAGGACTTTCCTATGATGCCCTAAGCCCTCTGGACCGCCTGTCCCTCATTGGGGCCAGTTCCTTTGGCGCACTGGAATACGAGCCGTCAGCCTCCGCTTCTACAGAAGACTTTGCCGTTCACCTGGATGAGCTGGCTTATGAGGCTGATGCAGTCCTGGCAGGGCGGCCATCCAGCCTGCTTGACGAACTGCTACAGCTGAATGGTTTCTCTGGCGGAGCCCGCCCTAAAATCACGGTGCTTGTTTCGGATGACAAGAAGACGATTATTCCTGAAAATCAGGAAGTTCCGCCAGGATTCTCACCCTGGCTCATCAAATTCTCCAACAAGACGGACAGAAAGGATGCCGGCCTGCATGAGTATGTCTGCTCGCTGATTGCCCAAAAGTGCGGCATTCACATGCCGGAGACACATCTCTTTCCTTCCAGGACAAGCTGCGGGCACTTCGGCGTCAAAAGGTTCGATCG
>CAVLCT010000034.1:0-21055 GCA_963661665.1 Bulleidia sp. | reverse complement strand
CTAGCGGACTGTCAGTTTCAGGAACTTCTTCTTGCCGAACCGTATCACATAGGATCCGGGCGCAAGCTGTTTCTTGTCATCCTTTTCCTGCACGCCGTCCACATAGAAACCGCCTTCGGCAATCTTGCGGCGCGCCTCGCTGCGGCTCTTTGTCAGGCCAAAATCAGCCAGGATGGACACGGGATCGCTGTGTTCGCCGCTTTCCACCTCGCCTTCCGGTGCATCGGCCGGCACGCCACCGTCACCTGCAAAGACGGCATTAAAGTCGGCCCTGGCCTCGTCGGCAGCCTTCTCTCCATGGAAGCGGGCCACAAATTCGTGAGCCAGCTCTTCCTTGACCAGCTTGGGATGCAGGGAGCCGTCGGCAACCTTCGCCTTGAGCGTATTGATTTCATCCATGTTCTTGGATGAAAGGAGCTCATAATAGCTCCACATAAGATCATCGGAGACGCTCATGGTCTTGCCGAAGATCTGGGACGGAGCCTCGTCAATGCCGATGTAGTTCTTGTAGGACTTGCTCATCTTGCGCACGCCGTCGAGACCGACAAGCAGAGGCATGGTGATGATGCACTGGGGCTCCTGTCCGTAATGGGCCTGAAGGGTGCGTCCCACAAGCAGATTGAACTTCTGATCCGTGCCGCCCATTTCCACATCGCATTTCAGGGCTACGGAGTCATAGCCCTGGCAGAGGGGATAGAGGAATTCATGGATGGCAATGGGTGTATTTTCCTTGAAGCGCTTGGAGAAGTCATCGCGCTCCATGATGCGGGCCACAGTGTAGCTGGATGCCAGGCGGATGAAATCGGCAGCGCCCATGGCTCCGAGCCACTTGGAGTTAAACTCCACGATGGTCTTTTCGGGATCCAGGATCTTGAAAAGCTGCTTCTTGTAGGTTTCGGCATTCTGGTTCACCTGTTCCTCTGTCAGAGGAGGCCTGGTCACAGACTTGCCCGAAGGATCTCCGATACGGCCGGTAAAGTCACCGACAAGGAAGATAATGGTATGCCCCAGATCCTGGAAATGGCGCATTTTCTGCATGACCACGGTGTGACCGAGATGCAGGTCCGGAGCAGTGGGGTCAAAGCCTACCTTGACCCTGAGCGGCGTACCGCGCTTCAATTTCTTGCGCAGTTCGTCCTCATCAATAATTTCGGCTGTTCCGCGCCTGATAAGGTCCATCTGTGTGTCAATATCCGACATCAATCGCTCTCCTAAACTTATATAATGGCAGTCCCGAGGGATCTGCTCTTGTACGGCTTTGCCTTCATACCTGTCACGGCAGGCAAGATCAAATACTGCCTTTTGCAGCAGCCTGGTCAGCTTTTCTGACCAAGGCCGTCACAATGGCCGAAAAGAATGAGCTCCAGCCAGTCCAGGCCGAAATTCAGGGTCTCCTCATCACACTGCATGATGGCTTCCTGCCTCTTTGCATCCACCTCTACCCTGGAAAAGATCTTCATCTTTTCAATAAAGTCACGGAACTTGTCGATCTGGTAGAGGCAGAGGACGGCCATATTGGCCATCTTGGCATTCACAGGGGATCCTGTGGCCGCAATCATGGCTCCAAGACGCATATAGCGGTCATTGGCGGCATTGTACTCGGTGAGCCCTTCATGCTCAAACCATTCCTGCGGTGTCCAGTCCCTGCCGTCCACAAAGCCTTCGCAATGCTTTTCCTGCACCAGGTAGAATGTTTCGGCGACGCCTTCCTTAGCCATGGCAGTGCCCCTTCCCAGAGGGTAGCTGCGACAGGCACCCGGCCTGTCATCATAAATCTGGCAGCCGGCAGGCGTGACAAAGGGACAGGTTTCATCCGGGTCCTTCAGCATGCGCAGCATGCCAATAGGCAGCCCAGAATCCGGAAAATTCTTGATAGTAGCAAACTTGTCCAGGAAGACGTCGCTGGCTATGCCCAGCCTGCGACGCATACGCAGCATGTCATAGGGCGTGAGCGGCAAGGTCAGATGCCGGCAGCATCTGTTAAAACAGGGCGCATCAGGACTGCACTCAAAACAGAATGTCTGCCCTTCCCCTATTGTCGGCAAGGAATCCAGATATTCCTGCGCTTTTTCTTCGTTAAGCAGGGGATCCTGTTCGTTCTGTCCCATTCCACTTCCTCCTGTCCCTGGCACAAAATTCTCTCAAAAAAAAACTAAATAACCTTGTTCAGATTGTATTCAAGGATACCTTCGGCACCGGCTTCCTTGAGCCTCGGGATAAGGTCACGCACGATTTTCGTCTCTACTACGCTCTCAACAGAGAGCCAGCCTCCGTCCTGCAGGGGCGACACTGTGGGCGAATTCAGGCAGGGCAGTATGGCCTGCACATTTGCCAGCTTGTCCTTGGGAACGTTCATCTTGATGGCAACCAGGCTCTCGGCACGCAGGGCGCCCTGCAAAAGAAGGTTGAGCTGCTCGATTTTCTTTCTCTTGACCGGATCAGCCCAGGCGGCCTTGCCTGCCACCAGCACGGGGTTGGACCCCATCACCTCGTCAATGATGCGCAGGCCCTGAGCCCTGATGGTGGTGCCTGTCTCGGTCACTTCCACAATGCCGTCTGCAAGGCCTTCCACGACTTTGGCTTCAGTGGCGCCCCAGGAATAAAAAATCTGCACAGGCACATTTTTTTCCTTAAAATAGCGCTCTGTCAGGTGCTGCACCTCGGTTGCAATGCGCTTGCCTGCCAGATCCTCCACCTTGTGATAGGGAGAATCACCGGCCACGGCCAGGACCCAGCGGCTCTGGCGCAGGGAGCTTTTGGCATAGACAAGATCGGACACATGGACGACCTTGTCCTCCATGTCCATTTCCCTGAGCCAGTCCAGGGCGGCTATGCCGGCATCCAGGATGCCGTCCACGATATAGCTGCCAATTTCCTGTACCCTGTTCAGGGAGACAGACAGTTCAGGATCATTGACATCAGGGAAATAGTTGCGTTCGTACTTGCGGATTTTCCAGCCTGCACGGGCCAAAAGATCGTCTGTGGCAGCTTCCAGGGAGCCCTTGGGCACGCCGAATTTAAGAATGGGATTGCTCATATTACGATCTGCCTTGTACCAAGGCATCCTCCATATTTCTTCTTTTTTGCGAAATTTAAGCCGGTTGCCGCATCATCTGCTGCGGCAGGGCATACGTATTTAGCGGCCGTACACTTTTTCAGGATCAAAAACCTGCTCCGAGCAGATGCTCACCCTGCCGTTTTCCAGTTTTCTGAAAAAACAGGATCTGCGTCCGGTATGGCAGGCTGCACCACCGTTCTGGGTAACGGAAAGCAGTATGGTGTCTGCATCGCAGTCCAGCCTGACAGAATGCACCTTCTGCGTATTGCCGCTGCTTTCGCCTTTATGCCACAGCCTGCCGCGGGAACGGCTCCAGTAATGGGCTTCCCCTGTTTGTATTGTTTTGTCCCAGGCTTCCTTGTTCATATAGGCCAGCATCAATACTTCGCCGTCTTCAGCATCCTGGGCTATGGCTGGCACCAGGCCCTTGCTGAAATCAGGCTCAAAGGCTGAATCAAACTCCATACGGCAACTCCGAAACAACTGCTGGCAGACGCTTAAGCAGTCCTTAAGCTCTAAAATCTGCACAGCGCTTACGCAATTCCAGGGCAGCTGGCCTGCACTTTCAGGGCAGGTCATTGCAACTGTTCTCCTGAAATGTTGAAATTTAGCCAGAAAGGCCAGGCTAGGCAAGCTCTGACAGAAAATAGTTACCGGACTGCAACAGAAACGGCACAGCAGGCACGGCCTGTCTGCCAGCAGGTGGCAGGCTCTCAGATGATACCCTATTCTGCCACCTGTTCCGCAATATCAAGGCCGGCTCTTGCATTGCCTGTCTTTGTAGGGGTATTGAAGGCTCTGTACACGGCAGGGAAAAGAGCACATTAAGCGCAAAGTCCGGCACAGCCTGACACTTTCTTCCCTTTGCCGCCCAATCCCTGCCTTAAGGCAGTATTCCTGACAAAACTGACAGCCGTGTACAGAAGCCTCTGCTGCTTCCCCTTTTTTCTTTGCCAGGAAGCTGTTCAGGCAAACAGCAAAACAGTATATCATCCCTGTGTCGTGCAAAAGCCGTCCCGGCATCATGCAGGACATGAAAGGCGGCCTGTCCGTATCAGGCACAAAAGGACACGGCACGCACCTTATGACGTAACGCCATCCTCTGCCCTGAAAGGCAGGGGACTGAAACGGAAATTAACTATGCCAGAGCATTTTATTAGCGGCCAGCCGCTTCAGGAAGACACTTCCTGCGAAGATCAGCACCAAAAGACAGCAAAAACAGCTGAACAAGACGGCACAGGCTGTACTGACAGCACAGCACATACGGACAATGCATCGGGCGATGCTGCCTGTGCAGAAAAAGAAGAACAGACGCTGGACATCATGCATCCTGAAGATGCCCTGGACTCCATACAGCTGGAACAGCTGCCGCCTGCCATGCAGGAGGCCTGTGCCAAGGCAGGCTGGAACAAGCTGATGCCGGTGCAGTCGGCAGCGCTCCCCTACCTTATGGACGGGCGTGACATCATGATCCAGTCACGCACAGGGTCCGGCAAGACAGGAACCTACCTGCTGCCCCTGGTCATGGCGCTGCGTTCCGAGAAAAAGCATCCCCAGGCCCTTGTCCTTGTGCCTACCAGGGAGCTTGCCGTGCAGGTGGCCCATGAAGCCGGCATTCTTTTTGAAGGGACTGGCATTGCCGCCGTCGCTTTGTACGGCGGCGTCGGCTACCAGAAGCAGCTGGCACAGCTGCGCGAGGGAGCCCAGCTTGTTATCGGCACACCCGGACGTGTGCTGGACCATCTCCTAAAGCGCTCCCTGACGCTTGAGCACCTGCGCGCCCTGGTCTTTGACGAGGCCGACCGCATGCTGTCCATAGGCTTTTATCCCGACATGAAGGAAGTGCAGCGCTACCTGCCCAAAAAGCGCATCTACACAAGCCTTCTGTCAGCAACCTTCCCGCAGTACGTGCTCAACCTGGCCGCAGAATTCATGCTCAGGCCATGCATGCTGTCCCTTTCCCAGAAGCAGGTCTATGCCGCCTCTGTGGAGCACTGCTTCACCAGGGTTGACCGCATGGACAAGGACAGGGCGCTTGTGCGCCTGATTGAGACAGAAAATCCAGCCTCAGCCATTATTTTCTGCAACACCAAGGCCGACGTGCACTATGTAACTGGTGTCTTGCAGGGCTTTGGCTACAATGCAGACGAGCTTTCTGCCGATCTCACCCAGGCAAAGCGCGAGGAAGTCATGCTCCGCATCCGCGAGGGAAAGACAAGGCTTCTGGTGGCAACTGACGTAGCCGCCAGAGGCATAGATATTCCCGATCTGTCCCATGTCTTTCTCTACTCGCCGCCGGAGGACCACGAAAGCTATATCCACCGCTCAGGCAGGACAGGCCGTGCCAATGCAGCCGGCACAGTCATATCCCTTGTGGATATCATGGAATATCTGGAACTTGAGCGCATTGCCGCCCATTACAATCTTTCCCTCCACGAAATTCCCAATCCTACGGACGAGGATGTGGCAAAGGTTGTCTCAGGCCGCCTGCTTGCTATCCTGGAAGCAAACTACCGCAGGCTGAAGCCACTGGAAAAGACCAGGCTGCGCCGCTATACAGCCTTTGCAAAAGAACTTGCCGCCCTTACTCTCGAAGACGAAAACGAGGGTGCTGGCATCAATCTTCTGGCCATGCTGCTGGATGCCTGCCACCATAATACCCTTGATGATATCCGCCTGCCTAAGGCTGCCTCATCCAGAAAGGATGGCAGGAAGGGCAGAAAGGAAAGCAGGGCAGTGGACAATGATGGAGCATCCCCGGAAGAGGCCGCCGGCCAGCAGCCCAAAAAACGCAGAAGGCGCAAAAAGCACCGTGACGACCGGACTTCGCAGGCTTCCCCTAATTCCCAGGACTCCCAGAATGCCCAGGCTTTGCCTGACGCCTCAGCAGCTGTCACGGCAGACCTGGATCAGCCTCTGCCTGCTGAAAAAGACGGCTCTTCAGACGCTGCACAAGAAGACACTGCGCCCAAAAAGCAGCCCAGGCGCAGGCACAGCAGGCGGTCCCCGAAAAAGGAGGCTAAAGAGCCCTCAGTACAGGACGATTCTGACAACATACCTTTCTAGGCAAACAAACAGGCTGGCAGGGGAAACGGGCTGAATACCCGCTTTCCCCTGTCATACTGTGCTTTGTGTTCCCATTTCCTTTTTCTGCCAGGGCCCCTAATCATGCTCACCCCGCCAATGCCGCAAACATCCGGCAAAAAGACAGGCATAACCATCGGCAACTTTGACGGCGTCCATTTAGGACACCAGCTTCTTGTCAGGGAAACGCTTCAAATCTGCAAGGAGCGCAGCCTTGAAAGCATAGCCATCACCTTCTGGCCGCATCCGCGCGCCTTTTTTTCAGGCCATGCCATGCCGCCGCTGGCCGATCAGCAGGCAAGAAGACGCCTTCTTGGGAGCCTTGGGCTGTCCGAAGTCCTGGAACTGAACTTTACCATGGAACTGGCAGCCCTCTCGCCAGATGAATTTGTCAGAAACTACCTGCTGCCGCTGAATGTGGACAGCCTTGTCATCGGCTATGACTTCTGCCTCGGCAAAGGGCGCTGCGGCGATTTTGAGGCATTGAGGAAAATCGGCGCAAAGTACGGCTTTTCGGTAACGCAGGTGCCGCCCCTCCTCTTCGGGGACATGCCCATCAGTTCCACAAGGCTCAGGCAGGCAATCAACGAGGGGCAGGTTGCCCTTGCCATGTCCATGCTGGGACGCCCCTACTCTGTCAGCGGCAAAGTTGTCCATGGCCAGGGGCGCGGCACAGGGCTTGGCTTTCCCACAGCCAACCTTCTCCCGCCGGAAACACTGCTGCCTCCTGACGGCGTCTATGCAGCCGTTGTCAGGCACAAGGGAAAGGCCTGCACAGCCGTCACCAATATCGGCTTTTCCCCGACTTTCGGGGGAACGCAGCGCACCATCGAAAGCTTTCTTCTGGACGGCAGTCCCATGCTGTACAATGAAGACATAGAGCTGCTCTTCCTGCGCCGCCTGCGGGACGAAAAAAAATTCCCGTCGGTGCAGGAACTGACCGCCCAGATAGCGCATGACGTGGAGACGGCACGGGAACTGGGTACTGCCTACCTTTCCCGCGAAAAGACAGGCTCTGCCGGCCACAACGCTTCTTTGCCGTAAGCCATGCCTGAACATGCAAAACAAAAAATAACATAGAGAGACGCTATGCCCGTTATAGAGTTTTCCTGGATATTTGATCCTTCTGCCTGGGCAGGCCTCGGGACGCTTATCCTCATAGAGATAGTCTTAGGCCTCGACAACATTGTCTTCATCTCCATCCTGGCCTCCACGCTGCCAAAGGAGCAGCGCAGGCATGCCTTTGTTGTCGGTCTGGGACTTGCCCTTGTGACACGCCTCGGCCTTCTGGCCGGCGTATCCTGGGTAATCACTCTGAAGGCCCCTGTTTTTTCCATCCTGGGCCATCCTTTTTCCTGGCGTGACACCATACTCATCACAGGTGGCATCTTCCTTCTGCTCAAAGGCACAATGGAGATGCATGAACGCCTTGAGGGTCAGATTCTCGATCCGGCTGCAGGGAACAGGCATCATGCTGTTTTCTGGCAGGTCATAGCCCAGATTGTTATCCTGGACGCCATTTTCTCCATTGACTCGGTTATCACGTCCGTCGGCATGGTGCACCACCTGTCTATCATGTATATAGCGGTCATCGTCGCTGTCGGCTTTATGCTTCTGACCAGCGGCGCCCTGATGGCCTTTATGGAACGGCACCCGACCATTGTCATCCTGTGCCTTGGCTTCCTGCTCATGATAGGCCTCTCCCTCATCACCGAGGGCATAGGGATGGAGATCCCCAAGGGCTACCTCTACACGGCCATCCTCTTCTCGCTCATGATAGAATTCTGCAACCAGTATGCCCTGCGCAACAGGCGGCGCCGTGTCAGCATGCGTGACATGCGCGAGGCCACTGCCAGGGTCGTTCTGGGCATGCTTGGAGGCAAGACCTCTTCAAACTCAGCCTCCATGGACGCCCTGGCCTTGAGCAGCGTCACAGACGGATCGGCCTTTGCACCCGAGGAAAGGGACATGGTCGGCCGCGTCATCCGCCTGAGCGGCAGGACGGCCCGCTTTATCATGACGCCGGCCCAGAAGGCGCACTGGCTTGATGCGGATGCCGGCTTTGAGGAGGCAGAAGCCTTCGCACGCCATACAGGCCTTAACTGGCTGCCTGTCAGGGACATGGAAACAGACGACGTGCTGGGCGTAGTTCCTTGTGCAAAGCTCATAGAAAGCAAGGCTGAAACCTTCTCCCTGCGCGACCTGGTCCAGTCGGCACCAATTGTCCTGGAGCACACTTCCCTTGCCGACGTTCTGGCAGACTTTCGCAGCAATCCGGTGCCACTTCTTTTTGTGGCCGATGAATACGGCAGCATTGTCGGCCAGATCCTGCCCGCAAACCTCATATCCGTGCTGGCAGGCCAGATGGGCGATCTTCCGGCCTCGCCTGACAGCTGCCACATGCCTGACGACTCCTGGAAACTGCCTGGCCGCCTTTCCGTGGACATGGCTATTTCCTGGCTTGGCATCGTGCCGGACCATGACAGCGAATCGGCCACGCTGGCCGGGCTCATCCTTGAAAAACTGCAGCATATTCCGAGAGAAGGCGAAAAATGCCTTCTCCAGGGCTGGCAGATGGAGATTGTGCGCATGGACGGCAAGCGCATAGACGAAGTCAGGGCAGTCAGGGTAAAAACGCCAAGGAAGAACTGAGTCAGGAAGCCAGGGGCCGGGCCGCCTTGTCCGGCAGCAAGCCCAAAGTACAGGCAAAAAGAAAGCCGGCAGACTGATGTCGCCTGTGCCCCTTTTTTTGCACTGTGCTTTCTGATATGTTGCCTTGCGTCCAGGACAGGGCCGGCCTTATCTTACGGCTGACGGCTTATCATACTACCTACGCTTGCAAACGGAGAGTCATTATGGCGGACAACATCAAGTACAAACGAGTTCTTATCAAGCTGAGCGGTGAGGCGCTTGCCGGCGAACAGGGATTTGGCATCAACCCCGACACAGTGCACCTTATCTGCAAGGAGCTTGGCACTGTCCTTTCCTACGGCGTCCAGATGGCTCTTGTTATTGGCGGCGGCAATATTTTCAGGGGGCTTTCCGGTTCTGCCAGGGGCATGGAAAGGTCATCGGCCGACTATATGGGCATGCTGGCCACAGTGCTCAATGCCCTGGCCGTGCAGGACCAGCTGGAAAAGCTGGGCTACCCCACCCGCGTCCTTTCTGCCATCACCATGCAGCAGGTATGCGAGCCCTTTATCCGCCGCCGTGCCCTAAGGCACATGGAAAAGGGCCGCGTGGTCATCTGCGCCGCAGGCACAGGCAACCCCTATTTCACTACTGACACCACGGCTGCCCTGCGCGGCATGGAACTGCAGTGCGATGCCATCGTCAAGGCCACCAAGGTGGACGGCATTTATGACAAGGATCCGTCCAAGTACGCAGATGCCGTCAAATTCCCCACCATCACCTATGACGAGACTCTGGCACGCCATATAGGCGTCATGGATGCCACGGCATTTGCGCTGCTCAGGGACAACAACGTCCCCATCATCGTCTGCCGCATGCTTGGCGGCGACATCCTGCGTGCCGTCAAAGGAGAGCCCGTAGGCTCCATTGTGCAGGGCTAGGCTTCCTGGCTTCGCACCAGATCTGCTGGCCGGAAAGGACAGCCCCTCAAAACAGAAAATTACTTAAGGAGAACACTCCCGTGGATATGGATACATTGTTTCTGGATACCGAAGACCGCATGTCAAAGGCCGTAAGCAGCCTGGAAAAGGAATTTGCCAAGCTGCGCACAGGCCGCGCCACGACCGCCCTGGTGGACAACATCAAGGCCGACTACTACGGCACGCCTACTCCCATCTCGCAGATGGCCTCAGTCACTGTTCCGGACAGCCGTACCATCACCATCCAGCCCTGGGACAAAAGCGGCTTTTCTGCTGTTGAAAAGGCCCTGCTCAAGTCCGATCTCGGCCTGACGCCTGTCAACGATGGCAAAATCATCCGCATTGCCATTCCGCCGCTGACCGAGGAACGCCGCAAGGAACTGGTCAAGCTGGCACGCAAGTACACCGAGGATGCCAAGGTGGCAGTGCGCAACGTGCGCCGCGATGCCAATGATGCCTTGAAGAAGATGGAAAAGGAAAAGCTCATTTCCGAAGACGAGCGCAAGAAGAGCGAGGAAGACGTCCAGAAAATGACCGACAAATTCGTTGCCCAGCTCGACAAGGTCACATCGGCCAAGGAAAAGGAAATCCTTGAAATCTAACGAGACAGGAAACGATCCAGGACAGCTTCAGGCAGTCCCGGACACTGCCCTGCCGCGCCATGTCGCCATTATTATGGACGGCAACGGCCGCTGGGCACAGGCCCGTGGCATGGAGCGCACAAAGGGGCACAGGGCAGGCGTTGAGACTGTCCGCAATATTGTCACCTTCTGCCGCCAGAAAGGCATACGCCATCTGACGCTCTATGCCTTTTCCAGCGAGAACTGGAACAGGCCCAAGACAGAAGTCAGCACGCTGTTCTCCCTGCTGGTGGAATTTCTCAGGCAGGAAATGCCGCGCATGCTGCGTGAGGGCATTGCGCTCAAGGTATTCGGCAATACTGAGGCCCTGCCCCTGGCTGCAAAAACAGCCCTGTCCCTTGCTGTCAAAACTACGGCCAAGGGCAGGGACATGACCCTGAACCTGGCGCTGAACTACGGGGCAAGGGAAGAGATTGTCAGGGCCGCACAAATGCTTGTCCAGAGCGGCATCAGGGCCGAGGACATAACTGAGGACGTTTTTGCCGGCTACCTGTATTCCGCGGGGCAGCCCGACCCTGATTTTGTCATACGCACCAGCGGCGAGGTGAGGCTGAGCAACTTTCTTCTGTATCAGCTGGCCTACGCCGAACTCTATTTTACCTCCACCACCTGGCCGGATTTTACAACCGCCTGCATGGAAGAGGCACTTGCCGAATATGCCAGGCGCCAGCGCCGTTTTGGCAGGACGCAGGAGCAGGTAGATGCCGAAAAAGTATCCCTGCGGGGAGAAGAATAAATGACAGCCAGTCATCAAGTCGATGTAACAAGAATCTGCACAGGGCTCGCCATAGCCGCCGTGCTTGGATGCGCCTTGTATTTCAGGGGATACTTTCTGCTCTTTCTGGTCATGCTGGTCTGCGCACTGGCCCTGTGGGAATTCTATTCCCTGTTCTGGGGCAAGGACGGCCATATAGCCGGACGGTGCTGTGCCATTATCCTTGGCTGGGGCATGATTGTCCTGACATGGATGAACAGGCCGCAGGACGCCCTGGTCTTTATGGGCGCAGGCTTTGTCCTGGCAGCCATAAGCTTTTTGTTCCGCTGGCGCGTGGTGGAGAATGCCTTTGAGCCCAGCGGCCTCTTCATGGCAGGCCTTGCCTACATTCCCCTGCTGCTTCTGCCAGCCACCTATCTTACCTCCGTGAAGCTGCTCTTCATCCTGGCAGCCGTCTCCATATCGGACACCTCGGCCTACTTTGTGGGCACAAGATTCGGCAAGCACAAGCTGTGGCCTTCTGTAAGCCCCAACAAAAGCTCCGAAGGAGCTGTCGGCAGCCTTGTCGGCTGCGTCATCTTCTGCACCCTCTACGGTGCCTGCTTTGGATCTATAAACTTCCTGGCCTTCATCCCCCTGGCCATAGTCATCAACTTCTTTGCCCAGCTGGGCGACCTCTTTGAATCGGCCCTGAAGCGTTCTGCCAAGGTCAAGGACTCTGGCAACCTGCTTCCGGGGCACGGCGGCATCCTGGACCGCGCAGACAGCATGCTCTTTGCCATGCCTGTCTTTGCCGTCGTTGATCAGTGGTTCCACTTCTTTTAGGACCAGGCCGGGACTGCGGCAAATCTGCGATCACGGAGGACATTGTCATGGC
Organism: Bulleidia sp.; assembly: GCA_963661665.1. Classification (GTDB taxonomy): domain Bacteria; phylum Desulfobacterota; class Desulfovibrionia; order Desulfovibrionales; family Desulfovibrionaceae; genus Desulfovibrio. The sequence goes on along the minus strand of CAVLCT010000034.1, from coordinate 9,069 downwards.
CATGCTGTGGCCGGGGCTGACCGGTCCCGGAATACGTTATATTTCTTCACCGCCTTCTGTCTCCTGGCAAAAGGCTCAGCGCCGTAACCTCGTTATCTTAGGCGCAACGGGCAGCATAGGCACCAATGCCCTGAATGTGGTGGAGCACAATGCAGACCGCTTCTGCATCCAGGGCCTGGCCTGTGCCCGCAATGTCACGCGCCTTGCCGAACAGGCGGCAAAATTCAGGCCCCCGTACCTGGCGGTACTGGATGAGGAATCAGCTTCTGCCCTGGCGGCACTGCTTCCCAAAGGGTACACGCCGAAGCTCCTTACAGGAGAGGAAGGCTACCGCAGGCTTGCGGCATTGTCCGAAGCTGACACGGTTCTCTCGGCCCAGGCCGGATCAGCCGGCCTGAAAGGCACGCTTTCTGCCGTCCTGGCAGGCAAGGTAGTCTGTCTTGCCAACAAGGAGTCGCTTGTCCTGGCAGGCGATCTCATCAGGCATATCTGCTCTAGGACAGGAGCCAGCATCCTGCCGGTGGACTCCGAGCATTTTGCACTCTTTGACTGCCTCTCAGGCAGGGGCGAGGATGCAGAAAGCCTCATTCTCACGGCTTCAGGCGGTCCCTTCAGGGGCAAAAAGCTGAAGGACCTTGCAGGAGTTACTCCGGCCCAGGCCCTGAAGCATCCCAACTGGAACATGGGGGCCAAGATAACCATTGACTCGGCGACCCTCATGAACAAGGCGCTGGAATTTATTGAAGCCTGCCAGCTCTACGGAGTGTCGCCTGACAAGGTGCAGGTGCTCATTCATCCGCAGTCAGTCATCCACTCGCTGGTAGCTTTCAGGGACGGCAGCCAGCTGGCACAGCTGGCCGTGCCGGACATGCGCCTGCCCATAGGCTCATGCCTGCTCTGGCCCTCTGTGGAACGCCCCCTGGTCGAGCCGCTTTCCCTGGCAAAAGCAGGGACGCTGTCCTTCTTTGAGGTGGACAATGAGACATTCCCGTCCATAGAGCTGGCACGCAAGGCCATGCAGGTGCGTGGCGGCATGAGCGTTGTCCTGAATGCAGCCGACGAGGCTGCTGTAGAGCTCTTTTTGAACGAAAAATGCAGCTTTACGGATATTACGGAATGCGTGACGCAGGCCATGGAGCATCATGTCTGCAGCATGCGTTCAGGGGGGGCAGAGAAAAACGGGCCGTTCTCCCTTTCCTGCGACATGCTCTCCCTGCAGGGCGCAGAACTTGAAGAGGCATGCTGGGAAAAAGTACGGGCCATTGAGGAGCTCTGCAAAAAAACTGCTGCCTTTGTCCATAACCATGCTGCATGCGGAGGTCAGATACGGTGTTGACAGTCTTAGCTGTTGTGCTTGTTTTCGGCGGTCTTATCTTTTTTCATGAACTTGGCCACTTTTCGGCCGCCAGAGCCCTTGGCATGGGTGTCTCCACCTTTTCTCTCGGCTTCGGGCCCAAGCTTTTCAAGGTAAAGAAGGGCAAGACAGAATACGCACTCTCCCTTCTCCCCTTGGGTGGCTACGTCGCCCTGGTCGGCGAACAGGACGATCAGGATCTTCCCGAAGGCTTTACAAAGGAAGAATCTTTCTCCGAGCGCCCTGCATGGCAGCGCCTGATTGTTGTCCTGGCCGGACCTTTTGCCAACATGGTCCTGGCGCTTATTCTCTGCATCATCCTGACCCTTGGCTGGGGCATACAGACCCTGACCCCGAACATAGGCGAAGTTTCTGAAGGAAGCCCTGCCCAGGCAGCCGGCATGGCAGCCGGCGACACCATCGTTTCCATCAACGGCAAGGACATAGCCTCCTGGCAGGAAATGTCCGATGCCATCGGGGAGAGCAACGGGCAGCCCCTGCACATGATGGTTGACAGGAAGGACAGCCTGCTTGAAATAACCGTGACCCCTGAGCGCAGCGAGCGCAAAACCATTTTTGGCGATACGGAAATTGCCTGGCTCATAGGCGTGCGCTCATCAGGAGCCTATACAACCAGCCAGCCCGGGTTTGGCGGAGCCATTGCCGGAGGCTGGGACCAGTGCATCAACATGATCTCCATGACCTGGCAGGGCTTTGTAAAGCTTGTGCAGCGCGTCATTCCGGCTGACCAGGTAGGCGGCCCCATCATGATTGCCCAGGTTATCGGCGAATCTTCTGCCAACCTTGCGGGACTTCTGGGGCTTGCCGCCCTCATCAGCATCAACTTAGGCATCCTGAACCTTCTGCCCGTACCCGTCCTGGACGGCGGCGCAGCCGTGTTCTGCCTCTGGGAGATTATTTTCAGGCGTCCCCTCAACAAGAAGGTGACAGCCTGGTCCTTCCGTGTCGGGGTGGCCCTGCTGCTGGCCCTTATGGTCTTTGCCACCTTCAATGACATCATGCGCATCATGAAGGGCTAAGCAGTATGCCGGCAAAGCTCACCACAGGCCTGGAGCTCATTCTCTGCGCATGCGAGAGGGAACTCTATGTCATCCTGACAGACAATGACGAGCTTGTCTGTGCCCACGTCTGGGCCATGCAGGACCATGCCACCGAAATTCTGGCTCCGGATCTTTTGCAGATCCTTGAGCTTTCCGGACATTCCGTATCCGACATAAGGCGCATCGGGTGCGTGCGCGGGCCCGGGTCCTTCACTGGCACAAGGCTTGTCCTGGCAACAGCTCAGGCCCTGCGCAGGGGGTGCCAGGCACAGCTTGCTCCCCTGGACTATATGGCGGCACTGGCGACAACAGTTGTCCATGCGAAGGAAGTCCCCTACGGAGAGCATGTCTGGATACTGACGCATGCCCGCAGAAACCTTGTGCACGCCATGCCGTTCTTAAGCTACGGTCCTGCCATGCCGCCTGCGCCTGTACAGGAAGTACAGCTCATGAGCTGTGCCAGAACTGCAGAGGCTGTCAAAAAAACAGCCAGGGAAAGCAATACGCGGGTGCATGTTGCAGGCAGCGCCCTTACGCGCGATCCGGAAATCCTGGCGGATCTTGAAGCAGCCAGGATACCCGCTCTTGTTCCCAGCCTGACAAGGAGGCCTTCCGTTGACGGCCTGATAATGCTGAGCCGCGATGCAGAATTCTTTGAGAAGGACGTGGAGCCGCTCTATGTAAGGCCGTGCGACGCCATAGAGAACCTGCCTTCCCTCTCTGAGCGCATGGGCAGAAATGCGGAGCAGTCGGTGCAGGAACTGGACAGGCTGCTTTCCAGAACACCTGATGACAAGGTAGGGCTGTAAAAAATTCATTCGCACCTTCCAAAGAAAAGGGGCGCATCACCGGATGCACCCCTTTTTATGTTCTGTCCGCCGCCTGTGCGGGCTTATCCTTCGTCTTTTTCTCCGTCCACGTCCTTCTGCTTCAGCACAAGCGAGGCTATGATGCCCGTTGCCAAAACGCCCAGGACGATAACCAGGGACATGTTGGGACTGATCTCAAAGCCCACATGGAATATATGATTGATGCCGGAAAGCACCAGCTTGAAGGCAATAAAGAAAAGCAGGACTATGACGGCCTTTTCCAGATAGACAAGCCTGCCGCTCATGGATTCAAGCACAAAATAGAGACTGCGCAGTCCCAGTATGGCAAAGATCATAGCCGAATAAATAATGAACGGCTCACGGCTCACGGCAATAACGGCCGGCACCGAGTCAAAGGCAAACATGACGTCGCTGACTTCTATGACTGCCAGACACAGGAAAAGCGGGGTCACAACAACTGAGCTGCGCCGCCCCAGACCTTCAATGGGAATATTGTCCCTCTGGGATTCCTCCATGGCCTTATGCCTGGAAAGGAAAAAGGTATGTCCTGCAAGCCTGGGCCAGACCGGGAAGAACCTGCGCACCATCCTGAAAGCCAGATGATTGGAGTAATCCTGGATTTCTTCCTCTTCGTCCTTCTTTTTCAGCATCATGACAGCCGTGTAGCCGACAATGACAGCAAACAGCAGCTCGACATAGGGTCCCAGAGAGAGAAGTTCCGCACCTATGGCCACAAAAATGGCCCGGAAGAGGATAGCGCCAAGCACGCCCCAGTAGAGGACACGGTGCCTGAACTGGCCTGGTATGGAAAACCAGGAAAAAATAGCCATCATGACAAAGAGATTGTCAACGCTCAGCACTTTTTCCAGCACATAGCCCGTAAAAAAGAGGCTGGCCATCTCAGGGCTGTGATGCACATAGAGATAGACGCCGAAAGCCACTGCCAGCGCAATCCAGAAAACGGACCACAGGCAGGCACTTTTAAAGGATATGACCTTGTCCTGCCTGTGTGCAAAAAGATCCAGGAACAGTGACAGAGCCACAATGACAGCGAAAAGGATGACAGTTTCTGGCGGAAACCCGAGATGCTCCATGTTGTTTTACTCTCCTGAGGACAACAGCAAACTGTAAGGAAACTACGTTGCAAGACTATAAATGCCCCTTAAGAAGCGTCAAGCACGAAATGGCTTTTTAAGCAAACTTCCCAAAGGCCTTCGGGAAAAGCCTATAAGAAAACCTCCCGTTCCACAGAGCAGGAGGTTTCTTATAAGGAGGCTACAAGGAGGTTATTATGACTTAGGAGGTACTTATGGAAGGAGGGAATTATGAAGTTAAGGAGGTAAATCTTATGGGAAGTGTTATTCTCAAGGAGGAAATTATGGAAGGAGGTGCAAAATGGAGAAACATCCAGGCTGTGCGGAGGGCTCTCCGTTTTCAGCTCCTGTATTGCAGTAAGCGTGCCATTGTCAAAAAAAAGAGGAGCTTTTTGTGCTAACCCATTGTCTTTTCGTATAATTTTTATAATACGGCACCCTGGTACAGAAGATTCCCGCCCCTGCAGCCTGCATACCTTGTATACATACGGCAGGCCTGTGCTGTCTCTTTATTAAACACATGGCCTCTCCTGGCACGACTGAAAGGTGCAACTTCACACAGGCACTGCCCTTTTGGCGGCTTCTCCATACATATTGCTGACAAACAGGCAAATCATCATTATCTTCAAAGGCACAATAACTATTTTTGATACAAGTATATTTTAAGGAGTTCCAATGAATTCTGCCTTTGAACGCATCTGCGAATACAAGCTCAAGGAAGTCGGCGGCACTGCCAGGCTCTACAGGCATACAGAAACCGGCGCCCAGGTCATCTCCGTCGTCAATGACGATGAAAACAAGGTATTCGGCGTCACCTTCCGCACACCGTCCCCCAATGCGACCGGCGTTGCCCATATCATGGAGCACTCCGTGCTCTGCGGCTCTGACAAGTACCCTGTCAAGGAGCCTTTCGTGGTGCTTTTGCAGGGCAGCCTGCAAAGCTTCCTCAATGCCTTCACCTTCCCGGACAAGACCTGCTATCCGGTAGCAAGCGCCAATTTGCAGGATTTCTACAATCTTATTGACGTATATATAGACGCTGTCTTCCACCCTCTCATCAGCAACAATATTTTCCGGCAGGAAGGCTGGCATATAGAGGCTGACGCCCCTGATTCAGAGTGGCAGTACAAGGGCGTTGTCTTCAATGAAATGAAGGGCGTCTATTCTTCCCCTGACTCATGTCTTGCAGAAGAATGCCAGCACGCCATGTTTCCGGACAACATCTATCACAAGGACTCGGGCGGCGATCCGGCTGTCATTCCCAGCCTGACCTATGAGCAGTTCTGCGACTTCCATGCAAAATTCTACCATCCCTCCAATGCCCGCTTCTTCTTCTGGGGAGACGACCCGGAGGAAGAACGCCTTGCCATCGTGGACAGGGCCATTAAGGGCATGGGGACATGCCACGCGGATTCTGAGGTGTCATTGCAGCCGGCATTTGCAAAGCCCTCCCGCATCAGCGTCCCCTATGCTGCCGAAAGCGGTGCCAGAAGCCTTTTTGCCATAAACTGGCTGACCGGCCCGCGCAGCGACATCGAGCGCACCATGGTGCTGGAAATGCTGGAACACATTCTGGAAGGAATGCCGGGCTCTCCCCTGCGCAGGGCTCTTATCTCCTCAGGGCTTGGCGAGGATACAACAGGAACAGGCCTTGAAACCGATCTCATCCAGACGTTTTATTCCACGGGCCTCAAGGGCATTGACGAAAAAGACATAGAGAAAGCCGAGGAGCTTATCTTTTCCACCCTGCGGGATCTTGCCGAAAACGGCATTGCAGCCGATCTGGTCGAGGCAGCCGTCAACACTGTTGAATTTTCATACAGGGAGGCAAACTCCGGCCGTTTCCCGCGCGGCCTTGTGGCCATGCTGCAGGCCCTGTCCACCTGGCTGTATGACGGGGATCCCATGGCCCCGCTGGCATGGGAAAAGCCCCTCAATGACATCAAGAAAAGGCTGGCAGCAGGGGAAAAAGTTTTCGAGAAAGCCATCAAAGAGCTTTTCCTTGACAATCCCTCCCGCGTCACCGTCATCCTGACTCCGGACACAAAACTTGCCGCCCGCAGGGAAGAGGAAGAAAAAAAGCACCTGGCAGAAATCCAGAAGCAGTGCTCTGATGAAGAGCGCCAAAAGATATGCACTGTCTGCCAGGAGCTGAAAAAGGCCCAGGCTGCTCCGGACACAGAGGAAGCCCTGGCTACCATTCCCAACCTGGTCATAGCCGACATGCCGAAGGAAAACCTGCATATTCCAAGAAAGGTTGAGGAAAAGAACGGGCACACCCATATTTTCTGCGATCTGGACACGCATGGCATAGCCTATACAGAACTGCTTATCCCCATGCCGGATCTGCCTGCCCGCTACCTGCCCCTGCTGAAGCTCTTCCTGGCCTCCTTCACCAGCTTTGGCACGGCAAGGCATGACTATACGGAACTTGGAGCCCTCATTGCGGCCAAGACAGGCGGGATCAGCGCCGGCCTGTCCTCAACTCTGTCAAAAGACAATGTCCTGCAGTGCCAGCTGAGCCTCTCAGGCAAGGCTGTTACAGAACATATTTCCGATCTCTTTGCCATCTGGAAAGAAATCCTGCTTGAGCCTGCTACAGACAAGGACATGATAGCCAGGCGCCTCAAGGAAATCCTTCTGGAAAACAAGGCAAGGCTTGAACAGAGCATCATCGCCTCAGGCAATGCCTCGGCCAGCCTGCGCATACGCTCGCAGTTTACCAGGGATGCGGCCCTGTCAGAAGTCATGGGCGGCATCAGCTTCCTGGAAACGGTACGCTCCCTTCTGGACAACTGGGATAAGGCGCATCCAAAGCTTCTGGCCGATCTGGAAGAACTCAGGCACATTCTGGTTGCCTGCCAGCCGTCCGTGCTGTTCTGCACCGGCTCTGCCAGCGAGATAGACAGGACCTTTGCCTGCCAGGAGGAACTGCTGAACGCACTGCCCGGGGCAGAAGCCAGGCCGGCACCACAGACTATTGCCCTTGCTGATCCCTGCCAGGCAGAAGTCTTCACCACCCAGAGCCAGGTCAACTATGTTGCCAAGGGCTGCAACCTCTACCAGCTGGGGCATGAATATCACGGCATGCAAAGCGTCATCCTGCGCCACATGAGCCGCAGCTACCTCTGGGAGACAGTCCGCGTTCTTGGCGGCGCCTATGGCGGCGGATGCTCGCTGGATTACCTGACCGGCAACTTCATGTGCACCAGCTACCGCGATCCCAATGTAGAATCCACGCTCTCAGCCTACGACGGCATTGCCTCCCATCTGGAACACATTGCCCTCTCTGAAGGCGATCTCAACAGGGCTGTCGTGGGAACCATAGGCGACCTGGACGCCTACCTTCTGCCCCCAGCCAGAGGCAGGCTGGCCTTGAGCCGCTGGCTGAACAAGGAGAGTGAAGAGCACCTGCAAGAGATCCGCGATGAAGTGCTCTCTACAACGGCCCAGGATTTCCGCGACTTTGCAGAAGTTATGCATGAAACAGCCCAAAAGGGACGCATCTGCGTCATCGGCGGTTCAGAGGCAGAACGCAAGGCAAAGGAAAACAACTGGCCAAGCCGCTCCCTCATCTAGCCGGCGGCCTGTTCCCAATCATACTGCAAACAGCGTATTCAGCCGGATGCGGAAGTCCTGGCATTTCAGACTTCTGCATCCGGCCAAAAGCCTGTAGCAGAAAGGCAGGCTGACTTTGCAGTACCCTCATGCACCGCGTCACCGGCTGACTCTCAGACGGAGGAACTGATGTCATTATCTGTCAGTACAGAAAAAATAGCCGAGCTAAAGGAGTGGCTGCACTCTGTCAGCAGGGAGCAGCGCTGGTGCATACTTGTCAATGCCGATCCGGATGCCATGGGTGCTGCCGAAGCATTGAAGCGCATCGTGGCTGACCGGACCAGGATGGACATCTGCCACATCAATGAAATCACCAGGCCGGACAACCTGGCCATGATCCGCACGCTGCATATCAGGATGACGCGCTGGAAGGCGGCGCTGAAAAGCAAATATACCCATTTTGCACTGGTTGACTCCCAGCCGCACCATAACGAGAGCTACAAGGACGTCCCCTTCTCCGTCATTATAGACCATCATCCCCTGCCTGAAGTCCCGTACAGCATACAGCAGCCCGGATTTATGGATATCCAGCCTGAAAAATGTGCTGCCTGCACCATACTGACGGAATACCTGCGGGCACTGCACTTAAGGCCCAGCCACAGCCTGGCTGCGGGCATGCTGCTGGGCATACGCTGTGACACCAATCTTTTTGAGCGCAGCGGCGGAAAGGACGACCTTGAGGCCTATCAGTGGCTCTCAAACAGGGCCGACCCGATTCTCATCAGAAAAGTCGTGCGCAGTGAATATCTTAAGGAGTGGCTGCCCTACTTTGCCAGTGCCTGCGCAAAGCTCAGGCACTGCCGCAGGACCGGTGCCCAGGTCTTTTTGGGAGACGTGGAAACAGCCGACATGCTTGTGGCCATTGCCGATTTTTTCACCCGCGTGCACGGTCTGCGCTGGATAGCAGTCAGCGGCATTGTCCGTTCTGAAAAAGCCGTAGTCATCTTCAGGGGCAACGGCACACGCGACGTAGGACGCCTGGCTGATGCCTGCTTCCATGACGTAGGGTCCGGAGGCGGCCACAAGGCAATGGCAAGAGCCGAATTCCCTGTAGCAAATGTGCCCTGCGGCACAGACTGCGGCCAATTTATCGAGCATCGCCTGGAAACACG
>CAVLCT010000033.1:0-21646 GCA_963661665.1 Bulleidia sp. | reverse complement strand
GTCATGAAGACCGTGGGATACTGGTTCATCCATTTGTCGCAAAGAGCCTTGTTCTTCGATATGGAAAGTCCTTCAAAAATGGCATTGCTGTCCCTCGCAATATCAAAAAATTCGCAAAGCATATCCATCATCAGCGTCTTGCCGAAGCGGCGCGGACGGGTGATGAGGGAAACCTTGGGAGGAACAGTGCTGAAGAATTCTTCCAGAAAGGTTGTTTTGTCTACGTAGTAGCATGATGTTTCACGAATTTCACGGAAAGATACTCCGCCAATCATGAAGTCAATCATCTTTTTATCTCCTTTATTGCACCCATAACGACCGCTTTTGTGGATGACAGATGCAGATAACGTCATCTGCACCATTTGTACCTTATGTGCTTTATACGCTATTGGCTGATTGCCTGCAATCCCAGTACAAAGTACATCACTGATGCACAGCTCCCACAATGGAAGTACAGTACTGTCAGCCTGTAAAGGTATTGGCACAGAAAGCCGCCCTGTAGAGGAGCCTTATAAGGTGGCGTACAATGAATTCTGGCCATGGTTGCTGTGACGGGTAGCTACCTTAACGAGTACACCGTGCCGGACGACATCCGGAGTCAGGCACGGTCCTGGCTCATGCCATTGTTTCCAGAGCTTTCATGTCTGCTTCAAAGTACTTTTTCAGGCAGCTGGTCATATTGCTGGACAGTACAAACTCGCACTGCTCAATCACCTTAAACTTAGTGAAAGAATCCGCACAAACGAATGGAAGACCGAAGGAGTCCTTTTCCAGCGTGCCCTGTAATACAGCCAGGAAGACTGCACAAAAAATAGTCATGAATGTCGCATCATAATTATTTTCAAATTTTGTCTTTATTTTTTCATATTCATTTTTTGCTATGTCTGCCACGCTTGCACAAATCATATCTGTTGCTTTGTGGCAGGCTGCCTGCATCCTGTTGAACGTACCTTCAAGCTTTTCTATTGCATTCATGAAGCAGGACAGCTGTTTAAGCTCACTGTCCTTTATTTTTATTTTGCCAGGAAGTTTGTCTGTATTTTCAATAACATGTCTGAAGATATCTGCCCAGTCAGACCTTTGTACTATTTTTAAGGCAGCAGGTGCATATTTCTTTGCTGCATTTGCGTCGCTTATAAAATCAGTAACTTGTTCTTTTAATTCATTGTTAGTAATTTTATAAATGTCCTTTGCAAGACTGTTTATTATAGTTTTGTTTACTTTGTCTTTCTTAAATATTTTTGATGATCTGTCACCATCAAATACACGTAATAAATCATACGTTTTGCCAATTTTGTTTTCCAGCATCCATTTTGTTATCCCCTGGATAAATGGCAAGGTTAGTTCTTCTTTAAGACCATGATTGTCTAGATTTGACAGCAAATCAATTAATGCATGCCATACTCCATCATCATGGTATTTATCTGTTTTTAGAAACTGATAGGGAAGTCTTAAAAACAGGCTCACTTCAGCTACACAGGAAAAATAGTTACGTCTGATACTGGACTCTATCAATATCAGCTGATCGCTTACTAAATTGTCCCAGCTGTATTTCAGCGCATTCTTGTCAAAGCTGAGCCAGGGATACATGTCTTCCAGTTGTTTTATTCTTAAGTCCATAACTGTCTCCCCTTGCTACCTGTTGTACAACATGGCAGATGCAACATGGCAGATTTGTACTGATATCTGTCTTTTACCGACAGGTATTTTTTGAAGTACTGTATTTTTTAGATACTGTATACAGGAAATCAGAAAATCTTTTCGCAGCACCATGAAGCAGCAGCTGTACATGCAGCCGCCAAAAGCATGTCTGCATGGGCTGTGCAGATGTTCTCTGGCAGTACGGTTCAGGCATAATCCTCCCGTGCTGTTTTTCCCTTAAGGATAAGGGAATTTGGGGGCCGCTGTTCCGGCCCCTGACTTTCAGGCAGTTTAGGCTTCCTACCGTATGTCCATCCTGTGCCAGTTTGCCTTGTTTAACCGGCTTCCGTCAATCTCCCAGAGGCCGTTCAGGATATAGGCATTGTCGCCATGCCTCTCCCGTATCCAGTGCCCTAAGGCATGATAGCGCAGCCTTTTGGGATCGTGCTTTAAAGATTTTCCCAGGAAGGCTGCCTCTGCAATGGCACGTACATCAGAGCTTGCCATGGGAGAGCTGCTTGTCTTCAATGATCCGTGTGCACCAAGGGGCTTAACCATAAGCAGGGCCCCGGGACGGCCAGGATAGACGTTTTCCAGGGCACGGGACGGATTGTCAACGCCAAAGACGGCACTGAGCGGCTGGCTGTCTCCCTCGCAGTGGTCAGACACCAGGATGATGACGGTATTGTCGTATACGTTCTGCCTTTTCAGCTCGGCCAGGTAGCCGCCTATAAGGCTGATGGCAGCCATTTCAGCGTAGTAGTGCTCAGGGATGCGCCCTTCAAGCATGTCAAGGGGATGCTTTGTTTCAGGGCAGGGATCCGTGTCACAAGGCTCAAGCGTCTCCTGTGATACTGACCAGGGCATGTGGGTGAGCTCATTGCTTATGAAGGTATAGTGCGATGCCTCATCCTTAATGACAGTCATGGATCCAAGGCTGTCTAAGACGGCATGGTGCTTTCTTGTATGCTCAATGGCTGCCGCGTGGCTTATGGATGTCATAGTTGCAGGCACAAGCCAGTCCCCTTCCCTGTATATTGTATGGCGCAATGACCAGGGAGCTGCCCTGAAAAGGCCGTAGGAGAGGAGGAAAATCCCTGAGAGCGCATCCTGCTCTTCTGCTTCCTCCTTTGTGAGCGGCCCTTCATCAAAGCGTTTCACCAGGTTGTCTGTGACGTAGTCCCTGCCGGCTATGAAGTCTATGGCGCCTGAGGAGAGGATGCGGAAGGTGCAGTTGTTCTTTTCAAGGAAGGCAAAGAAGGAGGCTATTTCAGCATGGATTTTTTCTTCAAGGCTTGTGCCTTTGCCCTTGCCATTATCCTTGTCATTGTTCTTGCCTGCTTTGTCCCCTGCCAGGTTGCGCGGCGCAACCTTGGGGCCTGCAATGATGGAAGGCAGGCTCATGGCAGTGACGGCAGCCTCTGAGATGGTGTCAGGATAAAAGGTAAAGCCGTCATATTCCCTTAAAAGCTCCGGCCTTTCCCCGTACATGTCGGCTATATGATCGCCTGTGAACATGTCCAGCATGAAGACAAGCACATTGGGCTTTGTGCGGCTCAGTTCTATGACAGCCTGTTCTGCTTCTGGCCTTCCCTTATCAGCTTTTGGGGCTGTGACTACCTGCGTCCCGTATACTGCGCTGAAAGACAGGGATACAAGCAGGCAGACGTTGAGCACATTGCCTAAGATCTGCCTTTTCCTGAAGAGCAGGACCACCACAAAGGAAAAGACTGCCAGAATGACAGGGATGTCGCATAAGACATACCACGGCCTTTGCACGTCTTCCTCGCTTTGCAGCATAAAGGCATCCAGCACGCCGTAGTCTATCTGCATGACATAGGAGTAGAGCACTGCCAGAATAGCGCAGCTTGCGCAGAGCATTGAGAGAAAGAAGCAGAGGGGCCCGCGGCCTGTTTTAAGAAGGCTTAAGGGAAAGGTAATGACAAGCAGCGAAAAAAGCGTCAGCAGTGCCAGGGACTGCGGTGATACAAGCTCTGCATCCTTTGCCATGATGCTTAAGGGCACAGCCCAGAAGACGGTCAGGGCCAGGACAAAAAGTGCTTTTGCTGCAATGCCTGTCAGGTCTTTTTTTGCCAGGCGCCCGAAGAAGGCCTGGGCCTTTGTCAGGTATCCTGAGCTTTCATGCCCGGTTATGCCTGAGATTTTGTTCTCATCCGGCATGAGTGCAAAAAAGAAGAAAAGCAGCAACAAGGATGCCGGCAGTGCCGGAAAGCCTGCCTGCCATGCTGCCAGGACCATGACCAGCGACACTGCCCAGAGATAGAGCGAGGCATGCCCTGAAAATACTTTGCCCAGCTGCGCAAGAAGGCCGGAGCAGAAGACTGCCAGAAGACAGATTCCGGCACCATGCAGGAGCACGGATTCAGCATTCAGCAGGGCCTGCCCTGCGCTTAAGAAGACTAGGCTAATCAGCCCAAGGCCAGCTGCCACAAGGGCCGTCTTCCGGGTGATGAGCCCTTCAAGCCTTGTGCCCAGCGCCTCAAGCAGAAGAGCACATCTTGTCTTTTCCTTCTTGCTTTCACCATGGGAGAAGATGCCAAGCTCCTCATAGACCATGTTCTTCAAAAGCGAGAAGATGTTGTTGCAGGTCCAGTAGAAGACAAGGCCTGAGGGCGCTGAATAGAGCAGCACCAGGAAGAGTGCAGCCATGACGTAGAGCTGCACCTTGTCCTTAAAACGCAGCCTGTTGGTGTAGACAAGGGCTGAGACGATATTGATGACTGTCATGAGTATGGGCAGGACATTGACAGGAAGCCCTGCCACTCTCAGAAGTTCGTCAGGCTTTGCCAGATTGGTAAAGATCCAGAAGGAAGCCCCGTTCAGGGGAGCATAGTGGCTTAGGAAATGATAGGCCGCAAAGAAGAAGGGCACCTGGATGAGGAAGCCAAAGGAGGTGCGCACGGCATAGATCGGGTGATACTCATGCTGCCTGTAGAGGGTAGACATGAGCATGTAGCGCTCTTTTCCCTTGAAGGTATGCTTTATGCGCTTAAGCTGCTTTTCCATGTCATGCTGCACGCGCCTCTCAGACTCCTGCCAGGTCTCTGCCAGATGGTAGAGCGGCAAAAGCATGACATTGACGACGATGCTCATGAAGACAAGGGCCACGCCGTAAGTGCCAAAGGAGGCAAAGCCTGCCTCAAGCACAGTCCTCATGATCCACTCAAGCGGAGCTATGAAAAGATAGTAGAGATAGTCCAGCATGTATTCCTCAGCGGCACAGCGTTATGTCAGCCCTTAAGGGCTCTCCCCTAAAAGGCCTGCTTTTTTGTCGTAAAGAGCATTTCCCAGTGTGAGCGCTCATCCCTGCTTCCGGTAATCTTCCACAAAGACTGCAGATTGTAGCTCTTGTCATTGTGCAGCCTGCGCACGGCCTCGCCTGTGGCATGGTAGCGCACAAAAGGATCGTCTTTTCTCACAAAGGGACGGTTCTCAAGGCAGGCCTCTATGACTTCCCTGACATCGGAGCTCTTCATGGGCGTCATGTCGGTCTGTATGCTGCCCCTGGCATTAATGGGCTTGACCATAAAGAGGGATCCCGGGCGCCCCGGGTAGGTTCCGCCCTGGGCTATGGCAGGATCAGGCTTGCCAAAGACTGCCGCAATGGGCTGGCTGTCGCCCTCGCAGTGGTCGGACACCACCAGGATGAGCGTGTTGTCGTAGACCTGCTCCTTTTTCATCCATTCAAAGTACTTGGAGAGAAGCTGCATGGCAGCAGCCTCTGCATAGTAGTGCTCAGGAATGCGGCCGTTGCGCATGTCCAGGATAAAGGTCGTCTCTGGGCAGGGATCTTCGGATACGGGCGTGAGCGTATCCTTTGAGATATACCAGGGGATGTGCGAGAGCTCGTTGGTGACAAAGGTATAGGATCCATTGCCGTCATCAGCCTTTGTGAGCTTGTCAAGGCCGTTTAGGACGGCGTAGTGGCGCCTTGAGTGCATGATGCCCACCACGTCGGCCTTGGAGGCTGAAAAGAGCGGCATGATCCAGCGGCCCTCGTTGTACACATGCTGCCGCCATGACCAGGGCATGCCCTGGAAGAGGCCGTAGGAGACCACAAAGAGCCCTGTGTATTCTCCGCCCTGCTCTTTTGCCACTGAGTCTTCCTCTGTCATGAACCGCCTGTACAAGGTACGGCTCACATAGGGCTTTGTGGCAAGGAAGTCGATATCATCAGAGGCTGCTATGCGTGCATCCAGGCCCTTTTCCTTTAACTTTGCAAAGAAGCTGTCGGTCTCCTGGCAGATGCTTTCTTCAAGCGTTTTGCCCGTGTCTTTTGCCAGGTTCCTGGGAGCCACCTTGTCGCCTGCTATAATGGACGGCACGCTCATGATGGTGACATCGGCCTCGGATATGGTGTCAGGATAGAAGGTAAAGCCGTCAAAGCCCGACAAAACCTCCGGCCTTTCCTTCATAAGGTATGTGACATGGTCGCCTGTGAACATGTCCAGCATGAGGACAAGGACATTGGGCTTGTCTTTTGAAAGATGTATGGGGTACTGCACTTCCTCTGCGTGAGGGGCAGCAGCGTCGTTCTTTTTGGAGGAAAGGCCGCCGTACACGTTCCAGCCCCCCAAAAGGACAGTCACAAAGAGGCAGGCGCTGACAATCTTTTGCAGCAGGGCGCGGTGCTTTATGAAGCCCCAGGCTGCCAGGATCAGCAAAAGGCCCAGTACTGCGCAGTCTGCAAGACGGTACCAGTCATGGTACATGTCCTGGGTCCAGGCAAACATGAAGGCGTCAAGCGGGCCGTAGTCGCGGGTAAGAAACCAGGTGTAGGCAAAGCCTGCCAGGCCTGCCGTGCAGAGTACAATGCAGAGCACGGCCCGTATATTGCACCTTGCAAGGCGCATCAGGCTGTAGGGCGCAATAATGACAAGGGCAAAGGCAATGGTGAGCAGTGCCAGGGTGCAGCTTGTGAAAAGGCCTGCATCGGCAATAAAGAGCCGTATGGGCGTGGCCACAAAGAGTGTCAGGCCAAGCAGAAAAAGCGCCCTTGCCCCAAGGGAAAGTATTTCCTTCTGGTTAAGGAGGCAGGCCCTTTCCTGGGCTTTGTTGGCAAAGGGGCAGTCCTGGTAGAAAAGCAGGATGACGGCTGTAAGGCCAAGCACGAAGCAGGCATGGCTTCCCGCGCCGAAAAGGACGGCGCAGACGTAGCCTGCCCACAGAAGGAGGCTCAGGCGCCCGGTGAGCACCCAGGCAAAAAAGACTATGACAAACCAGATGCAGGAAACAATGACTGCGGCTGACAAAAGGACTGGCACAAACGTCCCTTCTGCGGCAGTGGCAGGCAAAAGCTCCCTGATGATGGCACAAGCTAGGCCCAGGGCAAGGAAGGATATTTGCAGCCTTGTGCCTGCCGCATGCTCAAGGAAGCCCCCAAAGTTGTCCAGCACAAGCCTGGCCCTGGTCTTTTTGATGACGCCCTGGCCGTGGGAGAAGATGCCAAGTTCCTCATAGACCATGTTCTTCAAGAGCGAGAAGATATTGTTGCAGGTCCAGTAGAAGACAAGGCCTGAGGGGGCTGTGTAGAGCAGGACCAGGAAAAGGCCTGCCATCACATAGAGCTGGATTTTGTCCCTCATGCTCAGCCTGTTGGTGTAGACCAGGGCCGAGAAGATATTGATGACGGTCATGAGCACGGGCAGGACATTGATGTCAAAGCCTGCCACGCTCAATAAGGCATCTGGTTTTGCCAGGTTGGTAAAGATCCAGAAGGAGGCACCGTGCAGCGGCGCATAGTGGCTTAGGAAATGGTAGGCCGCAAAGAAGAAAGGCACCTGGATAAGGAAGCCAAAGGAGGTGCGCACGGCATAGATCGGGTGATACTCATGCTGCCTGTAGAGGGTAGACATGAGCATGTAGCGCTCTTTTCCCTTGAAGGTATGCTTTATGCGCTTAAGCTGCTTTTCCATGTCATGCTGCACGCGCCTCTCAGACTCCTGCCAGGTCTCTGCCAGATGGTAGAGCGGCAAAAGCATGACATTGACGACGATGCTCATGAAGACAAGGGCCACGCCGTAAGTGCCAAAGGAAGCAAAGCCTGCCTCAAGCACCGTGCGCATAATCCACTCAAGCGGAGCTATGAAAAGATAATAGAGATAGTCCAGCATGTCGTTCTCTCCAAAGCTCCTTTAGTGCTGCTTCTGCCTTTCCCTGTCACGCAGGGCAATGAGCCTGTCGGCAATGACCGGACCGGCACAGCCGAAGTTGTACACATATTCGTCGCGGAAACGGCGCAAACGTTCCTCAAAGCCCGGATCCTTGAGCATTTCCTCTGCAATCTCCCTGATGCGGGGAATGTCCTCAAGCTTCATCCTGCGGCCTATTTCCTTCTGCGCCGCAAAGTCCCAGATCTCCCAGGGAATGTCGTAGGCATCGTAGAAGGTGAGTGCCGGCTGGTAGTCCATGATGAGCACGGGACGCTCGAAGACAAAGGCAAAGTCAAAAATGATGCCGGAGTAGTCGGAAATCATCATGTCTGCCTGACTCATGGCCGGGAAGTTGTCCGGATTGCTGTCCCAGGTGACATTGTCAAAGCAGGCAGTCTCTTCCTGCAGTTTTTTGAGCATGTCCTGCTCTACTATGCGGCTTTGCGGATGCGGGCGCACCATGATTTTGTAGCCGGCCTCTGCCAGGGGGCCAAGAAGCTGCATGCCGTAGAGGGACAGCAGCCCGTTGGGACCCCAGGTGGGGGCTACCAGGATGCAGCCAGGACCACTGCTTTCAGGCCGCTCAAAGCTTTTTTTGCGTGCCATGAGCAAGTCGTAATAGGAGCAGCCGCAGCGGTATATTTCCTTGACAGGCGTTTTTCTCTGGCGTTCCAGCTCCCTGATGGACTTTTCCTGGTGGGGGCCGGAGCTTAGGAGGCTGTCGTAGTAGTCCATGCCAAAGAGGCGGTAGAGGGCAACGTCGCCTGCTGCATGCACGATGTGGGCATAGTGCCCTACCCCCTTGGACTTGTGTATCTGCAAAACGTCCAGGCCGGGCGTTGTCATGCACACAACGTCCGCTTCCATCATGTTCAGTGTCGCAAAGGCCTTGTTGCCCTTCCCTATACAGCGTGCCTCAACGTGCTCAAGGTTGCTGGAAAGACCAGGATCCTTGTCGTCAGATGTCAGATAGGTGCACTCAGCGCCCTTTTGAGACAAAGCTTCCACCACAGGGCGGAAGACATTCCAGTACTGCCGGCCCTCGCTGTAGAGGACTATGCTTTCCCTTGAATGGTGATGCGTCCTGCCAAGCAAAGTACAGACAAAGGACACGCTTTTGTAACAGACGCCCTTTAGGAAGAAGACAAGCGTGGCAAGGATGCCCACCAGCGCTGAGACAAGCATGCTGCCTGTGCCAGGATCAAGATAGGCATACGCATCCTGTGGGATGAAAGCGTACAGCGCTGTAAGGGCAGTACAGGACCATATTTTGGCACATGTTCTTGCAATAGTGCGTTTGCACATAAAAGGCCTCGTGTCAGGCCGGCCGCTTGAGCTGCCGGGCTCTGTAAGGGAAGCAGATAAGAGGTAAGGATAAGGGGTATGGATAAGGGGAGAAAACAAAGAAGCAGGGGCAGAACTGTCCGTATTTCAAGACAGTCCTGCCCCCGTTATTAATTAAGCAGAATCAATAAGCATGCATGGCAAAAAATGCCGTATACCGCTACTTCATGCCGGCAGGGATGCGCGACACGGCCAGCTTCTGGGCAATGATGACGGCGATAATGCCGCCGGCCAGCTTGCCGCCCATGATGGGCAGGATCAAAGTCGGCTGGAAGTTGGCTGCAAAGGCCAGGTGGTCGCCGAAGAGGAAGGCACAGCACACTGAGAAGGCAATGGTCCTCACCTTGTCGGCAGGCTCAAGCTTGCGCACCATGGCAAAGAGGGCCAGCACGTTGGCTGAGGCTGCCAGGATGCCGGCGGTGCAGTCTGCGGAAAGGCCTACCTTATTGCCAAGCCAGCCGAGGGGCCTGGCCAGCTTGGTCCTGATGAGATAGACCATGGGGAAGGCGCCGCAGAGCATGATGCCGATGTAGCCCGAGATTTCCAGGGCCCTGTTGATGTCCTTGTCGTCGGCAATGATGGGCTCAAAGCCCCAGCCGCCCAGGATCTTGGAGAAGATGCCGGTAAAGTACTCTATGACGCAGCACACAAAGACCAGGCGCAAGGCTGCATCCATAAGCCTGCCAAGGATGATGAAGCCGCGGATCATGCGGTCAGGGATGAGCAGCAGGCCCAAGGCCAGCAGGCCGCAGATGATGGCCAGGGGCACAAGGTTGTGCGCAATCTGCAGCATGGAGAGCTGCAGCCTGTAGTCGGCAACGCCTGTGGTGGCGATGATGCTGCGCACTTCAGGGGAAGTGGCGGCAATGATGAGGCTTGAGACCAGCACGCCGAAGGGAATGGCCAGCAGGCCTGACATGACGCCCAGGGCCAGGCAGGGCCTGTCCTCCCTGTCAATCATCTTCAGGGCCACGGGGATGGAGAAGACTATTGTCGCGCCGGCCATGTAGCCGGTCATCATGGCCATGATCCAGGACTCCTTGGTCCTTGCCAGATCAAAGGCCAGCTGGTAGCCGCCCATGTCCACGGCGATAAAGGTCGTGGCTGCCATGGAAGGATCGGCGCCTACGGCGTCAAACATGGGGGTAAAGACACTGGTCACAAAGGCAGTGATATAGGGCGCAGCCGCCATGATGCCTGCCACTGGCAGGAAGATGGCGCCGATGGAGCCTATGCCCTCCAGAAACTGCTGGCCTGTGGGGCTTGATTCGTCCAGGATGGAACAGACTGCGCCAATAAGGGCGCAGCACATGATCATATAGATGACAACGTCACCGACATATTGCATGAAGAAATCCTCGCGAGCGAACAGGCTCGCCTGTATCAGGCAGCCTGTGGGGATGGTTTCATGTACAGGGCTGTACTGCCTAGCGGTACAGCTCAAGCGCCTTTTCAGCGTACATTTTTGCGGCCTGATACCAGATCAGCAGGTAGTCATCGACGCTCTTGCCCAGGCTTTCCTGGTAGATGGCCCACAAGAACCAGTAGTAGGCGGCAATGGCCACGTAGGCCGTGGCGTGCCTCAATTCCTGCGTGGTAGGCGTATGGCCGTAGTAGAGGGCAATGACGCGCATGGCCTCGTCATAATTGTAGTCAGAGCAGCAGATGAAGGTGCCAAGATCTGCGCAGGGGTCGTCGCTGCCAGAGTACTCCCAGTCAATGAGCTCCATCTCGCCGTCGTGGACAAGGAAGTTGGGGGCATAGGTGTCGCAGTGGCAGAGAACCTTAGGGCACTCGTCGCTTTCGGCAAAGTCGTGGACTTCGCGCATTCTGTCAAAGAGCTGCGAAAAGTCAGCAAAGTCTGCCCTGCCGCGCTTCTGTATCTTGTCGATAAATTCCAGGCCCCCCTTCCACATGTTGAACTCATAGTCCACAGGAACTTTTGCATCGTGCAGGGTGCGCACAAGCTTCAAGGCCTTTTTCACATCGTCTTCGTTGTGGTAGTCCATGGTCCTGCAGTTTTCGATGTAGCGGCTTATCTTCCAGCCTTCCTTCATGTCCATGTACATGAAGGTCTTGTCCAGCCCGAGCTTTTCGGCAGTCTGCATGGAATGGTACTCGTTGCTTCTGCTGATGTACTCTTCCGTGCCAACACCGGGATGGCGGTAAATGTACTTCTTTCCTTTCAGTGTGAAGCGCAGCGAGGTGTTGGTCAGGCCTTTTTTTAGCGGGCAGATGTCGCTGATGTCTTCCTGCCTGCAGGAGAAGTAGGTGCAGATGTTTTTCAGGATGGCCGAGTCGCAGTTATTGATGTAGTAGGGATCAAAAAGACGCAAGTCGTCCAGGGAGTCAAATTCCTGGAGAATGCCTGCATCGTACTTTCTGATGTACATGGACAGCGTGTCCGTGTGCCTTGCATAGACGTCTTCCCAGAGCTCATGCTTCACAGGCTCCATGGCGTATTCCTTTTCAAGGACAGGGACAAACTTTTCAGAAAATTCCCTGGAGAAAAAGACATGGGCTGCCATGAACCAGCAGTCTGATCCGCCTACTGTCACCTTGTTGATGCGTCCGTCGGGATCGCAGTCAAGGCAGTACTCGTTGGTCGCGCCCTTGGCGTAGCGGGCCGCATAGTAGGCCCTGTAGACATGGCTTTCAAAGGGATTTTCGGTGAAGTAGTTGTCAGAGCAGCAGATGAAGGTGTTGGCAAGGCGGTCCTTTACCAGCATGAGCGTGGAGGTGTTGTTAAAGCGGAAGTAGTCCGGATTGACAACAAGCTTTACCCCGAACTTGTCCTGCAGGTAGAAAAACTGCTCCTTCATGTAGCCGACGACCAGGGTGATGTCGTGAATGCCGGCTTCCTGAAGCTGGCGTATCTGCCGCTCCACAAGCACCTCGCCCCTGACGCTGTACAGGCCCTTGGGCTTTTCCAGGGACAGGGGCACAAAGCGGCTGCCAAGGCCTGCCGCCATGATGACGGCATTGTCAACCTTAAAGGGGGCAAGCGCCGCATCCCCTTCAGCAGTCAGGCTGTAGCCTTCGACAGTAAGGAGGCCGTCTGCACCGAGCTTTTCCACAACGGAAAGAACTGTGTCCGGAGCAAGTCCGGTTCGTGCAGCAAGCTCTTCCAGGGAAAGCCCTGGATCCTTTTTGCAGGCACAAAGAACAGTAAACTGGTTTTCTGAAATCATGGAGTGTACCTGAAGGGGATATGGAAAAATCCCCGTTCTTACGGGATACGCAACGGCAGTGCCTTGAAAAAATCCTTGTTTCAGGCAGATGCCCTTCCTGTCCATGCAAATGCTGCGGCAGGACAAACGATTTTGCGTTCATACTCCAAAATTGATCCTGTTGGCAAGCGATCAGTCTTTTTTGTTTAGAGGGAGCCAACTATTTGTTTTTATGCCATAATCATGACCGTACAGAGGGAGCCTTGTGCCTCGTGCCATGCAAGCCTCCTGCGCAGGCGCCATTCAGGCTTTACAGAGGGCATAAAGAAAGGGGCGTACAATAAGAGTACTGCACGCCCCTCCGAAATTTTCTGGATGGAACGCCTCAAAGCCTGTTATTTTCCCATGCCCATGGCGCTTTCAAGGATGCTGCGTATATCCTCTCTTGAAAGCTTTTTGTAGCCGGCATCAAGGATGATGGTGCTCTTGGTTATGCCGTCAAGCATGTCGTCTGTGACGCCAAGCTCTGCCGGGTTCAGCACAAGGCCTAAGGAACGCATCCATTCTTCCATGCGCCTTAAACCCTCTTCTGCAATTTCCAGGTCCGTCCTGCCTTCCTGCGCCACGTCAAAGACCTGCATGGCAAAGCGTTTGTATCTGGCAAGGCCGTATGGCAGGACCATGTGGTAATAGGGCAGCACTATGCTTGAGAGGGTCATGCCGTGGCTTGCGTTGGTATAGGCTCCTATGGCGTGGCCCATTTTGTGGACCATCCAGTCGCCCTTCTTGCCAAGGCCCAGGAGCGAGTTCAGTGCCCAGCTGGCTGTCCACATGAGGTTGGATCTGGCCGTGTAGTCTGTAGGATCCGCTATGGCGGCCTTGGAGGCGCTTAAGACAGAGCGCATAAGGCCTTCGGAGATATAGTCGCTGGTGTTGTCGTCCGTGCCTGAAAAGTACTGCTCGCAGATGTGGCAGAAGATGTCGAAGATGCCGGATACCATCTGGCGCCGGGGCAGGCTCATGGTATAGACGGGATTGAGGATGGAGAACCTGGGATACAGCCGCGGGCCGAACTTGCAGCCGCGCTTGTCCTTTGTGGCAGTGTCTGTCAGCACGGCTGTGCCGTTCATCTCGCTGCCTGTGCCGGCCATGGTGAGGATGCAGCCGACAGGAATAACAGGCTGGTCTTCTGGAAGCTTTTTCCCTTCAAGATAGCAGGACTGCCACAAGTCTTCCTTAAGGTGCACTGCTGCGGACACTGCCTTGGCATAGTCGCAGCAGGATCCTCCGCCTGTTGCCAGCAGCAGATCTGCCCCGCTTTCCCTGGCAAGCATGCAACCCTGCCTGACCCTGTCTGTGGTAGGATTGGGGCTGACGCCGCCGTCCTCCACAATTCCCTTGCCGGCATCCTTTAAGATGCGCACAACATCGTCATACAGGCCGTTTTTTTTGATGGAGCCTGAGCCGTAGACCAGCTGCACTGTCTTCCCATAGTGCGCAAGCTCACTTTTAAGGAAGTGCAGGCTGTCAGCGCCAAAATAGAGTCTGGTGGGATTATCGTAGACAAAGGAACCAAGCATAAAACCGCCTTGTTTTAAGTCAGATTGTTCGTGATTTTGATGGAAACGCAGCCTGGCCGGTCCATTATGCCGTTTCATGCCGTTCTTCGCGCTTCAGAATGGCCCTGAAAAACTCCCAGTCGCGCCCTGTCATAAGCAGGGCGCAGGCTGCGGCATAGGCAATGGCAAAGGCTGAGCCCTTTACAAGGAAGGTAAGCCAGACGCTTGAAAAAGCCCCTATGTGCTGGCTTACAAGCCAGGCAAGCACTGCCCCGATAAGGACATAGGGCAGAAAGAGCCTGAAAAAGATATAGCCAGAGCGCACATTGAGCTTTCTTGGCCAGTACCAGAC
This sequence comes from Bulleidia sp., assembly GCA_963661665.1. GTDB lineage: Bacteria > Desulfobacterota > Desulfovibrionia > Desulfovibrionales > Desulfovibrionaceae > Desulfovibrio. The sequence continues at coordinate 7,407 of CAVLCT010000033.1, read as the reverse complement.
ATAGTAGAAGAGAAGCTCGCAGACAACGTAGACGCAGAGGGCAAGGACAGTGCCGCCTACCCCGAATGAGGGGATGAGGAACCAGGTGAGCACAAGACCAACGCAGGAGCAGAAAATAATGCAGCCGGCAATGCCCTGTATCTTTGTGCCGGCCAGGATGATGCTGGTGATAACGGAGGTGTGCATGTTCAGCACGCAGAAAAGCCACAGGCAGAACCACGGCAGAAGGTGCACATAGCTCTCGCCCACATAGAGGGTTATCATCTCCTTTCCTATGCCCATCATGCCGAAGGAGCAGAAGCAGAGGATGATGCTTATGTACTTGGAGCCCGCATAGATCACTTTTTCTATGGCATTCTGGTTTTCCTTTGCCACTATCCTGGAGGTCGTGGGCAGGAGAACACCCAGGAAGATACCCCCGAAGGTCAGGACCACAGACACCATGCCGTTCATGATGCGGTAGTCCGTTATGCTCTCAAGCGTGCCCTGCATGCCCAGCATGACCACGCGCAAATTTTCAAAGGAAAACTGGAAGATGCTGTAGGAAAAAATGCTGATAAAGTAGGGAAGGATTTCCTTTAGGATCGGCCTGTCTATTCTGGGAACAAAGGAGGCGTAGGGCGCAACCTTTCTGATCTTCCAGATGGACAGGGGAATGGCAAAAATCAGCACAAAGCTTGTGAGAAGGAAAAAGAGGCTTATGGAAAGATGGAAGTATATGGTGGAAAAGAGGATGCAGAACTGGATGGACTTGGTAAGAAGCGCCCTTTTCTTAAGCCAGGCAACGTTCTCAGTTCCTGCTATAAGCTGGTCCATGCAGGAGCAGAGCCAGTTGACGACGCCGCTGAAGGCAACAATTGTCAGCAGGGTCTTTAAGGTTTGGTCCTCTGCTCCATCAAGGTTAAAGATAGAGCCGGAAAAGCAGGCTATTATAAGGACGACGGCGACATTGATCAGGGCAATAACGCTGTAGAGGGCAACATTGGTCTGGAAGAGCCGTTTTGTCTTGTCGTATTTATCCTCGGCAAGCCAGGCAGAAAAAAAGCGGACGTTGGTGGAATTCAGCCCTAAGTCCATTATCTGCATGTAGAAGTTGATTGAGTTGGCAAGGCCTATAATGCCGTACTGCTGGTTGCCAAAGTAATGCAGAAGCAGGGGGACGGAGATAAAGCCGTAGACCGCCTGGCTAAACAGGGCCACGGTGCTCCAGCCGACACCTTTGGCAATTTTCTGTATACTGTTCATCGAATAGAGGGCACCACAAACCGGCTTGCTGATATATGGTCACAAAGGCTGACGGCTTTTGTTTCAAAAAATAGCTGCCAAAACAAATAGCTGCTAAAAAAGAGGAACAGCGCAGTTTCTGTTTTACGCTGTTCCTGTACCCTACACTAATTTTCAGCCTCTTCAAAGGGGGTGGCGCTATCTGTATCCTTAAAAAGCTGCTGCATGGCAAACTATTCCATTGCGTCAACGTCGCCTTCTGTGCTGATGACAAGGACTCTTGCCTTATCATTCAGCCCGAGGGTTTCACGCACATCGCCCATGCCGGACTCAAGGCACAGCGCTTCGAGGACGCCCGTTGTCACGGCGCCTGAAAGTCCGGCTGTGACTTGTGCATCATTGCCTTCCGGGTGCAGCAGGGCCATCCTTCCCAGTTCTGCCAGGCCGTCGCCGCAGGCAATAAAGCCTGAGGCCAAGCTTTGCAGTATTTCCCATGCCTGGCTGCTGGGGGTCGGACAGCAAAGGCTTGTCATGCAGGTTTCATCAGCGTTGCTGATGCTGTGCAGAATGCCGTCATCTGCTCTGGCCGTTTCATACAGTGAGCAGACACTGCAAGGCTCGACAATGACTGTCTTAATGCCAGGAAAGGCTGAGGAAAGGCAGGCTGCCATGGCTGAGGCAAAGCTCCCTACCCCTGCCTGCAAAAAGACATGCGTCGGCCTTGTGCCGGGATCTGCTATGATATCATGCACTATTTCATGCACAATAGTACAGTAGCCGCGCATGATGTTGAGAGGTATTTCCTCATAGCCGTCCCAGGCGGTGTCCTGGACAAGGACTGCACCTTCATGCCTGCTTCTTCTGTCTGCCTCGCAGACTGCATCGTCATAACTGCCGTCAATGATTTCCACATCAGCGCCAAGGCGGCGTATCCTTGCGGCCCTGTGCTCTGCATTGCCCTTTGGCAGAAGCACGGTCGCCTTAATGCCCAAAAGGCTGCAAAACCAGGCAACGGCAAAGCCGTGGTTGCCATCCGAGGCCGTTATGCACTGCATGGGGGAGGCATGCTTTTTTGCTTCTTTTGCAAGGGTGTCAAAGACAAGCGGGGAAGCTGCGTCAAGCTTAAGCCTTTTTGCCAGTTGCCCTGCAATGGCAAAGCTTGCGCCAAGGATCTTGAAGGCGCCTAAGCCAAAGCGGACTGATTCGTCCTTGAGCCAGAGTTTGCCAAGACCTAAGCGGCGGGCCAGGTTGTCCAGGGACCAGAGCGGTGTTTCCATGTAGCCGGGCACTGTGGCATGAAACTGTGCACAGATTCTGGTTTTGCCAAAGGACAGTGCCTCGCAAAGCGGCGAAGAGGACTTTGGGGGGATATGGGGCAGGAATTTCAGCGTATTGGCAGAACAGGTCACAGTAAGCTCCGTACACTGCCGTCAGGATCACCAGGATCATCAGGATCATCAGGATCAGGGGCAGTATCATATATAATGTTGCTGGGCATCATAAATAAGATAGCCGGAAGTGTGCACGACCGCCCCCTTCCTGTCAAATACAGGGCAGGCTGAATTTTTTTAGGTACACAAAACAAGGCCTGGACAGGGAAATGCACTATCAGGTGAAATTGACTTTGACAACGAATTCCAATTCCTGTAAAAAGCAACAGGTCACAGCCAAAGCCCCCAGGGCTTAAGCCGTGACCGCCTGTTTTCCTGCTCTGATTCCGGACAGCCCTGCCCTGGTGGCAGAAGCTCTCCTGAAAGAGCCCGGGAGATATCATTAGGAGCTATCTGATGGACCAGCAAATTATTGTTGCCGTCATTGTCATTGCCTGCGCAGCCGGACTTATTGTGCATTTTCGCAAAAGCATCAAGTCCAAGTCCTGCTCCTGCTGCGGTTCCCGCGGCGCGCAGGGAGGCTGCCACTGCAAGAAGTAATGACAGCCTGCCTGCTTTGCGGGCAAAGGGCCCTGCCCAGAAGGCCTTTCTTCAGAGGGCCTTGCGGCGGTTCCAGCAGTGCATGCCTATGCCTGCTGCCAGAAGCATCCCTGCTCCCGCATGGAATGCCTTTGAGCCGGCAAAGGCAGATACTAGGGTTACCCCCAGCAGGCCTAAAAGCATGGCATTGGACGGCTTGCACTTGAACTGCTTTCTGACAATGCAGGCTGTCGAGGTGGCGGCAATGGCCTGGGTAATCATGGTTGCCTCCCTGTTCCGGGTTGTTTTTGCAAAGGTCAAACTGCATACAGGCATTTTGCAGGGTAAAAAAGCAATAGTTTTGAATTTCTAATTCATAAATTTCACTTTTCCCTGCCAGAAGCCAGTTTCAGCATACAGTTTTGCTTATAGCACATTGCATAAGTAAAGACAAACTGCAAATACAAAATCCAATTTCACTTTAGTTTAGAGCCTTTTAATGCTTTTTTCACTTTTTTTGAAAAAAGTTGCGAAAATTTTTGTTTTTCTGCTTCCATCACATAAAAAATATAATCATTAAGGAGACTTATCATGGCAGAAGCTATCTCTTTGCGTTCCCTCAGCGTTGGCGACTCCGGAACCATTGCATCCGTGGATGCTCCCGGCGAATTAAACCGTCGTATCAGGGACATGGGACTTACTCCCGGCTCCACTGTGACCGTTGTCGGCCGTGCCCCCCTGCAGGATCCCGTGGCCTTGCGTCTTTCCGGCGTTACAATTATGTTACGTAACAAGGAAGCTGACTACATCACTGTTGCGATGTAACAAAAAAGAAACTGAATGTTTCTTTCAACTACTGCATAGCTTCCTGAATACCTGATTGGAGGAAACTATGAACTCATTTCTGAAATACGGTCTTATCTTTGCCGGCGGCGTAGCCTGCGGCGTTGTCGCTTCCATGGCAGTCAACCGTGGCTGCATTAACTTAAAGCCCGTTGCTTCCGGCCTTATCAGCCGCGGCCTTGACGTCAAGGAAGCCATTTCCAGCGCTGTGGAAAAGGCCAAGGAAGACTGCCAGGATCTCGTTGCCGAAGCCAGGGCCGAGCAGGCTGACCGCAAGGCTCACAAGGCATAGGCAAAGGGGAAGCTTAAGTGCAATTTGTTATCGTTCATGAACTGCGCGGAACCTTTTCCGACGGAACTGTGACCTGCCAGGGGCGCATGAGGTGCCGCAGCGGCATCAAACTGACACTGGAAGAGGCCACGGCCCTGGCTGACGCCCTGGCTGCCATTGACGGCATTGCCGGCGTGTCTGTCAACCCGTTCATAGGCAGTGCCCTCTTTTTCTATACGGATGACAATGCAAGGCTTCTGGCCCTGAAAGAAGTGGCCAGGATGGGCGACGCATTTGATGAGGGCAGGTCTCAGCCCGGCTGGCATGACGATGACCTTCAGTACCCAAAGGCCGAAGGGCCCGTAGCGGCGGCGCTTGAAATCATCCGCTTCTACGCCCTTCGGCCGTTTATCCCGTGGTGGTGGAGCATTCCGTCCGCCATCTTCCACGGCATTCCCTATCTTATTCACGGCATAAAGGAACTTTTGAAGGGCAACCTCAATGTGGCTGTCCTTGACGCTTCGGCAGTGCTGGTGTGCCTTGTCAGGCGCGACTTCCGCACGGCCCGCACCCTGACCCTGCTCCTTGGCATCGGCGATGCCCTGGAATCCTGGACAAGGCAGAAGTCCCTGGCCTCCTTAAGCGACAGCCTGAACATCACTGCCGATACGGTGTGGCTGGCCCAGGATGACGGGACTGAGGTGCAGATCAGCATCAATGACCTGAAGCTTGACGACAAAATCAGGATCAATGCCGGCACCATTATCCCCGTTGACGGCGTCGTCACGGACGGCGAGGCCGTAGTCAACCAGGCAGCCATGACCGGCGAGCCTCTTGGCGTGGTGCGCACTGCCGGGCATTCCGTCTTTGCTGGCACTGTTGTCGAGGAAGGATCCGTCCTTGTGCGCGTCACCAAGCTTGGCGACGAGACCCGCCTAAAGCAGATTGTGAGCTTCATTGAAGAGTCAGAGACGCTCAAGGCAGGCATACAGGGACGCTTTGAGCGCATGGCCGACATGGCCGTGCCCTTCACCTTTGCCCTGGCAGGGCTTGTCTTCCTGCTCACCAGGGATCCCATCAGGGCCTCCTCTGTCCTGCTGGTGGACTACTCCTGTGCCCTGAAGCTTACCACGCCCCTGACAGTGCTTGCCGCCATGCGCGAGGGAGCACTGAACAACGTGGTTATCAAGGGCGGGCGCTACCTTGAAGCTTTGCGCGACGTCGATACCGTTGTCTTTGACAAGACCGGCACCCTCACCAATGCCACGCCGCATGTGGCCTGCGTGGTGGCTGCCCCGGGCTTTGAAGAGGACCTTGTCCTGCGAGACATGGCCTGTCTTGAGGAGCATTTCCCGCATCCTGTGGCCAGGGCCGTGTGCAGGGCCGCAGAGGCGCGCAATCTTGGGCATCCTGAAGAACACGACAAGGTGCAGTACATCGTGGCCCATGGCGTGTGCTCCATGCTCAGGGGCGAAAAGGTTGTCGTTGGCAGCCGCCACTATGTGGAATGCGACGAAGGGATCGATGTCTCTCCCCTGCATGAGGCCATAGAGCGCGAGACAGCCCAGGGACGCTCCCTGCTCTTTGTGGCAGAGGGCGGCAAGATAGCAGGCCTTGTGTCCATAGAGGATCCGCCGCGTCCTGAGGCTGTGGCTGTTATTGCCGGTCTGAAAAAGCTTGGCGTTGACCGCATCCTGATGATAACAGGCGATGACGAGCGCACGGCAAAGGCCATTGCCGCACGCCTTGGCATTACCGAATACAGGGCCGAAGTGCTTCCCACGGACAAGTCCGATGTGGTGCAGCAGCTTATTGACGAAGGCCGCCATGTGCTCATGGTAGGCGACGGCATTAACGATGCCCCTGCCCTGTCCGCTGCCAATGTGGGCGTAGCCATGACAGACGGCACGGATCTGGCCCAGGGCGTTGCCAACGTGCTGCTGACCGAAAGCTCCCTGGAAGGCCTGCTGACAGCCAAGATGCTGGGCATCAGGGCCATGCAGCGCATCACCAGCAACTATCTCTATACCATGGTGTTCAACAGCCTCTTCCTGGCAGGCGGCATCTTTATGATACTGTCGCCCGGCCTGTCGGCTCTTTTGCACAACATGACCACCGTAATTTTGTCTGTACGCGCCATGAAGCGCAACCTGCCTGAGGCTCAGGAGCATGATGCCCTGCCCGAAGGCAGCAACGCCTAGAGTCCTTGGAGAATGCAATGGGTACACCCAGCAAGATGGAAATGCTGTCCTTTGTGCGCTATGTGCGCAGCTTTATCCCGGGGCGTGTGCGCGTGCGTCACCCTGCCCTCACAAAGGAAGCAGTGGCCCAGGAGGCAAAGCAGCGCCTGGAAAGCATGGACGGCATAAGCTCAGTTGAGCTTAATGTGCAGACAGGGTCTGCGCTTATCCAGTACAATGCAGATGTGCTCAGCAAGGATATGCTTATTGAAAAGGGCATTGAATGGGCCCGCTGGCTTGACAGCACCAGGTAGCAGTGCCGTGTAGCGGCATATTTTCTCCCTGTTCAAATTCTTGATGCAGGGAACAGTTTTGTAGAAGGATCGGCTTAAACGCCGGTCCTTTTTTTTGTGCAAAATATCGTACAGCCTGTCCTAACTGGCTGAAAACGCTTGTGATTTTTTTTTTTTTTTCAAGTAAAAATTATACGTTTATGTCCATTTTGCAGGACTTGTAGCCTTTTTTCAGCAAGGTGCAATTAAGCTCCTGTACGTGATGCAGCAAGCACATACTTTTTCAGCGCCTGCTCTTTTGTTCTATATGTGGGCAAAACCTTCTGATTAGTCTGCATTTGTTTTGCAGATGAGGAAAATATCTAGTTGGCCGTTTTTTTTCGCCGTAGCAGAAGGCAAGTATTCATATTCTTAGCCTCGTGCAAAAGAAAAACAAAAAGGAAGAACCAGATGAATATCAAGTATACAGCATGCCTTGCTTCATTGCTTATGGCTTACCCACTTGCATCTCCGTCAGTCTCTGAAGCATCTTATTGGACCTATAAAGATAGTACTGCTGGGAGTCGTACATGGTATTATGATTTTAAAGAAGGTAGCGGGGAAATAACTTGTTCAAATAATGAGGTGACTAGTTTGCCAGATGGCTATGTTGCTCCCAGCAGTGTTGTTATCGGAGCAGCTTACAA
>CAVLCT010000032.1:0-22391 GCA_963661665.1 Bulleidia sp. | reverse complement strand
ATGTGCCCTGCGGCACAGACTGCGGCCAATTTATCGAGCATCGCCTGGAAACACGAAAGCTCCGCCAGGACCGGCGTTCCAGACTGGATAAAAAAGCGTGACTGGTCCTTTTCCCCCTCGCAGAAAGCAGGGCCGGGCATGGGCCGCCAGGAAGCGGTTACGCAGAAGCTTCAGGACCAGGATGCAGGACATTTGCCAATAATTTATAAATATGTAAAAAGTTGTATTATTACAAATATTTGACTGCGACAGGCCGCTTCAAAATCAGGCGGTACAAAAGGAGAAAGAAACATGTCTACTATACAGGTTGGTACTGTATCTTTTCGTGAAATTCGGGAAAATGACTATTGTTATGTGGATAAAACAGCCTTTATAGAGGAGTTTTTTTCGTCAGCAATCAAGCTTTCCCTCATCACCCGTCCGCGCCGCTTTGGTAAGACGCTGATGATGAACATGCTCAGCGACTTCTTTGATATTACCAAGGACAGCAAGGCTATATTTGATGGTCTTGCCATATCAAAAAACAAAGAACTGTGCGACAAGTGGATGAACCAGCGTCCAGTTGTCTTTCTCTCTTTCAAAGACATTGAAGGGCAGAATTTTGAAGAAGCCCTGGGGAAAGTTCGCTCATGCGTAAGCGATGTTTGTCACATCCTCCCATTCCTGACAGACAGTTCGTCTGTTGACGAAACTGACAGGGATGATCTCAAAATTCTCAAATCAAAAAAAGGAGACAAAACACTGCTTTCAGACTCCTTGAAAATCCTTTGCAGAGCTCTTCATGCATACTACGGCAAGCCTGTCATTATGCTCATCGACGAATATGACGTGCCTTTGGCCAAGGCTTACAAATACGGGTATTACCCTGAGATGGTGCAATTTATTGGCAATATGCTGAGCGGAGCTCTGAAGGACTATACCATCACTCAGTTTGGCATTCTCACCGGATGTCTCAGAATATCCGGTGAAAGCATCTTTACAGGGCTTAACAACTTTAAGAGCTTCGGCATTTCCAATGTCCGCTATGCCGACAAATTTGGCTTCACTTCAGAGGAAGTCGATGATCTGCTGGCTGTTACCGGTTTTTCAGCGAAAAAGCAGGAAATAAAGGAATGGTACGACGGATACCGTTTCGGCAAAGATACGGAAATATATTGCCCGTGGGATATTCTGCAATACGTCACTGACTTGCAGGACGACCCTGAAGCTCTGCCGTTGCCCTACTGGCAAAATTCTACCCAGAAAGATATTGTGCGTAGCTTTGTCGATCATTGTAATTCAGGGGCCGTCAAGAGCAAACTGGATACCCTGATGACTGGCGGATGCATTGGAACCAGGCTCATAGAAAATATTACCTATGACCGCATGTATGAGAGTGCAGAGAACATGTGGACGGTTCTCTACTTGTCAGGCTATCTCACCAAGGCAAGTCCCGAACAGATGGAGAAGAACGGCATAAAGCCTGACGGAAAACTGACTGTCCTTACCATCCCCAACAAGGAAGTCCTGGAAATTTTTGCCTCTGCCATTTCCAAATGGTTCGACAATGAGGTCCAGAATATAGACAGGACTGAACTCTTCAAGGCATTCTGGGCAGACGATACCGATGCAGTGACTGAGCTTTTGTGCGACCAGATGGAGGACACCTTAAGCTATTACGATGCCCGTGAAGATTTTTATCATGCCTTCATCCTGGGGCTCTTCACCTTCACCGGCTGGGAAGTCGAGTCCAACAAGGAATTTGGCAACGGAAGGCCGGACATCGTCCTCCGCGACACAAAAAACAAGCGTGCTGCAGTACTTGAAATCAAGCGCACCACTTCAGAGGAAAAGCTGTCCGGCAAGGCAGAGGAAGCCCTCCAACAGATTAAGGCGAACAGGTATGCGGCTCCGCTAATCAGGAAGAAAGGCTGGAAAGTTTCCCTCTGGGGCATGGCCTTTTTCCAAAAGACCTGCGTGCTTAAGACTGAAAAGGGCAAGCTGAATTCTTAAGATACGCAGAATCCCTTAGCTTTGTACAAACTGACGGCAAAGGTATTTTTCAGCCAGCAATCCCCCTGAAAAAACAAATTTTTCATTTTGTCCTTGACAAATTATGTATCCTGAGCGTATCAAGAACCACTTTCTAATTTTGAGGAGTGTCTCAATGATCCTTTCCCGTTCCACAGCTTCGTACAGAAATACCAACCTCGGTGGTTGGCTCTATTTTGTGTACTTTAGCAAAGCCTGTGGTCGGGAGCTCTGCTGACGCCCTCTTAAAATTCAGAGCTCAATAGGCCGCAGGCTTTTTATCAAGCCGGCGGCCTTTTTCTTTGCCGCCGGATCCGCGCACCCCCCGTCCACAAAAGGAGCATTCCAATGTACTTCGGCAAACAAATCCGTCTTGAACGCATCATCAACCGCAACAACGGCCGCACCATCATCGTTCCCATGGACCACGGCGTCTCCATGGGCGCCGTCCAGGGCCTCACCGACATGAAGGAAACTGTCAATGACATGGCTCAGGGCGGTGCTGACGCAGTCCTGATGCACAAGGGGCTCATCCGCTGCAGCTACCGCAGGGCCGGATCCGACATTGGTCTTATCGTTCATCTTTCCGCCTCTACGGAACTTTCCCCTCACAGCAACTACAAGTCCCTGGTTGCCACTGTGGAAGAAGCCATCCGTCACGGAGCTGACGCCGTCTCTGTCCATGTGAACCTGGGCGATCCCAACGAAGAGCAGATGCTGGCCGACCTTGGCCGCGTATGCGAGCATGCTGACAACTGGGGTATGCCTGTGCTGGCCATGATGTACGGCCGCGGTCCCAAGATCCAGAATTCCTACGCCCCCGAAGTCGTGGCCCACTGCGCCCGCGTCGGCGTTGAGCTCGGTGCCGACATCGTCAAGGTATCCTACACCGGCGACATGGCCAGCTTTGCCGACGTAGTAGCCGGATGCTGCGTACCTGTCGTTATTGCCGGCGGCCCCCGCATGGACTCTACCCGTGACTGCCTCTCCATGGTCTACGACTCCCTGAAGGCAGGCGGAAGCGGCCTCTCCATGGGACGCAATGTCTTCGCACATCCCCGCCGCGTCCAGATGGTCCGCGCCCTGCGTGCCCTGGTCCATGAGGATGCCGACGTCGATACAGCTCTCAAGATCGTGGGAGAATAATCTTTATGGCTGCCATTTTCTTCAAGGCCCTGCCCTTCAAAAAGGAAGAGGTCACCCTGGCGCTTGAGTCAGGGATAGACGGCATCATCTGCCCCAGAGAACATGTCAAAATGGTCCAGGGGCTTGCCAGATGCACCGTGCTGGCTGCAGAGGACACGGCAAGCATTGCCCTGACTGCCAAGGAAGACGAAGAGGCCTATCTTGAAGCCTCCAAAAACGGCATGGCAACGCTTGCTCCCGGATGGGAAATCATTCCGGTTGAGAACCTGCTGGCCCAGTCCGATGCTGTCTATGCAGAGGCACGTTCCCTCAAGGAGGCAGAGCTTGCCTCCGGCATCCTGGAACGGGGCGTGACAGGAGTAGTTGTCCTGCCCGAGGCCATCTGCGACCTGAAGGATATCGTGAAGCACTGCAAAATCAGCCTGGGACAGGAATGCCTGGAAGAGGCCGTTGTCACCGAAGTCAGGCAGGTAGGCCTTGGCCACCGCGTCTGCTGCGACACCATTTCCATGCTCAGGCGCGGACAGGGCATGCTGGTGGGCAATTCCTCAGATTTCACCTTCCTTGTCCATGCAGAAACAGAGCACAACGAATATGTTGCTGCCCGCCCCTTCAGGATCAATGCCGGTGCCGTCCATGCCTATACGCGCCTGCCGCACGACAAAACCTGCTACCTTGAAGAGCTCAAATCCGGGTCGGAAGTCGAGATTGTTGATGCCGACGGCAAAACCATGACGGCAGTTGTCGGCCGCATCAAGATGGAAATCCGTCCCATGCTGCTGGTCAAAGCCACGGTTTCCACCAAGGACGGGGAAAAAAGCGGTGCTGTCTTCCTGCAAAATGCCGAAACCATACGCCTCACGGCACCTGGCGGCATTCCTGTCAGTGTTGTCTCGCTAAAGCCCGGCGACAAGGTGCTGGTCCGTACCGATGTTGCCGGCAGGCACTTTGGCATGCGCATCAAGGAAGAGATAGCCGAGGTCTGATATGTCTGATGCTACGAGCAGTACCAGGACAGGTGACGATATACAGCGCGAGCAGCAGCTGGCAGCCATCAGGGCCGGCATAGATGCCATTGACGGGAAGCTTCTGAAGCTCATCAACGAGCGTTCCAGGCTCAGCCTGGAGGTGGGCCGCATCAAGGCCAGCGGCAAAAGCGCCGTCTTCAAGCCGCAAAGGGAAGAAGAAATCCTGGAACGCCTGACTGCACACAACGAAGGCCCCCTGCCGCCATCGGCCCTGACTGCCATATGGAGGGAAATTTTCTCTTCTTCCAGATCGCTGCAGACGCCATTGCGCGTCGCCTATCTGGGGCCTGAGGGGACCTTTTCCTACTTTGCCGGCGTAGAATATCTGGGACACAGCGCCTCATTCCGGCCCAGCACGGATATTGTGCAGATTTTTGAGGATGTTCAGGCAGGACTCTGCGATCTTGGCGTAGTGCCCCTTGAAAACTCGCTGCAAGGCACAGTCGGCGTCAGCTTTGACCTCTTTTCCAGGTTCCCTGTAAGCATACTGGCAGAGCTGTATGCCCCTATTTCCCACTGCCTGCTCAGCTGCGAAGAGCACTTCAGCGATATCAAGACCGTGTATTCGCACCCGCAGCCCCTGGCGCAATGCGCCATGTGGCTGAGAACCCACCTGCCACAGGCTTCCCTTGTCCCTGTTGAATCCACGGCCTCTGCGGCCAGGCGGATACAGGACAATCCCGGAACGGCAGCCATAGGCATAGGCCATCTTGCCGAAATGCTCAGACTCAACGTGCTGGCCAGGGGCATAGAGGATGCAAAGGGCAACTGGACCCGCTTTGTCATCATTTCCAGGGCAGGCGACCAGCACAGGCTGGGCAGCCTGGCACAGCAGAAATCCAGGGGAGACGGAAGCACAAAATCCTCGCTGTTGTTCACGCTGGCGGACAAGCCCGGTGCCCTGTCTGCTGTTCTCAATCTCTTTGCCGAAAACCAGATCAATATGCGCAAGCTCGAATCCAGGCCCATGACAGGCCAGTGCTGGCGCTATATTTTCTTTGTCGATGTGGAAACCGATATCCTGCAGGATAAATACACAGCCGTGCTGGACGGCCTGAAAGGGCTCTGCACCAACCTGCGTATCTTAGGTTCCTACCCCGCGGGCCCCCAGCTTGACAGGATGTGGGATCCGGACGACACAGCGCAATAAAAGCATGGGAAAAAGGCCATGATTCAAGTAACTGCCCCGGCATCCAAATCCTTTTCGCACAGATACCTTATAGCAGCTGCCCTCGCCAACGGCACAAGCGAAATCAGCAATGTGCTGGACGCCGATGACACTGCCAAGACCAGGGAAATCCTGTCACAGGCCGGTGCCGTATTCACAGAACTGGACGGCACGCCTGGCGGATGGCGTGTGGAAGGGACAGGCGGCAGGCTGTGCGGAGGAACGCCAGATTCTCCCCTGTCCTGCTATGTGCATGAGTCAGGGACCACATGCCGCCTGCTCAGCGCAGTCCTGGCATCAGGCAGGGGAGCATTCCGCATACATGGCGCCCCGCGCATGCATGAACGGCCCATAGGAGCTCTGACCACGGCCCTGGCCTCCCTTGGCTGCAAAATTACCTGGGAAGGAAAGGAAGGCTATCCGCCCTTTGTTATGGAGAGCACAGGGCTTTCCATAGAAAGCCTGCCCTTTGTCCCCCACACAGGCCCTCATACCCTTGCCATCAGCATGGCTGAGTCCAGCCAGTACTTTTCAGGCCTGCTGCTTGCCTCCCCGCAGTTTGCAGGAGGCATTCCCACGCTCACGCTCACAGGGGAAAAGGTTGTCTCCTGGCCCTATATAGGCCTGACCCTGCAATGTATGGCCGATTTCGGCATCAAATTTGTTGTGGAGACAAGGGAGGACACGTCTGACAGCGCCGACTGGGCCATGGTGAACTGGCGCACCCTGCGCCATGCTGAGCCCGGCTGCGTGCGCATCAAGATCCAGCCAGGATCCTATCACGCAGGAAAATTCTACGTAGAAGGAGACTGGTCCGGAGCATCCTACCTTGTAGCCGCAGGCACACTCGGCACAGAGCGCGCCATAGTCCGCGGCCTCAGGGCCGATTCATTGCAGGGAGACAAGGCGCTCTTGTCCATACTTGAGCAGATGGGAGCTTCGCTCACCTTTGTCCGCAATGACATCTCCATAGTGCCAAGGCCGCTGCACGGCATAGATTGCGACATGTCCCAGTGCCCTGACCTTGTGCCGACTGTGGCCGTACTGGCAGCCTTTGCAGACGGAACCACCAATATCACCAATGTGGCCCATCTGCGCCTCAAGGAATCGGATCGCATCAAGGCACCGGCAGACAGCCTGCGCCGCATCGGAGTCCATGTTGATGAGCATGAAGACGGCATGACCATTCACGGGCTTGGAGCAAAAGCCCGCATCTCGCTTGCCGGCGTGCATCTTGCGACCAACAACGATCACCGCATGGCCATGAGCCAGGCCCTCTTTGCCCTGCGTGCCGATGATGCAGGTCCCTGCGATATACACAGGCTTATGGACGATGCCTCCGTCGTCTCCAAGTCATTCCCAGACTTCTGGCGTATTTTTGAGGCTTTTGCTGATGACTAACGGTCTTTCTTCTGCCAGTACTGGACAAGGCTCAACACAGGAAGAGTCTCCTGAAAAAGGAGCAAAAAAACTCCTGTCAGAGCCAGGTGCTGTCTGCATCCTGGGCGCAAAGGGGCGCATGGGCAGCATGCTCATGCAGGAAGGCTGTGCGCAGGGCTTTGGCATGACAGGGCTTGATCTTCCCATGGACGACCTGTCTTCCCTGGCAAAGGCACGCCTTGTCATTCTCTGCGTTCCGGTGCCTGCCATAGAAGAGGTATTGCACAAAATATGCCCTGCCATGAACCCGCAGGCTGTTCTTTGTGACATCACCTCTGTCAAGGAAAGGCCTGTTGCCTGCATGCTCAAATGCTGGCCTGGCGATGTTGTGGGCACGCATCCTCTTTTTGGCCCTGTGCACGATTACCTGGACGATCTTCCTGTCGCCATGGTCCGCACAAAGCGCTGCTCTGATGCCGGGTATGCCCTGGCCTGTTCTTTCTTTTCAGGCCTTGGCTACAGGCTTTTTGATACTGATGCCGCAACACATGACAAGGCGATGGCGCGCATACACAACATCAATTTTGTCACATCCCTTGCCTTCTGCGCCCAGACATCCCTTGATACAAGCCTCAACGATTTTATTACGCCCTCTTTCATGAGAAGGCTTGCAGCCGCAAAGAAAATGCTTACCGAGGATGCGGCCATGTACTCCTATCTCTTTGAGGCCAATCCCTATTCCCAGCAGGCGGTGCGCCAGTTCAGCGCAATCCTGAGCCTGGCATCAGCCGGCGATATCGACCTGCTCCTCTCAAAAGCCCGCCAGTGGTGGAGCGACGGCAGGAACTGATACCAGCCTTACCTGCCGTAGCGATGCATATAGCTGTCGTGCAGATGGCGTATGGCCTGGCTGCGAAGCTGGGAAACACGTCCTTCGCTGACCTTCAGGGCAGAAGCAATTTCCTTGAGGCTGCATTCCTCGACATAGGACATGGAGAGGATGAACTGCTCGCGCTCATTGAGCTCTGCAAGGCAGGTGCGGATGTGCATGATAACCTCATCGCGGATGGCATCGTTGCAGGGAGCACCGCCACTGCCAAGCCCGTCATTGGTAAGCGTTTCTGCCAGCTGGTACATATCCTGCGTGCCCATCTGCTGTTCCATGGCAGTGAGGCCCCTGCGCACTTCGTCGATAGAAAGCTTGCACATTTTGGCAAGTTCTGTCTCCGAAGGCATCCTGCCATGCTGCCTTTCAAAATTGTCCTGTGCGGAGCTTAAGAGCTTCACAAGCGTTCTGGCTCCGCGGGACAGCGGGTCACGGCTGCGGAGCTCGTCCTTCATGGCACCGTTGATGCGGTTTTCAGCGTAGGTAGAGAAGGAATTCTGGGAAGACGGGTCATACTTGTTCAGGGCATCAAGCAAGCCCAGGACGCCGGCATTGAAGATTTCGTTGTATTCCATGGTCGCAGGCAGGCGCTTTTTCAGAAGCTGGGCCAGGTAGCGCACCTTTGGCAGGTACTCTGTAACAATGCTTTCCTGTTCCTTTGCACTGAATTCCTTAAAGCTTTTTCTGCCTTCTTCAAACAACTGCCAGGGAGCAACGGTCTTACGCAAACAGGCAAACATGGTCTTCTTCCTTCTCTTTGGTATTCTCTAGGGATTTGCAGGGAACTTTCTGTCTAGTGCATAATCATTGATTTCCAGAAAAACTGGATATTGCCGCCAGGATTTCTTGGCACCGGCCACCTTGTGACGGTCTTTGCCAGCCTGAGCACCGCTTCTGAGGCAGGGCTTTTAGGTGCAAGCTGCGTGAAGGGCTTTTGCTGCATCACAGCTGTGCGCACTGTCGGATCCTGCGGGATGATGCCTGCCAGATCCAGGCTGACGCCTGTCATAAACTGGTCGCAGGCGTCGCACAGCCTGGCAAAAACCTGCTTGGCAGTGCGCTCAGACGGACACATGTTGACGCATACCCTGAAGCGTTCAACACCGTGCGTCTTCTTGAGTGCCTTAATCAGGGCATAGGCATCGGCCATGGAGGTTGGTTCTGGTGTCAGCACCAGCAGCCTTTCCTGGGCTGCCATGCAAAAGTACAGCACAGTCTCGCCAACGCCTGCACCCGTATCCACTATCAGTACGTCAATCTGACCGGCCAGAGGCTCAAGAGCCTGCAAAAGCTCCATCCTCTCACCGGTCTTGAGCTGCGTCATCTTGCTGAATCCGGAGCCGGCAGGAAGGATGGAAAAACCGTAGGGAGTGGGGAAAAGCACGTCGTCAAGCTTTGTGCCCCTGCTGAAAAGATGGAAGATATCCTTGGGAGGATACACTCCCAGCAGCACGTCCACATTGGCCAGGCCGAAATCGGCATCAAGCAGCACCACGCGCTTGCCGGACTTGGCCAGTGTGACGGCCAGGTTTACGGCGATATTGGTCTTGCCTACGCCGCCCTTGCCTGACATGACTGTAAAAACCTGAGGTGTGGCTGTGGCCATCCTGAACACTCCCGAAAACATCGAAACTGACGATACAAATCAAGACAGCCGTATAGAAGCATCAAGCGTGCCAACATTGATATTTATTTGATTTTACGTATAATTATTGTCTCTACTTCTCTTTTTTGAGCGTCATACCCTGCTTTTTGTCAGAATTTGGACTGTGACTTCTAATCCCGGCACATACAGCCCCGGTGCAGCCTGCCTTTTCCTGCCGGGGCAACTGTCACAGGACAAAAAAAACGGCCGCACGGGCCGTCTGAAAGTCTTTCTGTCATCTTGTCCTGTCATTACCTTGCGTGAAAAATCCCTTCCTGGACAGCCGGCCTGACAGACGGGATGTCTTTTGATTCCTTCCTTAATGGGCAAAACAGTTGCCTGTCATAAAAATGACATAAAAATTCAGGCGGTACACCTGTGACCGCAGATGTACCGCCTAAGCGTATTTTGCAATACGCTCCTCCCGGGCACGGAAATTTGTCTCTTTGTCCTGACTACCAGTTAAACTGCATTCTCATCCCTACACCGGTATCTACGTCCGGCTGGCTGGGGTCCTGCGCATATGATTTGATATTCTGCGTGTCGCGCACAATGACTTCCGGACCAACGCCCAGCGAAATATCTTCGTCCTCGCTTGTGGCAAAGGCCCGCATTCGGTGCTGTCCCTTAATGTTCACATCCTCGCCGAACTTTTCTCCGGGCAGGGCACGCCAGTCTGATTTTTCGCTGTCCACGCTGAAGCGCAGGTTTCTTTTCTTCTCAGGTTGCTGTGTCTCCTTCGCCCCGGATTGCGCCTTCTCGGATTGAGCCTTGGACGGCTTTTGCTTCCCGTTTCTGACGGCATGACGCATAAGGTCCTCGCCGTCTATGCCATTGTTGTTCCAGTATGACTTGCTGCGCTGCGTCTCAAAGCCAAAGCTTGCCCCGTGAAGCCCCCTGGAAGGCTGCCTGGATTGCCTCTTGGCAGAAGCCTTTGCATCCTGCTTCTTCTTGTGCTTTGCATCTGCATTTGCGGCATTATTGCCATTTGCCTGCTTTGATGCTTTGGCATTTGAGCCTTTGGCATTTGAGCCTTTGGCATTTGAACCTTTGGCACTGTCAGATTTTTGAACGGACGACTGCTGTGTTGCAGAAGCTGCTGCTGAAACCCGGACCGTGCCAGCCAGAAAGAGAAGGCAAAAAGAAAAAAGAAGAAAAAATCTCGTGCAGGACAGGCTTTTTAAAGTGCACTTTCTAAAGACATAGCGCATCCTCATAAAAGAGCTCTCCTACCTGCATGACATGCCAAGGGCAACCCGGCTGTAATGCGGCATCGCAACATCACACTATGCGGATTGTCTGAAGACGGGGTCAGCAACGAGCGTTCCTAACGCCTTCATAATTTATCTATCGGCAGACATGCCCTGTTGTTTAGGGGCTGGACAAAACATTTTTCAAAATTCAAAAGCGGCCACCGGGAGGCCCCGATGACCGCTTTACCTGTAAAAGGGGCCTGCTTCATGGTTCATTTCCCTGGCGGGAAACGGATCAGAGGCACGGCGTAAAATGAGTATATTAAAGGCCGGCAGCCTTGTCAGCAGCCTTTTCGGCGCGGACGCCGGCTGTTCCCTTCCTCTGTGCCTCTACAACCTTGTCAGCATTGATGACAGGGAAGGAGGGGCTGACATTGGGATCTTCCCAGCCTCCGCCCAGGGCCATGCACACACTGACAATGCTGTTCAGGCGGTTCTGCAGGGCAGAAGCAAGGGAGAGTTCGGCTGTAAAGAGCTGCCGTTCGGCATCAAGCACAGTCAGATAGTCCGTGTAGCCGTTGTCGTACTGCAAACGGGCAATGCTGGCGGCCTTGCGCAGGCTGTCAACCTGGGACTGCATGGCCCTGACCACATTGTCAGACTCTTTCTGTGCTGTCAGCGAAGTACGGATGTCGCTGAAGGCGCTCATAACCGTGCTCTTGTAAGTGGCAATGGCCTCTTCCTTCAAGGCCTCTGCATTTTTCAGGTTATACCAGAGGGCGCCGCCGTTGAAGATAGGCAGGCTGATTGTGGCACCATAGCCCCAGGTCCCTGATGCAGGAGTAAAGAGATTGCCAAATCCGGCAGCCAGTGTTCCCAGGGCCCCCGTGAGGGAGATGCTGGGGAAGAACTGGGCCCTGGCCTCGCCTATGCCGGCATTGGAGGCCATGATGCCGAATTCTGCTGCCCTGATGTCAGGCCTGCGCAGCAAAAGCTCGGAAGGAAGTCCCTCGGGAATGGCCGGAGGATTGGGCAGCTTGTCGATGGCTGCGCCGCGTTCGGGGCTCTTCCAGATTTCCCTGGGAGAGCGGCCCAGCAGGACCTGCAGTGAAGCCTCACAGTTGTCCAGGGCCATTGTGTTCGTATGAACGGAAGCCCTGGCTGTTTCCACCTCGGCCCTGGCCCTCTGCCAGTCAAGCTCTGTCAGTTCGCCAAGCTTGTACCTGCTGGTGTAGATGCGCAGGGCCTCTTCACGGGTTGCCAGGGTGCGCTTGGCAGTGGCGAGCTGCATGTCATACGACAGCATGGCAAAGTAGCTCTGGCAGACCTGTCCGGCAATGGACAGCCTCAAGGCTTCATGCTTCAGCACAGTCTGCAGCATGATATTGGTGAGCCTGGTGTAATGGTTGCGCGTGGCGCCCCAGAAATCCAGTTCCCAGCTGGCTGCCAGCTGCCCCTGATAGGCTGTAAACCATTTTGAAGAGGGCATGTTGGCACCGAAGGAAGAGTTGGCCTGCTTTTCGGACACGCCCGTGGCCTGTGCCGCTCCGGTGGCGCTCACCGAAGGCCACAGGGAGGAGGATCCGATATTGGCCTGGGCGGCAGCCTGGCGGATGCCGGCCATGGAAGCCGCAAGATCCTGGTTGTTCTTCAGGGCCTCGTCAACCATGGCATTGAGCACGGGGTCGTTAAAACGCTTCCACCAGTCCGTATTGAGGGGCTGTGTAGCCGGCGTCAGCTTCGTCCATGCCTCAGGAATATCCATTTTGGGCTGCTCATAGTCAGGGGCAAAGGAACATGCCGAGAGCATGGCTCCTATTCCCAGGCAAAGAAGCATTCTGGAAAGGAATTTGGAGGAAAGGATCGTAGACACTAGGCATTTACCTCCTCTTCTTCGCTGCCCTTCCCCTTGTTCGGATCAGCCTTGCCCCTGATGAAGAGCGAAGCCTTGCTGACAAGGATAAAGAACATGGGGATGAAGAGTGTTGCGATACATGTGGAGAAGAGCATGCCGCCGATAACAGCCGTACCAATAGAATGACGGCTGTTGGCACCGGCGCCTGTGGATATGGCCAGGGGCACAACACCAAGGATAAAGGCAAGCGAGGTCATGATAATGGGACGGAAACGCAGGCGGGCTGCATGCATGGCAGCAACACCCAGATCCCTGCCCTCACGCCAGGCCTGCGTGGCAAATTCCACGATAAGAATGGCGTTCTTGGCCGAAAGTCCGATCAGCGTCACCAGGGCAACCTGGAAATACACGTCGTTTGTCAGGCCGCGTCCCCATTGTGCCACAAAGGCACCCAGCACGCTGAAGGGCACGGAGGCCAGAACGGCAACGGGCAGGGACCAGGACTCATACTGGGCTGCCAGGATGAGGAAGACCATGACCAGTGCCATGATAAAGACGATGCTTGTATCTGCCGTAGACAGCTTTTCCTGCAGGGAACTGCCGCCCCAGCCAATGCTGTAGCCTGTAGGCAGGACTTCGCGTGCCGCCTCTTCTATGGCATTCATGACCTGGCCGGAGCTGTAGCCGTCGGCAGGGTTGCCGGTGATACGGGCAGCAGGGAAGCCGTTATAGCGGGTAACTGCCTGAGGTGCAGTCTTGCGCTCAAGAGTAATCAGGGCAGACAGCGGCACCATCTCATCTTTATTATTGCGGACAAAGACATCGTCCAGGTTTTCAGCCTTCATGCGGTAACTGGAATCAGCCTGCATGCGCACCTGGAAGGTCCTGCCCATGTAGTTAAAGTCATTGACATAATAGGTGCCGAACACGCCCTGCATGGCTGTAAAGGCTTCTGTCAGGGATATGCCCATATCCTTGCAGCGGGCACGGTCCAAATCGGCAAAGACGACAGGCGCACCGGTGCTGAAGAGGTTCTGGCAGCTTCCCACGGCAGGATTCTTCATGGCAGCGGCACAAAGTTCATTGGTCCGCTTTTCAAGTATATCCAGCGTGTCATTGGCACGCATCTGTACATACCCTTCAAAGCCGCCTGTGTCACTCATGCCGGGAATGGCCGGCGGAGAGAAGCCTAAGACAATGGCAGAAGGCTGCATGGCATTGAGGCGCATGAGACGTCCCGTAAGGGAAACGTCATCCAAGCCATTTCCCTTTCTGTCTTCCCACGGCTGCAGCCCTAAGAAGAAGGTGGCATAGTTGGACTTGACCGAGGCGCTTAAGAGGTCAAAGCCGTTGATAACAACAGTATTTTTTACGACCTTGTTTTCCTGCTTGGCAAAGTCTTCAACCATTTCGCTTATCTGGCGGGTTCTGTGACCGGATGCACCGTCATCCAGGAAGACAACGCCAAGGGTATAGCCCTGGTCTTCATTGGGCACCATTGAGGTGGGCACAACGGCAGAGATGAAATACAAAAGGACGCAGACAGCGCCAACTCCGCCCATGGCCATAGCAGGACGGTTTTTCACGGCACGTACAGTGCGTACATAGCTGTGCGTGCATTTGCCGAAGAAATAGTTGAATGCCACAAAGAAGCGCGGCAGATGCGTATCAGAGTGCCCTTTGAGCAGTAGGGAGCAGAGAGCCGGAGTCAGGGTCAGGGCTACGATACCTGAAAGGACAACCGAGACAGAGATGGTAATAGCGAACTGCTTGTACATCTGTCCGGCAAGACCACCCATGAAGGACACGGGGATGAAGACCGAACAGAGCACGAGCACAATGGCTATCAGGGCCGATGTAACTTCGTGCATGGCCTTGGCTGTCGCTTCCTTGGGCGGCAGATGTTCGGCAGCCATGATACGTTCTACGTTTTCGAGCACGACAATGGCGTCATCGACCACGATACCGATGGCCAGCACCAGGCCAAACAATGTCAGCGTATTAATGGAGTAGCCAAGTGCCAGCATACCGGCAAAGGTGCCGATAACCGAAACGGGAACGGCGATACAGGGAATAATGGTTGCACGCCAGTTCTGCAGAAAGAGAAACACGACCAGGAAGACCAGCACCATGGCTTCGACAAGGGTGTGCTTCACTTCATTGATGGAAGCACGCACAAAGTCGTTGGTGTCAACAGGAGCCTCAAGCTTCATGCCTTCGGGCATGTCCTTGCGCAACTCTTCCAGCCTGGCAGTAACGCGGTCGCCTGTGGCAATGGCATTGGCACCAGGCAGAAGGTACACGCCGGCCTGTCTTGAGATATGCCCGTTGTAGTAGCCTTCAACGGCATAACTCTGGGCACCGAGTTCCACACGGGCTATATCCTTGAGCAGAAGCCTTGAGGAGTCCTTGCCCGTGCGCACAATAATATTTTCAAACTCCTCAGCAGTAACCAGACGTCCCTTGGCATCAATCTGCCAGTTCATCATAGTGTCCGAGGGGGCAGGCTCATCACCCATGCGCCCTGGGGCAAACTGCTGGTTCTGGTCCGATATGGCCTGGGCCACGTCAGAAACGGTCAGATGATATTTGGCCAGCATATCCGGCTTGAGCCAGACACGCATGGAATAGGAGGAAGGACCGAAGCTCGATGCCTCGCCAACGCCCTCCACGCGCTTGAGCTCATCCAGAATGTTGATTTCCATGTAGTTGGCCAGGTCAATGCTGCTGTACCTGTCATCATCGGAATAGATACAGAGCAACTGCAGAAACGATGGCGAACGCTTGGTAACCGAGATGCCCAGGCTTCGTACCGTATTGGGCAGCAGGGTCTGGGCCAGGTTCACCTTGTTGTTTACGTTGACCAGGCACATGTCGGGATCGGCACCCAGGGCAAAATAGACATTGACCTGGGCTACGCCTGCGCCTGACGAGGACGTTGACTGCATGTAGAGCATGTTTTCAACGCCGTTAATCTGTACTTCAAGGGGGGCTACAGCAGTATCTGCTATGGTTTTTGCCGAGGCACCGGGATAGTTCAGCGTAATATTGACGGTGGTCGGAATAAGGTCAGGATATTGCGCAATCGGCAGCACGTTCATGGCAAGTGCGCCGGCAAGCGTAATAATAATGGAGATGACGCTCGACAATATCGGGCGCCTGATAAAGATACTTGGTCTGACAGATGCGGCCATTCAGATTCACCTCACCGGTCTACTGAGCTTTCGCGGCGGTTTTCCCGTCTTTGGAAGCGTTCGGATCGTCGTAGCGCACAGTCGTGCCGTCGCCGGCCTTGAGCATGCCGTCAACAATAATGCGCTCGCCGCCTTTGAGCCCGCTCTCAAGGAGATAATGCTGTCCAATGCTGGTTGAGATTTTTACAGGGGTGCGGTGGGCGACATTCTGCTTGTCAACAACAATGACGAAGGCGCCGGAATCCGTAATCATCACGGCATTCTGGGGAATAATGACGGCATTAAGAAGAACGTCGCCGATCATGAAGACGCGCACGTACTGGCCGGGCATAATAGTGTTGTCACTGTTGTCAAAAGTTGCCCTGGCGCTGATGTCGCCTGTGGTCACCTTCACCTGGGAATCAATGAAGTCAATGAAGCCGGCGCGTTCGTACATTCTGCCGTCAGTCAGGCGGATCCTGGCTTCATAGACATTGTTCTCGGGGAAGCGCAGGCGGCCTTCCCTCTGCAGCTTCTGCCTGAACATGCGGTCAGGAGCAGAGATGCAGAAGTCGATATACAGGGGATCGGTCTGGTTTACCGTTGTCAGCAGGGAGTTGTTGCTCACAAGGTTGCCCACGGTCACTTCTTCCTTGGAAGTGTACCCTGAAACAGGAGCCACGACCTGGCAGTATTCAAGATTAATCTCAGCCTGGCGCAGGGCAGCCTTGGTGCTGTCATACTGGGCCAGGGCGGCATCCCTGTCCTTCTGCGAGACGGCATTGGCCTTGTACAAAGGACGGATACGGTTCCACTCGCGTTCCGCATTCATGTACGCAGCCTTGGCCTGATCGTAGGCAGCCTCGTACTGGTCCCTTTCAAGCTGGAACATCTGGTCGCCGGCATGGACATAGCCGCCTTCACGGAACATCTTCTTTTCAATGATACCCTGGATACGGGCACGGACGTCAACAGCCCGCGAACCGGCTGCAGTGGCCAGATAATCAGCCGGCCAGGGGACGTCCTGGCAGACCACGTCCTGCACCTTTACATAAGGCACATTGGCATGCCCTCCGGCGTTGTCCCCGTCCTGGCAGGAAGCGAGAAGGAGACTTGTGAGCAGAAGGCTGAATAAAAGTATCGTTTTTCGCATGCTGTGACTCCGCTATGCTGATCATATATGCTGAAGCCGCAATAGTTTTCGGCTGTCCTCAACAAAAGGAACCGGGCGCGTCAAAGAACGGCACAGGCTCCTGCGAAAGGCTGTCTGTAACAGGCCTTTACGCAAAAGATGTGATTTTCTAGTACTGTGTACTAGAATTTGTCAAGTATGGTACACCAGAACAGAAAAGAAGAAAAGAATAAAAAAATAGCAGACTTACATGAGAATGACTGACTGTTCAAAGAAGATACGCCTGTCCCCTAACAGGTTCAAATAGGCTGTTTTTTTCTGCCTGCAAGGCCTTTTTCAGGCCTCCTTTTCAGCGGCGGGCAGGAAGGCAAAGATGCCGGCAGAACCATAATCCTGCCAGCATCTCCTTTGTCAAATTCTGTTTGCTATGCCTTTTCTTCACTAAGAGGGGCCGTATAGCCGCACGCCCTGTTCGGGCAGGCCAGCTCCGTTCCCTGTCGTGTCTTGCGCACAATAAGATACGGAGAGGCGCAATCAGGGCAGGTTTTGTTCACCGGCTCGTTCCACATGGCAAAGTCGCAGTCGGGATAGCGGCTGCATGAATAAAAGAGCTTGCCTTTTTTGGAGCTTTTTTCCACCAGCTCTCCCTTGCCGCACTTTGGACAGCACACATGCGTTGTATAGGGAGCGGCATGGCGGCATTTGGGATAGGCTGAACAGGCGATGAAGCGGCTGCCCGTGCGCGACCGCTTGAGGACAAGGTCCGATCCGCATTCAGGGCAGGTCCCCATTACCTGTACTTCATTGGCACAGACCTTGAGGGCACCTGAATCGTCGCGGACAAAGTTGCTGCTGTACTTGCAGTCAGGATAACCCGAACAGGCCAGAAAGGCCCCAGCCTTGCCAAAACGGATGAGCAGCGGCTTGCCGCAGTCAGGACACTTGAGGGAAGTCTCCATGCCGCCCTTGTAATTTTTCATGGCTTGGGAAGCCTGTTCAAGAACGGGATTGAACTGGCCGGAAAAATCTGTCAGCAGTTCCACCCAGCCTTCCCTGCCCTCAGCCACCATATCGAGCTGGGTCTCCATGTCAGCCGTAAAATGTACGTCCATAAGCTGGGCAAAGCATTCCATCAGCTGCTGGCAGACGACCCTGCCAAGCTCGGTCGGCACAAAGGCGCGCTCCTTCTTGTCCACATAGCCCCTGTTTTCCAGGGTGGTAATAATCGTGGCATAGGTAGAGGGACGCCCTATGCCCAGTTCTTCCAGGGAGCGTACCAGGGCTGCTTCCGAATACCTGGCAGGCGGCTGCGTGAACTTCTGTTCCTTTTCTATGCCGCGCCTCTCAAGCACTGCCTCTTTCTGTATCTCAGGGAGCAGGGTATCCCTGTCCCCATCCATAACCCTGGTCCAGCCGTCAAAAATCTGGCGCTGTCCTTTAGCCTGCCATTCAGTTGCAGCACAGCTTACGGTTACCGTTGTATCCGAATAGACGGCAGAAGCCATCTGGGATGCCAGAAAACGCGACCAGATGAGCTTGTAGAGAGTATACTGTTCCTCTGACAAAGAATCCCTGACGCTGTCAGGCGTGACAGAGGCGTCAATGGGACGGATTGCCTCATGAGCGTCCTGGGCAGAGGCCTTTACCTTGAAGTTGCGCATCTCTGGCGGCAGGTACTTTTCCCCGAAGCTTGACAGGATAAACCTGCCGGCAGCCTCCTTTGCCTCATCCGATATGCGTGTCGAGTCGGTACGCATATAGGTAATCAGGGCCCTGATGCTGCCGTCCTTCATCTCTATGCCTTCGTACAGGCGCTGGGCTATGCCCATGGTCCTTTTGGCAGAATAGCCGTGGCGGGTATTGGCAGCCTGCTGCAGGGTAGAGGTCGTAAAAGGCGGATGCGGGTTGCGGACGCGCTCCTTGCTCTCCACATTCTTTACAACAAAATCATGACCTTCCAGCGACTGTTCCAGTGCGTCCGCTTCTTCCTTGCAGGTTATCGCGGCCTTTTTGCCGTTTACCTTCGCCAGATCGACCTTGAATGTCTCATGCGCATCAGTGGCAAGCAGGGCGTGGAAAAGCCAGTATTCCTCAGGAACAAAAGCCTCGCGCTCCTTTTCCCTGTCCACAATCAGCCTTAAGGCCACAGACTGCACGCGGCCGGCGGAAATGCCCCTTTTGACAGTCTTCCACAGCAAAGGAGAGATTTTATAGCCCACAAGCCTGTCCAGGATGCGGCGGGCCTGCTGTGCATTAAACAGATTGATATCCAGGTCCCTCGGGTGCTCAAGGGCTTCCAGCACTGCCTTCTTGGTAATCTCGTTAAACTGTATGCGCTTGATATCCTTTGCCTTGCCTTCAAGGAGCTTTGCTATGTGGCAGGCAATGGCTTCCCCTTCGCGGTCAGGATCGGGCGCGAGATAGACAGTGTCCGCCTTCTTGGCGGCAGCCTGCAGTTCAGACACCAGCTTTTCTTTCTCGTGGATAATTTCGTACTGGGGGGCAAAGCCGTGTTTTTCATCTACACCAAGCGTATTGGACGGCAAATCCCGTACATGGCCTACGCAGGCTGTAATCTTGTAGTCCTTGCCCAGGTTGAATTTTTCTATGCTTTTCACCTTGGTCGGTGATTCTACGATGATAAGCTTTGTGCCCATTGTCCCTCCGCATTAAATGCAACGGGAGAATACGAAAAAAAAAAGTCAGGTCAAGCACAGCTTTGCCGCAGGCAGCTTTTTCAAAGACAAAAAAATCCACTCCCTCCTCTGGCAGGATTTTTTGCCATCCGGCCGCTCAGCCGCCCTGCAAGGCAAAAACAGACAGCTGGACGATACAAAATCATTCTGTTATATTATTTATAATGTACACCACAGCAAAGAACAGGAACATGCCATGAACAACACAAGACTCTCAGCTACCTTCCTGCCGTTCTTCCTTTTCACAGTGCTTTTGCTGCCTGTCCTCCAGGGCTGCTCTGCCAAGAAGCCCACAGGGGAAATCCCGGATCCCACGCCAATCACCCTTTCCTGCCAGCTTCAGGAGGGGGACACCGTGCTGGTCAGGGTATCAGGCCCCAAAGATGGCGAAGAAGCGGACTTTGCCACTATTGTCAGAATGTCGCTACAGCATGAGCTCGGAATAAGGCCCGTGAAAGCAGAACAGGACGCAGACGTCATTATAGATGTCAGGATCTATGACATATACCTAGCAGACACCTCTCAGCAAAACGGCTCTTCAGGATCAAACGTGCTGCTCAGCACAGCCGTGGGAACAGGTCTTGGCATGCTTGGCGGCGGACTTGTCAGCGGCACGCGCACAGGAGCCCTTGTCGGCTCAGGCATCGGTGCCGCTGTCGGCCTAGGGGTTGGCCTGCAGGACAATTCTTCTTCTCTTGATACCTGGGCCATAGATGCCGACATTTCCTGGACAGACCGTGACGGGAACGTCACACAGCAGGAATACAGGACTACGGTTTATGGCAGGAACATGGACCGCAAGGCTGCCCTGGACGCACTGGGGACACAGCTGAGCAGGGATCTTGTAAAAGCCGCAAGGAACAGCTGAACGCCATTCCCCAATCCAGGACTCAGGCCCTCTGAACACAAGGACTACAATGCACAAATATATCTTTCAGACTCTTTTCCACTGCCTTCTTATACTTGCCCTCTGCCTGCCGGCATTGTCCTGCAAGCACAGGGCCGTCAGCAACAGCTTTGCAGCAGAGACAGCCCACCCCAGTTCTCCAAAGGATCTTGTCATAAGCAGGTCTGCGGTTCTGAAGACAAAGGACAAGTCCATGGGGGAAACAGCCAGCGTGATCATTTCGGACCACAAGGGCCTGGCCGGGCATTTTGCTGAACGCCTCACAGAACAGCTCCGCATGCACGGCTTTGAGATTGGCAGCCAGCCCAGCCGCTCCGAAAGGCTTGTCAGCACCATCATCCTCTACCGCGGCCCCGGAACCCGCGAACAGATGGAAGCCAATGTCCGCAGTGACTATGGCGGTGCAGTCAGTTCCATGCACGGCCATGGATCCGTTCTTCTTGCGGATCTTATGGTGGTACGCAGGCGCGTCCCGGAGAACAAGACATCGCTGAGAAGCATCTCGGCCCACAACACGCTCAGCAGCACCCGTGTCCGCATAGGGCTCTTCTCCGACGAAAGGCATATTCTTGACGACCGCAGCCTGGAAGAAGCCCTGGCCAATGAAATAGCCGGCATAGCCGCCTACACACTGGATGAGAATAAGCACACGCCCAGCGTGACCTCGCCCATCAAAAGCACCCCCAAGAAGTCAAAGACGAGTAAGAAGACAAGGAAAAAGACAAAAAACAGGCGCTGACAGGCTGTCCCTGATTCCTGCCCTTGCGGTACAAGGCTCTCTGCATCTTGCACGCCGGCCCGGGATTTTTAACTTTCTTTTATAATTTCAATCAGTTATACATTTTGGGTCATGCTTGACAAAAGCAGGCATACAGGAAATTATCATCTAGAAAGCAGTCATCACTTGCTGTATTCATGATTTACCTCCTTAAGATATGGTGACTGCTTTCCCTGCTGTATCACAACGCATATGGCAGGCAACTGTCATTATATAACCTCCTGTAATGACGGGTAACGAGAAACAGTAAACCCGCAGGGCGAAGAGATCGTCCTGCGGGTTTCTGCTTGTCAAGAAAAGATGGCTTTTCCTAAGGCTGGCGGAAGATCAGGCCTGCTGCTTTGGCTGCCCGTCACAGCCAAATATTTTTTCTGTGACCCTGTCTTCCATTCCGCAGGCAGCACAGGCCTCGCGGCATATGGCGGCAATGCCCTTGCAACAGGGCACTTCCATACGGATAACGGTAACGGAGGCAGGCTGTGCACAGCGCAAAATGGAGACAAGCTTGTCCTTCATTGCATCTGTGTCCTCAAATTTGGGACAGGCAATAAGGACAACCTTTCCATCAGCTTCCTGATGAAAAAGAGCGGAAGCAGCCGGAGCACAGTCTGCCGCAAGAAGAATATGGGCATTGGCAAGGAATGGAGCCTGGGGAGGGACAAGGCGCAGCTTGACGGGCCAGGTCAGCCTGCGCATGCCCTGCCCCTGAGAAGGTACCTGCGGCATGCTGCGCCCCTTGGCCGTAAAATCCCTGACTGCACTGCCAGGGCATCCATGCGGCTTTTCTGCAAAAGCGCCCTGCATGGGGAAAACAAAGCCCGGCCTGCCCTGCATTGCCGGCTCAATTTTCCCTGCTTCAAAGGCAGTTGTTCCAGGACAGGACGATCCGGTCTTTTCCTTGGTTCTTGCCACATGCGCCATGGCCGCTTCCTCGTCAAAAGGATCAGCCTCGCGCTGCTCAATGGTCAGGGCATCCTGCGGACAGCCAGAAAGACAGGCGCCCAGCCCGTCGCAGTAGCTCTCGGAAACAACTGTTGCCTTGCCATCAACAATGGCTATGGCTCCTTCTGCGCAATCCAGCACGCACTGTCCGCATCCTGTGCACAAATCCCTGTCTATCTTAATGATATTACGTACTTCTCTAGCCATTGTTCTTTCCTTATGTTATTATATCATGATATAAAGATATAAAGATATATTACCTGATCCCGCGAATAAACCTTTTCGTAAAGCAGATACAGGATAGCGCAATACGCCCATTCATACTGTGACTATTGCAACAAAAAAGGCCGTTTTGTTTCCCACAGGAACAACAAGGCAGGCCCCGGTGGGGCTGGCAGGAGAGGCGTGGCACGGCTTTACGGCTTGTTGCAAAGTAGACAACTTTTGAATAA
>CAVLCT010000031.1:18338-22541 GCA_963661665.1 Bulleidia sp. | reverse complement strand
ACGTCTGTCTGTCTGTCTGTCTGTCTGTCTGTCTGTCAGAGATTGTTCTGCCCGTCGCTACGTATGTCAATAGCTCATCACGATAAAATTCATATTGTTTTTTACGTGCTTCAATCTCTGCTGGCAGACCAATTTTGAGATCAGTGCAGATGGCGTCGAAGTTATCAAGGACGTTGACGACTCGATCTTGCACTTCTCTTTTCGGCATATGAAATTTTACTTTTTTCAGCATTGGTGCTGTAAGTTGTGGAATACCACTAGTTGGAACACTATATTGTCTTCCTTGCAAGCAATAGTATAAATACCGCGCACTTAGTTCATTCCCATTTTTAGGAACAACACTCAAAAGCCTGATAATTGGGAAATATGGGTAATCCCTGTACTCAGCATAACCAATTGTCCCGCGAGCAGTTATGGTTACTGCTGGTTTCATGATTTTGGCAATGTCCGTATAGCCATATATCGCATTATCTCCCACGCCATTACTGATAATGGGAATGTGAAATTGTTTTGTTCTACTTTTTGACATACGATCTTTAGGTGCATCTCCACCAGCCAAAATATCACAAACATCACCTAAAGAAACACAAGGAGTTCCAACAGAAAAAGTCAATAAATGATCTCGATAATACTCGTATTGCTTCTTCCTCTCTGTAAGTTCTGCTGTAAGTTCTGCTGTAAGAAATGTGAAAGTGTCAAGTATCT
This sequence comes from Bulleidia sp., assembly GCA_963661665.1. Taxonomy (GTDB): domain Bacteria; phylum Desulfobacterota; class Desulfovibrionia; order Desulfovibrionales; family Desulfovibrionaceae; genus Desulfovibrio. The sequence continues at coordinate 21,836 of CAVLCT010000031.1, read as the reverse complement.
TGACAATTTCACATTGCACCTCAAGAGGTGGAACAGGAATTTGCAAAGCCTTAAAATCGCCTCCTGTCAATTTTGGAATATTACCATGAATTAAAGGTGTTACATCAATAGTTTGTAGATAATGGAACAAATACCTGAGAATGACATTGTCCTTTTCTTCAATTATATGAGCATGATTGTTTACCCATATTTTCCCTTCTGCCCATGTTACAACTGGTGCTCCTGATTTTGTGATAACACTTCCATCCTCTCCAACAAGGATAAAAGTTCCATCAAAGATATAATCAGCTACATAATCCTGAATGCCATTTGCTCCATAATACGGATAATCACCAGCTTGTCTTGCCGCTTTAGTAACAGGTTTCCTTTTTTTATCAAGAATAGTACAACAATCTTCAAGCCTCTTAAACTCAACACCATTAGGACAAAGTTCCTGAATCAGTTCATCTAACCTGCTCATACTACTTCTCCCCTTCGTCTTCTTCCATTTTCAAATCGCCAACTGCGGCTGGCGATTTGGGATCCGGCAAACTCAACGTATCCGCTTCCCCAAGAAGCGCTTTGTCAAAATCACTCTGATACAGCCGATCCTGGCGAAGACGGTATTTCTCAAATTCACTCAAAGCGTGCTGCCGGGCAATTTCCGCAGAAATAGTCCCTGCGTCAGTCAGAAGCTCCTTCCTGCTCAGCCGGAGAAGCCCCTCGAACTGTTCTGCCCAGTCTTCCATGGTCATGGGCACTTCCCGCATGGCCCTCACCTCAGCCAGGTCCAGGCAGGCATTGACGAGTTTCGCCATTGCGGAAAGTTCTTCCTGGGTCAGATAGTTCCTTGCCTCCACCACATCAAATTTATGGATTTTGCCATCGGGAGCGTCCTTCCATGTGGTCAGCCCCATATGTTCTTTCGTGCAGTCCGCACGGCGACTGATGGTCTCTGCCTCTGTTTCGCCGTGAATGGCCCAGTGAAGCTGATTCTTTACCCGTTCATAAAAAAGCTGTGTTGTCCTGGCCTTGGCATCGTAATCAATGCTCGTAGCATAGAGGTCGGTGATCTTCTGATAAAAACGCCGATCCGAAAGACGTATCTCTCGAATACGTTCCAGCTGCTCCTTGAAGTAGTCTTTCGTCAGAACAGTTCCGCCGTTCTTCAGGCGCTCATCATCCATGGCGAAGCCCTTCACGATAAACTCCCCGATAATGTGGTTTGCCCATTTTCTGAACTGCACCGCACGGGGAGAGTCTACCTTGTTGCTTACAGCAATGACTGCACTCAGGTTATAGTGGCTGGTATCGTAGCTTTTGCCATCTGAGGCAGTTATTCTAAATTTCCGAACAACTGAATTTTCATCGAGTTCCCCGTCGGCAAAGGCCTTTTTCAGATGGCAGCCGATGATTTCCGGCTCTGCATCAAGCAGATGCCCCATCATCTTCTTGGTCAGCCACACATTCTCCTCAAAGTATACGGCATTTACATCGCTTTCACCGGTTGCTGTGATGAAGGTGAGATATTCCGCTACAGAGGAACGAATGATGCTGGCTTTACGCTGTCCTTGTTTCATGATCCCGCCTCGATTTCAGCGATAATCTTCGCAATCTCGTCACGCAGGACCTGCTCGCGGGCTACGATTCTCTCAATTTCGGCATTGAGCTGCACAATGTCTATCTTTTCACGGGTATCCTCGGCCTCTACATAGGTGGAAACCGACAGATTGTAGTCATTCTTCTCGATTTCCTCATAGTCTGCCAGATGGGAGAAGTGCTTCTTTTCCTCCCTGGCAGCAAAGACAGAAACGATATGCTCGATATTCTCCTGCGTCAGCTTGTTGTTGTTCGTCACCTTGATGCACTCTGATGAGGCATCAATAAAGAGGGTCTTGTTGTCCTGCTTGCTCTTCTTCAGCACCATGATGCAGGTTGCAATAGTGGTGCCGAAGAACAGGTTGCTGGGAAGCTGGATGACGCAGTCAATGAAGTTGCTGTCTATCAGGTACTTCCTGATTTTCTGCTCTGCGCCGCCGCGGTACATAATGCCGGGGAAGCAGACGATGGCGGCTGTGCCGTTGGATGCAAGCCAGGCCAGGGAGTGCATGATAAAGGCAAGGTCAGCCTTGCCCTTCGGGGCAAGCACGCCCGCAGGCGAAAAACGCGGATCGTTGATGAGGAGCGGATTGTCGCTGCCTGCCCAGCGGATGCTGTAGGGCGGATTTGAGACGATAAGCTCAAACGGCTCATCATCCTCGTGCTGCGGCGCAGTCAGGGTATCCTCGCAGGCTATGTCAAACTTGTCGAAGCCTATGTCGTGCAGGAACATGTTGATACGGCACAGGTTATAGGTAGTGATATTGATTTCCTGCCCGAAAAAGCCGTTGCGGACAGCATCTCTTCCCAGGATTTTTTCAGCCTTCAGGAGCAGGGAGCCGGAACCGCAGGCAGGATCATAGACCTTGTTAATCTCTGTCTTGCCGACCGTGCCAAGCCTTGTGAGCAGCTCGGACACATCCGCAGGCGTAAAAAACTCGCCTCCCGACTTGCCTGCACCGGAGGCATACATTGTCATCAGATACTCATAGGCATCGCCAAAGGCATCAATGTCGTGGTCTTTCACATCGCCCAGGTTCATATTGGCTATGCCGTGCAAAAGCTTGGCAAGGCGCTCATTCCTTTTGGCCACAGTGGGCCCGAGCTTATTACTGTTGACATCAAAATCATCAAACAGGCCTGAGAAGCTGCTTTCAGAAGAAGATCCCTTTGCAGACTCCTCAATATTCCGGAACACCCGCTCCAAAGTCTCATTCAGGTTTTCATCCGTATCTGCCCTGCGGCAGACATTGCAGAAGAGCTCTGACGGCAGGATGAAAAAGCCCTTTTCGTCTACCAGGTCCTTGCGTTCTTTCTCAGCATCCGCATCTGACAGGTCTGCATAGTCAAAGCCCTCGTTTTCTGACTCCCACTCGCCGGCATTGATGTAGTTTGCCAGATTTTCGGAGATATAGCGGTAAAACATGGTGCCAAGGACGTAGTTCTTGAAATCCCATCCGTCCACGGCACCGCGAAGCTCATCGGCTATAGCCCATATGGCACGATGGAGTTCGTCTCTTTCCTGTTCCTTTTTCGTATCAATCGCCACGCTGCTACTCCTGTTGCTACCTCTGGTACTGCTCCGCTGCTCTCCTGCCTGTCCCCTGCAACATTACAGAGACAGCATATGGACGGGAAAACCAGCCAAAAGACTGCTCTGCTTCTGAAAAAGCATTCTGTCTTTCAGGCCAATCCGTTGTACTGCATGGCTTCAGGCATATGTCTAGGAATAGAAAGCCTTTTCAGCCACAGCATTTCACCACACTGTCCAGCCGGCCTTTCTGATGTGTCATGCCAGGCTCTTGTTCCAGAGACAGGCTAATGGGCACAGCTGTACAGCCAGGCTGCGTCTTTTTTACAAAACGCCAGCCGGCAAAACATTTTGCCACAGGTTGCAGAAATCGAAAAGCAAAAAATGCC
>CAVLCT010000031.1:0-18184 GCA_963661665.1 Bulleidia sp. | reverse complement strand
TCAAAGCGGGCCAGCATCTCCACGTCATTGCCGTCATCCCCTGCAGTCAGAATTTCCTGTGGCTTCCAGCCATTGACCTCACAGGCCCATTCTATGCCTGTTCCCTTGCCTACGCCCCAGGCCGTCATGTCGGCCACGGACAAAGAGCACTGCACATGCGCTTTCTCATTGAAGGCGTTTTTAAGCCTTTCCCCGATGCTCATGGCCTTATGCCGCCTGCCAAAGCCAAAGCTGACCTGTATCAGTTCCTTTTTTAAGGCCTCTTCCCTTGAAATAAAAGGAGGCCTGTAGACAGGATTGACCCAGGTGCCAAAGCCTTCCAGAACGTGCATTTCCTTGTCTGAAAAAACGGCTATGCTGTCGCACTCGTCTGCCAGGACATGCGTCAGCAGCTCATGGGCAAGATGCCCTTCCAGAGGCCTTGAAGCCTTTGTCCTGCCGCCTGAATCCAGCAGCAGGGCCCCGTTGTTGCACAAAAGAAAATCCCATTGCAGAGGATAGCGCACAAGTTCCTTTTGCAAAGTCATAAAGCCGCGTCCTGTGACAATGCCAAACAAATTGCCAGCTGCCCGCCATCTTCTCACGGCGCAAAGATCGGCTTCGGATATGGTACTGTGGCAAAACAGAGTGCCGTCAAAATCACAGGCCAGAAGATCCATGCCTATCCCCCTACAATACGGCCTCCAACACTGCCATGCTGGCAACTGGAAAATGAACGCCGTCCGTGCTACGTAACGCCTGTCATTTTTAGACTATGTCTTATGCCCGGGCAAGAGAACTGCCTGCCCTACAAGGAACAGCCATGCCGTATAAAGCCTTTATCTTTGATCTGGACGGAACGCTGCTCAACACTTTGAGCGATATCGCAAATGCCTGCAACACCATGCTGCAAAGGCATGGCTGGCCGCAGCATGAGGACAATGCCTACCGCCAGTTTGTGGGCAACGGCTTTGCCATGCTGACCAAACGTGTCCTGCCGCCGTCAGTCCTGGAAAACCTTGAAGATCAGGCCCTGCAGGAACTCATCAATGAAGGAAAGGCCCTCTACCATGCCTCCCTCCATGTCAGGACAAAGCCCTATGACGGCATACCAGAAGCCCTGTCAGAACTGAAGAAACGAAACGTCTCCATGGCTGTCCTCTCCAACAAGCCCGATCCTGAGACAAAGGAGCTTGTCAGCTATTTCTTCCCAGGCATCTTCTCAGTTGTGCACGGAGGCAGGGACGGAGTCCCCTTAAAGCCCGACCCTGCTGCTGTAAACGAAACAATAGCCGAACTTGGCGCCACCAGGGAAACCTGCGCCTATGTAGGCGACAGCAATGTTGACATGAAGACAGCTGCCAATGCCGGCCTTTTCTCCATTGGCGTCACCTGGGGCTTTCGCGGAGAAGAAGAACTGGCCAGCGCAAATGCCTCTGCCCTTGTCAGGAAGGCCGAAGAACTCCTGCAGTATGCGTGACCTGCAGGCCTTGCCCGGGCTTCCTGGCAAAATGCCGCAGAAATTGCAAAGCAGTTTCAAAAACTAGCCCGTCTGCCTGTTGACAGAGGCAACATACTTCCTATTTTTGTAGCAACATACTGTTTTTGTACAGAACATAAGCATCTTTTACCCGGACCTTCAGTCCCCGGGACGTTGCTTCAGGACCGCATTATGCCCATTAGAATTCCCTCTGATCTGCCCGCCAGGACAACCCTGGAAGGGGAAAACATCTTCGTGATGACCGAAGACCGTGCCACAACGCAGGACATCCGTCCTCTGGACATAGTCATAGTAAACCTCATGCCCACGAAGATTACCACTGAGACACAGCTTCTGCGCGTCCTTGGCAACAGTCCCTTGCAGGTCAACATTACCCTCCTGCGCACCAAGGAGCATGTTTCAAAAAACACGCCCCTTGCCCATCTGGACCGCTTTTACAAGACCTTTGACGAAATCAAGGACAGCTTTTTCGACGGCATGATCGTCACCGGCGCCCCTGTGGAGCAGCTGGCCTTTTCGGAAGTGGACTACTGGAAAGAGCTCTCCACCATCATGGCCTGGGCATCATCCGGCAAGGTCTTCTCTACATTATATCTGTGCTGGGCTGCCATGGCCGGAATGTACTACTTCTACGACATTCCCAAATACGACCTGCCCAGCAAGCGCTTCGGCATCTTCAGCCATGACATTCTGGATCCCACCAGCAAGCTCTTCCGCGGTTTTGACGACCAGTTCTGGGCGCCACATTCCAGGCATACCGGCGTCATGGAAGAAGACATCCGCAAGGTGGATGACTTAAGAATCCTGGCAGTGTCCAGGGAAGCCGGCGTTGCCGTTGTGGAAAGCAGGGATCACACCAAGGTCTTTATGACAGGGCATCTCGAATACGACCGCGAGACGCTGGATCTTGAGTACAAGCGCGACCTTGCCAAGGGACTGCCCATCAACCCGCCCAAGAACTATTATTTCAATGACAATCCCGATGCCACGCCCGTTATGAACTGGCGCGCCCACGGCCATCTTTTCTACACAAACTGGCTGAACTACTATGTCTATCAGGAAACGCCATACGGCTTTACCCATCAGAAGTAGCCAGCCTGCCCAAAATTGCAGAAACTGCCTTTTTTGAGTACAGTTTGCGTTCAGGCTCAGAGCTTCACTGCAAGCTCAGTCAGCAACCTGCGCATCCTGTGCGCACATTGCATATTCCTTCCGCAACAGGGAACAATCCATGGCCTTCTCAACACGAACACGCTACGGTCTCCGTTTTCTTCTCTGCCTGGCAACACTCCCCGAAGGAGAACGCCTTCAGCTGAATGAAATAGGCAAAAAGGAAAACATCTCATCGGGCTATCTGCAGCAGATTGCAAGGGCCCTGCGTCCTCTGAACATCATGACGGCCGTGCGTGGCACCAATGGAGGCTATGCCTTAAACAGGCGTCCCGAAGATATCAATCTTGAGGAAGTCATAAGCTTTCTTGAAGGAGACCTGTCCCCGGTACGGTGTCTTGCAGAAGAGCGCTGCCCGCGCAAGAACAAATGCAGCACAGTGTCTTTCTGGAAGGAATATGACGAGCATATCCGGTCTTTCCTGCGCAACAAGACCCTGAAGGATCTTGCCCAGGACAGCCAGACTGGCAACAGCGAGGCACACATATCCATCCCGGATTTGTCCTTTGTCTGCCCTGAACAGGAATAATCACCATAGTACTACTAATACATTGAACCTGATACATGTCCTTGAGGCTCAGTCTTAAAGGGCAAAGGAGCGATACGTCATGTGGGAGTACTCCCAAAAAGTTCAGGATTTTTTCCTGAAACCGCACAATGCCGGTCCCATGGAAGATGCCAACGCCATCGGCGAGGTCGGCAGCCTTGCCTGCGGCGACGCACTCAAGCTGTACCTCAAAATTGATGACAAGGGCGTGATCCAGAAGGCCACCTTTGAGACCTTCGGCTGTGCCTCGGCCATTGCCTCAAGCTCTGTGCTGACTGACATGGTCATAGGCATGCATGTGGAAGATGCCCTCAAGATCAAGAATGCCGACATAGCAAAAGCCCTTGACGGCCTGCCCAGGGAAAAAATGCACTGTTCTGTCATGGGACAGGAAGCCCTTGAGGCAGCCATCAGGCAGTGGAAGGGCGAGCCTCCCATGCCCAAGGCCCAGGAAGAAGGCAAGCTTGTCTGCAAGTGCTTCAATGTCACGGACCTGACCATCATCAAGGCCATCCGCGAGAACAATCTCTCCACCCTGGAAGACGTTACCTCCTTCACCAAGGCCGGCGGCGGCTGCCAGAACTGCCTGGATGAAATTGCCGAAATTCTTGAGCGCGAGCTGAAGATCCGTGCCGGCGAGCTTCCCGATACGCCTGTCTCCGGCAAGCCCCTGCTTTCAGACATGCACAAGAAGGACGAGGCCTGTGCCACCTCTGCAGCGCCTCTCACCAACCTTGAGCGCATGCAGAAAGTCATGTCTGCCATCCAGCTCATCAGGCCGCAGCTGCAGGCTGACGGCGGCGATGTCGAGCTCAAGGACATCAAGGACAAGACCGTCTACGTGGCATTGAAAGGCCACTGCCAGGGCTGTCCTGCCTCCAAGGCAACAGTCAAGGGCTATATCGAGCAGATTATGCGCATGCAGGTAGAACCCGACATCACAGTGGAAGAGGCATAGGCCATGAAAACCGTTTACTTTGACAACAACGCCACCACCATGGTGGCTCCCGAAGTAACTGAGGCCATGCAGCCCTTCTTCACCACCTACTGGGCCAACCCCTCAAGCATGCACACCTTTGGCGGCCAGGTTGCCAAATACGTGAAGACGGCACGCGAGCAGGTAGCTGCAATGCTGCACTGCAAGCCCAGCGAGATCATCTTCACCTCCTGCGGCACCGAAAGCGACAACAGCGCCATCTGGTCTGCCCTGGAAACACAGCAGGACAAGCGCCACATTGTCACCACCTGCGTGGAGCATCCTGCCATCCTGCAGACCGTGGCCATGTGGGAGCGCAAGGGCTACAGGGTGACCCGCCTTGGTGTTGACGGCAAGGGACGCCTTGACCTGGACGAATACAAAGAAGCCCTGACTCCGGACACGGCCATTGTCTCCGTCATGTTCGCCAACAACGAAGTGGGCAACATCTACCCCATCCAGCAGCTGGCAGAACTGGCCAAGGAAAAGGGCATCCTCTTCCACACGGACGCTGTGCAGGCCGCAGGCAAGGTGGAAATCAACCTGGACAAGATGCCTGTGGACATGCTCTCGATTTCAGGGCACAAGCTCCATGCTCCCAAGGGCATAGGCATACTGTACGTCCGCAAGGGCGTCCGCTTCCGTCCCTTCATGCGCGGCGGCCATCAGGAAGGCGGCAGGCGTGCCGGTACGGAAAACGTGCCCTATATCGTCGGCCTTGGCGTTGCCTGCGAGCTGGCAACCAAGAACCTCTCTGATGAAATCACCAGGGTTTCCGCCCTGCGCGACCGCCTGGAAAAGGGCATTACGTCCTCCGTTCCCGACACACTGGTCAACGGCGACACGGAAAACAGGCTGCCCGGCACAACCAATATTGCCTTCCGCAATATCGAGGGCGAGGCCGTGCTGCTCATGCTCAATGAGTACGGCATCTGCGCAAGCTCCGGTTCTGCCTGCACCTCCGGCTCCCTTGAGCCCTCCCATGTGCTCCATGCCATGAACGTCCCCTTCAAGTATGCCCACAGCTCCACCAGGTTCTCCCTGTGCCGCTACAACACGCAGGAAGAAGTGGACTTTGTGATTGAGAAGGTGCCGCCGCTTATCAAGCAGCTGCGCGAGCTGTCTCCCTTCAAGGACTAAGCAAAGAGCTTTCTTTAGGCAAAATATATGGACGCCCCGGGACAAAATCCGGGGCGTTTTTTTTTTGCCTGCCATGCTTCTGGCTTGCCTGCGCTGTAACAGGGAGCTGGGCTATGGACTAAGTTCGGGCTAACAGGTAAAAACATCTTCAAGGCGCCATATTGGATACATATGGGCGGACTGCATACGGAATACACAAGATAACACAAAAGCCATTTTTTGAGAGGCAGCAATGCATGACTTTGACGATGTCGTTATCGGGGCAGGACCAGGCGGCATAGCCTGTGCCAAGATTCTGGGACGGGCAGGCAGAGCCGTTGCCATTGTGGAAGACCGCGAGGTGGGAGGCACCTGCCTGAACCGCGGCTGTGTCCCGACCAAGCTTCTCTTGGGGGCTGTAGCGCCGCTGGGCATGATAGAAAACCTTGCCAGGGGCCGCATTATAGAAGGCAGCGAAAAGGTCAATTTCCCTGCCCTGCGCGAGCGGATCCGTTCCTTTGTCGAAGCCTCACGCAAGGTAGCCACCTCAGAGCTCACAGGCACCGGCGTACACATCATCAGCGGGCATGCCCGCTGCCTTTCTGCGTCAGCGCTGGAAATTGAAGGCGCAGACGGAGCAAGGCAGACGTATACGACGAAAAATATCATTTTTGCCTGCGGATCAAGGACTTCTACCTACCCGGATCTTACGCCTGATGGCGAAACCATCCTGGGCAGCACCTCCATACTTGAGCAGAGAGCCATTCCGGAAAGCCTTATCATCTGTGGCGGCGGAACCATAGGCATCGAGCTGGCTGACTTCTTCCTGCATATGGGCTGCGCTGTCACCATTGCCGAGGCAGCCCCGCAGCTCTGTCCCACGGAAGACAGCGATATAGGCATGCACATGCGCCTGCACCTTGAGCGCCGCGGAGCAGTGTGCCTGACAGGCGTCAGGGCTGTCTCCATGCTTTGTGACAGCCAGGGCCGAGCCAGGCTGACACTGGCCAACGGTGCAACGTACACAGCCCAGAAAGGCCTTATAGCCTCAGGCCGCATGCCCAATACCCAGAACCTTAATGCCGAGGCTGCGGGTGTTGCCCGCAACCGCCGCGGCTTTATCACTACCGACTTCTTCCTCAAGTCATCATTGTCTTCCTGGGCTATTGGCGATGTAAATGGCAAGATCCTGCTGGCCCATGCGGCAGCCCATCAGGGGCAGTATGTGGCACACAGCATCCTGGGCGAAGTCCAGACGCCCTATATCCCCGGCCCCTGCCCTTCCTGTTTTCATGGCAGCCTGGAAATCATGCGTGTCGGCGTCACCGAAAGGGAGGCCATGGCCACGGGCGGCGATGTCTATGTCTCAAAAGTGCACTTTGGCTCCAACGTCATGGCGCAGGCCTGCGGCAACCCGTATGGCTTTGTCAAGGTTGTCTGGCGCAATGACAGCATCGTGGGCATTGCAGCCATAGGAGCCAATGTCTCGCAGCTGACCCTGTCGGCGCAGCTTCTTCTCATAGGGCAGTACAGCGGTGCCAGGCTTGATTCCTTCATGGTAGCCCACCCCACCCTGGATGAAACCCTTGTGGCAGCCATACGGGCACAGCGCAAGCCGTCAAACAGCTAGAAGGCAACAAAAAAGCAAAGGCAAAAAGGACGGCCATCCCCTTTGTCTTTGCTTTCTTCGTTTCAGCTGTACATCCGGACCGGGCAGGAAAAACAAAAACTATTCACTGTCCGTTACAGCCTGCCAGCTCATTGCTACCAGTATGTCAAAACATGCGTGGGACCATGGACGCAACCATCTTCCCACGCATGTATCAAGAAACAGAACCGGATTCCCGGTCATATTGCCATGTACGGTGCAGGACTAACTGGCTCTGTCGAAATTGTACTTGAGCACGCGGATCTTCACATCTCTGTACTTGTACCAGCCCTTGTCCGGATTAACCTTGCGCTTAAAACGGGTCGTGAGCTTTTTTGAGTCCCCAGGGCCAAGCGGAGGATTAAAGGTATAATTTACATCAATCTTGCGCTTGTAGGTTTCGCGGTCATTGCCAAGATCACCGATAATCTCGGCTTCCACGGACTTAAGCCGCCTGATGTACTCATGCCTGGATGTGTTTTTGACCGTCATCGAAAAAATGATAGTCTGCTTGGAGTCTTTTATGCCTCCGGCATCAGAGTGAGTCACCTTGATGCTCAAGGGACCGGCACCGGCATCGCTGTTCATTGTCAGGACGACAAAGACAGCAACAAACAGGCAAATGGAAAATTTCTTCAAGAGATGCTTGCACATATTCTTCTCCCTGGTGTGGTTCCTGACATTGTTATCAGGCAAAACGCATGGCCACATCCTGCGTCTGGCCTTATCCGCCTCAAAAAGATAGTTCATATCTCTCTTCACCCGGACTGCCTGCCGCTTATGAAATAACAGATTTCTGTCAGATTATAGTACAAAACACCATTCTCAATCTATACCCAATTATTGGGTATACCAAAAAGCAAAGACAAAAAGGACGACCCCGTTGTCTTTGCTTTTTTCGTTTCAGCCGGAATTCAGGCTAACAGGAAGATTGTGCCGGCAGAAGGATGCCTTTGGCGGCAAGCTCCCTGGCAAGCCAGCTTACGGGCAGTCCCACCACTGTGCTCCAGGATCCGTCTATCCTGTCAATGAGAAAAGCGCCCTTTCCCTGTATGGCATAGGCTCCTGCCTTGTCCATGCTTTCCCCTGTCGCCACATAGGCACGCAGGGTTTCCCTGTCCCAGTCAGGCATATAAACATGGCAGACAGAACAGGTGCTGACAATCGTCTTGTCAGGATAGGAGATGCTTGCTGCCGTCATAACCTGATGCACCTTGCCTGACAGGGACATGAGCATGTCCAGAGCCTCATCCTGGTCACAGGGCTTGCCCATGATTTTGTCGTCCAGGGCAACAACCGTGTCTGCCGCAAGGACAAGCTCATGTGGCGCCTGCATGGAATGCGCCAGCTTGAACTCAGCACAGCGGCTCACAAAGGCAGAGGCAGCCTCCCCTGCCACAGGATCAGGCTCCCCTGATACGGGGCGGCAGGTGAAGGGAATGCCCCATGACTCTAGGAATTCCTTCCTTCTTGGCGAACCGGATGCCAGAACCAGGCGTATTCCATCTTTAAGCTGAAAGAGAGGGCTAGCCACGTTCTGTTCCTTTCACAAGATCCCTGGCATCGTATTCCATAAGCACCTTGTCGTTCAGATTGCGGACAGAAAAGAGCCCGTCTTCATAGACAGCATAGGAGCGCTCATAGCCGTGCTTGGGCAGGCTGATGGAGCCCGGGTTCCAGAAGATATAGCTGTCAATTTCCTCGGCTCTTGGCACATGGGTGTGACCGCGCAGGAAAACAGTCCTTCTGGCAAAGCCTGCCGGCATGGGCGGAACCTCAGGCAGATGGTTGCCGTGGCTGGCAAAAATTTCCAGCTTGCCATCGACCAGCCACAGCGACTCGGGCATGGAAAAAGGCAGAACAAAGAGGTCCACTTCGGCATCACAGTTGCCGCGCACTGCAGAAAGGGGACACAATTCCATCAACTCCCTGAACATGTCAGGCATGCCCTTGGGACCGTAGTTGCCAGGCAGTGGATTGCGGGGACCATGATAGAGGATATCGCCCAAAAGCACTGTCCTGTCAGGCTTCATAAGGCGGGCCTTCTCTAAAAGAAAGGACAAAGACTCAACAGAACCGTGGATGTCAGAGGCAATGAGCAGCCGCATTACTTGTCCCCCTTATTGCGCATTCCGGACTGCCACTGGCTGTCAGAAAGGGCCTCTTCCATCAGCATCACCGGAATTCCTTCCCTGACAGGATACACACAGCCGCAGGCTGCACAGCGCAGGCCTTCGGCAGCATCGGCAGAGGGCACAGGCTCAACCTTGGCACGGCATTTGGGGCAGACAAGCAGTGAAAACAGATCTTTGGTATCCATACTATGTTCGGGCCTGCCCTTAAGGCAGGCCCTTCCTCCCTTTTACGATTTTGTTATTTGCGCACGGCTTTACGGCCGGACAATAATTTCATAGCCGTCATGCAGGTAGGTCGCAGCAACGCGCCTGATATCGGCAGGCTTTAGGAGCTTTGCCTTGTCAAGCAGAACGCGGCCAAAGTCGCGGGGCTGTCCCAGCAGGACTTCTGATGCAGCAATGGCGCTTCTGGCACCCAGGCTCTGGCGGGCACGCACATACTGCCCTTCAAGAGTCCTCCACCCGGCCTCAAGAAGCTCAGGGGAGAGGTCCTTGTCACACACATCTTTGATGATGCCGGCAAAGCCTGCCTTCACATCGTCAATTTTCCCGGGCTCTGTGCCTGCATAGAAGAGCAGCAGGCCAGTCGTCGGGAAAAAGGTGCACTGGCTTGTGACTGTATAGCCCAAGCTGTCCTTGTCACGCATCTGGGAAAACAACAGGCCGCTCTGTCCTGAAAGGATGGCATCAAGCATCATCAGGGCCGGCGCATCGGGGTGCGTCCTGGGAACCGTGGCAAAGACTTCGGCAACATGGGCCTTGTTCTTGTCAGGAAGGGACACTGTCAGCGACTTTTCCTTTCCCCATGCAGGTGCCGCAAGCTGCATCTCCTTTGAGGCAGGCTTTGCAAAGCTGTGGGCAAAGGCAAGTATGGCCTCCCTGTCATAGGATCCTGTCACAGACAAAACCCAGGGCATGGAGGACTGCTTTTTCCAGAAGGCGGCAACATCTTCCCTGGTGAAGGAAGCAAGAGACTCCTTGCTGCCTAGAGAATCAAGGCCATAGGGGTGGCTTCCGAAAAGCATAGGCCACAGGCTTGCAGACAGCCTGCCCATGGGATCCTCGTCACGCATTGTCCTGGCCGCATTCATGTCCCTGACTTCCCTGGCCAGCTCCTGCTTGTCAAAGCGGGGGGCAGTCATCATGGTCCTGAGCAGGCCAAGCAGATCGTCCGTATACCTGACAGGGCCTGTGGCAGCAAGGGAGAAGGAACTCCTGCTGGCAGAGGCGCCAAGGCTTATGGCTTTTTCAGCCATTTTCCTTTCAAAGGCCTCCTTGTCCATATCGCCTGCGCCATCGCCAAGCAGTGCGGCTACAAGCTGGGGCAGGCCTGCCTTTTGGGCATCAATAAGGCTGTTGCCGCCCTGGGCCATCAGCGTCAGGGAAAAATACGGCGTTGCCGTGTCAGGCTGCAGGACGATGCGCATGCCGTTGTCAAGCGTCAGCGTTTCATATGCCTGCACGTCTGCTTTTGTCTTGTCACTGCTTTTGGCAGGGACAGGCCATTCCTTGTCCAGAATGGCAGCCAGATCCGGAATCTCTGCCTTCTGGGGCACCAGGGCGCGCACCCTGACTGCGGAAGGCCTGGCGTACTGTGCATAGGTTCTGCCTATGCTTTCCAGGTCAATATCGTCGATAAAGGCGCGTATATTGGCCTCGCCCTGGCGTCCGCCAAGGTCAAGCTGCATCATGCCGCGCCAGGAAGTAAGGCCTGAGAGCGTCTCACCGGCCCTGTCATAGCTGTCCAGCGTATTGAGCCTGGCCCTGTCCAGATCGGCCTTGGAAAAGCTTTTCATGGACAGATCCCGCAAATCCCTGACAAGGGACGTAAAGACTTCCCCTGTCTTGTCAGCGTCCATGACTACGGACACTTCAAAAAGGCCTAGCCTGGAAAAGCCGGCATTGCTGACATCAATGCTGTCCACAAGATGCCTGTCATGGCGGTACTTGCGCTCAAAGAGGGATGTGGCATCGCCTGCCAGCATCATGCTCAGCATGTCCAGATGCAGGGCATTGTAGTCCTTTAAGCCTGCAACCGGGAAGGCCAGCTGCAGATAGACCTTGTTCCAGGCACCCCTTGTCACGCCGGTCCTTTCCTGAGGCTCTATGGAAGAGAGCTCAACAGGGGCCTCGCCTTCAAAGGCGTCCTTGTTGGCAAGGGAGCCGAAGCCTTTCTCGATATAGGCCTGCACAGCCTTCACATCCATGTCGCCTGCCACCAGGAGCATCATGTTCTGCGGCTGGTACCAGCGGTCTATGTAGGCTCTTAAGGACTCAGGGGTTACTGCCTTCACAGTTTCCCTTGTGCCTATGATGGGATGCCCGTAGGGCGTGCCCTTCAGGGACGCCTTCTGGATTTCCAGGAAAAGGCGCTGTCCCGGCTCGTCTTCCTTGCCTTCCATCTCGGAAATGATGACTGGCTTTTCGCGCTCAAGCTCGCCTGCATCCAGAAGGGGATTGAAGGCCATGTCGCGCACGATGTCTATGCCGGTCTTCCATTCCTTTGACGGCATGTCAGTGAGATAGCATGTCTTGTCAAAGCTCGTGTAGGCATTGAGGTAGCCGCCAAGAGCCTCGACTTCCTTGGCTATCTGTCCTGTGGGACGTGTCTTTGTACCCTTGAATACCATGTGCTCAAGCACGTGGCTTATGCCAAACTGCTCAGGAGTCTCATGGGTCGAACCTGTGCGGACATACAGCCTGGTGCAGACCATGGGAAAGCGCTTGTCCTCTATAAGGTAGACTGTCAGGCCGTTGGACAGCCTGAAGACGGTTTCATTGGGCACTGCAACACTGAAGCCTGGAACAGCAGGCTTTGCCTGGGCTTTTTCCTGCTGCACGCCCTGCCCTTTTGCCTCGCCGGCACAGGCCTGGCTCACAAAGGCAAAAGACAGGCATGGCAAAAGCAGCAATACCAGAAGACGCAGGATATTGCGCTGTGCTGTCTTAATTATCACGTTTTGTCCTCTCAAAAAAAACGGAACAATGGTTCGTTAAGCCTGATGCTCCCGTTCCTGTTCCGTTATATGGCATATTTTGTCATCTGTGCATGAGTACGTATGGGACTGCATGTTTCCACTGCTATTTTGCAGCGGGACGCTTCCTCTTTCTGAAGGGATCCATGCTCTTCTGCACTTCTTCCCAGCACATGTCCTCAGGCGCCAGCAGCCTGAAGGCAGAGGATTTTTTCTCCTTTTCTTCCACCACAGGCGGCTCTCCTGTCTCAGGCAGCTTTTTCGTCCTGATAAAGTTGTCCACCAGGCCGAAGACAATGTCATTGCCGCAGAAATGTCCCTGGGCAATGGCGCTCTTAAACTGGTCCAGCTTTGCTTCAAAGCGCAGCAAAAGATCGGGGGAGAGCTTTTCCATGTCGGCCTGCATGCCATAGCCCAGCTTTTCCAGGTACCAGGCATTATAGCGCTGCTCTACCATGCCCTTGAGCGGTATGGTCAGGACTGGCTTGCCAAGGTACAGGGACTCGGTCATGAGCGTATGGCTGCCGCCCTGTATGACATAGGAGCAGCCTGCCAAAAGGCGCAAAAAGCCGTCCTCGCTCTTCTTCATATAGACGATATTGCCGTCCTGCCCTTCTTCCTGCCTGTAGCCAAACACGTAACATGTTCTCTTGGTGGCCTTTTTCAGGAAGGAAATAAGCTCAGGACTGGTGGAATTGCTCTGGTACACCACGACGTGCCCTTCATCGGAAGGCGTTGCGGCAAGGACCTGGTCACGCAAAATGGGCGGAACAACGCGGGCCTTGTACCTCTTGAGCACAGGAGGCTGGTAGAAGGAGACAATGAGGTTGGCCTCTGTGGGCCTGAAAAGATACTTGGGCGTCAGCCCCTGCAAAAAGGTGTCCCACCACATGTTGCCAGGCAGGTTCTTGTGCTTGCAGCAGGTGATAACATGCTGATGGCCAAGGCTTAGGCAGGGCAGATCGCAGCGCTCGGCGGCCCTGGGCACAAAGTACTCAAGATCCGTCATGCACACGTCAGGACCGAAGGCATGGATAAGGTCGCAGAGCTCCCGGATATACTGCTCCCTCTTCCACAAAAGGGGCAGGGCGCGGCTTATGGTCTCGTGAAAATCGACGTGGTAGTCCTTGAAGACAGTGCCCAGGTTGGGAATCTGATGCACTGGAAATTCAGGAGACAGGACAGAAACAGCGTCATCTGCGCAGACAAAGAGAAACTGATGCTGTTTCAGCCTGCGGGCAATGGTCAGGCCGCGCATGGCGTGCCCATGTCCTGTACCGTGAATGCCATATAAAATACGCGCCATGTAGACTCCTCTCCAGACTTGCCTGACGATTTCCTGTTGCTTGTATGTATTCTTATCCGGGCGGCTTTACGAAGCAGCTCCTGTATTGTCCGCATTCTCGTCATCCCTGACGACTTCCAGAACGGCAGGAAGCTTGCGGATGCTTTCTATCAGTTCATACAGCTCGGTGGTGTTCTTCACCTCGACCACCAGATGCATGGTTGAGCGGCCGTCCACCAGGGGCTTGACCGACAGGGTGTTGATATTGATTTTGGCATCAGCCATAACCTGGGCAACTGCGGCCATCGTACCGCTGACATTGCGGCAGATGACGAAAATGCCGGCATTGTAGGGCTTTTCCTCTTCCTGCTCAGTTCCTTCCCAGTGAACAGAAATAAGGCGCTCAGGCTCCATGTTGGGAACATTGGGACAGTCCGCCCTGTGCACGGTAATGCCCGCACCGCGACTGATATATCCGACGATGGGGTCGCCAGGCACTGGGTTGCAGCACTGGGCAAAACGCATCAGAACACCGTCCACGCCGGAAATGGAGACACCGCCGGCCGGAAGCTTTGTCTTGGGCTGTTCCTGCACAGCCTCCTGGACTTCTGCTTCCTTTCCCAGTTCCTTTGCCCCCTCCGGATGCAGCACGGCATAGAGCCTGTTCAGAACCTTGCGCGGCGTGACATGGGCATAGCCTAAGCCTGCGTACAGCTCGTCAATCCCGTCAAAATTCATATCCTGGGCCACAATGGCCAGCTGCCCTTCCTTGGCTGCCTTGCCGGTATTGATGCTTGCCTTGCGGCCTTCCTTTTCCAGCATTTCGCGCCCCAGCTGTATGGCACGCTGGCGCTCTTCTGTCCTCAAATAATGCTGGATGCGGTTGCGGGCCTTGGCCGTTTTGACAAACTTGAGCCAGTCGCGGTTGGGATTGCGGGCAGGATCGGTAATAATTTCTACAGTATCGCCGTTCTTGAGCACGCGCCCCAAGGGAACAAGCCTGCCGTTGACCTTGGCACCGGCGCAGTGCTGGCCCACCTTGGTATGCACATGGAAGGCAAAGTCCAGGGGCGTTGCCCCTTCTGGCAGTTCCTTGACATCGCCTGCGGGGGTGTACACGTAGACCTCGTCCTGGAAGAGGTCCATTTTGAGGGCATGCATGAACTCCTTGGAGTCAGCTTCTTCCCTCTGGCGCTCAAAAATCTCGTTGAGCCAGGAGAACTGGGCCAGGTCCTTGCTGTTGATGCGGCCATGCTCCTTGTAGAGCCAGTGTGCAGCGATACCGTGCTCGGCCTGCCTGTGCATTTCCTCGGTGCGGATCTGGACTTCGATGCGCTCGCCGTCAGGCCCTATAACGGTGGTGTGCAGGCTCTGGTAGCCGTTGGCCTTGGGCATGGAAATATAGTCCTTGAACCTGCCGTGCACGGGCTTCCACTGCTGGTGCACAAGGCCCAAGGCTGTGTAGCAGTCCTTGAGCTCCTTGACGATGACGCGGAAGGCCATGATGTCGTGCATTTCGTCCAGGGTCAGGGACTCGGCCTGCATCTTTTTGTAAATGCTGTACTTGTGCTTGATGCGCCCGTAGACCTCGCCCTCTATGCCGGCACCTGCAAGGAATTCCTTGAGCATGGCCACGACCTTCTCAATTATGCGCTTCTCCACCACCTGATGGGCATCAAGCCAGTGGTCAATCAGGTTGTAGACATCGGGACGCAGGTACTTGAAGCTCATGTCCTCAAGACGGCGCATAAGGACGTAGAGGCCAAGGCGGTTGGCCAGGGGCGCATAGATGTCCATGGTTTCCTGGGCTATGCGCTTCTGCTTGTAGGCCTTCTGGAAATCCAGGGTGGACATGTTGTGCAGGCGGTCAGCCAGTTTCACCATGATGACGCGCATGTCATGGCTCATGGCCAGGATCATCTTGCGGATGTTCTCGGCCTGGGCTTCTTCCTTGTTGTCAAAGGGGATGCGGCTGATCTTGGTCACGCCGTCCACGATGTCGGCACACTCGTCGCCAAAGTTTTCGGCAATGTCGTCGATGGTGACCGAGGTGTCCTCAACAGTATCGTGCAGAAGGCCGGCTGCTATGGTGGGCTCGTCAAATCCCATGCCGGCAAGGGTATCGGCGACAGCCAGAGGATGGGAAAGATAGGGCTCGCCGGACAGGCGCACCTGGCCGGCATGGGCTGTGGCCGCAAAGACATAGGCCTTCTGGATAAGTTCCAGATTGGCGTTCTTGTTGGTGGCAACAACCTTGTCGAGAATTTCCTGTATACGAATCATATGGAGTCCCCCGCACAACGAGGTAGTATTGTCTGACGTATCCTGAGCCTGCCTGCCCTTCCGGCTGAGCAAAAGTCCGGCATATGCGCAAAAGCACACATGCCTCATGCAGCACAAGGCATGTATTCTGTCTTCCTGAATACTGACGCCCCTATTGTGCACTTTTCTACCTGCAATCTCAACAACCGCATTCCATGCTGATCCGGTGCAGCAAAGCAGGGACAGAAAAGGATGGCATTTGCAAAGGCAGGACGCAGGAAAAATTCTTTCCGCCTGAAAAAAACATGGCAAGCCTTCTTCCCCTGCTATTACGGAAAATTGCTATTTGTTGCAAATTTCCGTAATAAGAAAACAGGTAGTAAACATTTGAAGGCATGGGCGCTTAAGAGATGCGCTTTCTGCCTGTATTTCGGGAAAATGCAACAATATACATTTTTCCGAAACAAGGAGTACGGCACATGGAAGAAATCAGGCGGGACCTGTACCTCAAAAGGCTCACAGATCGCAGGGAGAACGGCCTGATTAAGGTCATTACCGGCATCAGGCGCTGTGGCAAGTCATACCTTCTTTTCAGGCTCTACTGGCGCTACCTGACTGAATCAGGCGTTGATCCGTCCAGGATTATTTCCATTGCGCTGGATGACGATGACTTTGAGGAACTGCGTGACCGCAAGAAGCTGAACGCCTACATCAAGGAACGCCTGACAGATGACGGCATGTGGTATGTATTTCTGGACGAGGTACAGCTATGCCCAAACTTTGAGTCTGTGCTCAACGGCCTGATCCGCCTGAACAACGTGGACATCTATGTAACGGGAAGCAATTCAAAATTTCTCTCATCGGATATCCTGACTGAGTTCAGGGGGCGCGGAGACGAAGTACGTGTCCGCCCGCTCTCTTTTTCCGAGTTTGTTTCAGCCTGTCATGGCGACATAAATGACGCATGGAAAGACTATTACACCTATGGCGGACTGCCCCTCATCTTAAGCCGCAAAAGCGACGAACTGAAATCGGGGTATCTGACAGGCCTTTGCAGGGAACTGTACCTGAAAGATATCGAAAACCGCTACAACCTGCGCGGGGACAATATCATGCCGGCACTGCTCAATGTCCTGGCTTCAGCCACAGGGCAGCTTACCAATCCCACCAAACTGGCCAGTACATTCAGGAGCAACGGCATCACAGCCAGTGACAAAACCATCGCAACCTATATCGGCTATCTTCAGGACGCTTTTTTCATCAGCAGGGCAGAACGCTACGATATAAAAGGCAAGAGATACATAGCCTCTCCTTTCAAATACTATTTCACAGACACAGGACTGCGCAATGCGCAGCTTAATTTCCGCCAGCAGGAAGAAAACCACATTATGGAAAACATAATCTACAACGAACTGCTGGTCAGAGGCTTTAATGTCGATGTGGGCATCGTCGGACATGCTGAAAGAAACGCAGAAGGAAAAGTCGTGCGCAAAAGGCTGGAAGTCGATTTTGTATGCAACAAGGGCAGCCGGAGATACTATGTCCAGTCGGCCTTTGCCATTCCGGACCGTGAAAAGATGGAACAGGAACAGAATGCCCTGGTCCGCATTGACGACTCCTTCAAAAAAATCATCGTGGTGCGGGACAATATCAAGCTGTGGCGCAACGAAAAAGGCATCGTCATCATGGGCATCATGGATTTTCTGCTGAACCAGGACAGCCTTGAACTGTAGGATGTTTTTCGCTTACGGCTTTTCGGACAATCTTCCGTCTCCTTGCGGACAGCTTTGCACAATGCTGCACAGTCTAAAAAAATCCCCGTCCGCTTCTTGTCAAACTGGCGGGCAGGCTTTATTACTACTATGATAGGTTATTGCAGGATATACTGTTATTATTTCCTGCGTGTCAGTTTTTGTATCTCGCTCTTATCTCTTTTTACCGTCCGGGGTGACCGGCACACAATACAAGCAAATATGAGAAAACTTCTTACAATTCTTCTTGCATCCTGTTTTCTTGCTGTCTCTACCGTTGCCATTACAGCCGATGTGGCCGAAGCAGCCCGCATAGGCGGCAAAAAATCCTTTGGCAGCCAGCCTTCCATGAGCTCCCCTGCCCAGAACCCGATGCAGTATAACCGCCAGGCACAGGCACCTGCTGCCCAGCCGGGCGCTGCAGCAAAGAAAGGCGGCCTTGGCTTTGGCGGAGGCCTCCTTGGCGGCCTTCTGGCAGGCTCCCTCTTAGGTTCCCTCTTTGGCGGGGCAGGCCTGGGCGGAGGCGGTGGCTTCCTGGACATCATCCTGCTGGCTCTTATCGGATTTCTCATTTTCTCCTTTATCCGCAAACGCAGGACAGGACAGCAGCAGGCATACCAGACGGCTGGCCAGCAGCAGACCTGGCGTGAGCCCCAGCAGCAGAACAGCCAGTATGCCGGACAGAACATGGGTTCTGCCTGGGACAGCCTTCGTTCAGACCAGGGCACGCAGCAGGCCGGCATGGGCACAGTAACAATGCAGACCAATATTCCTGCCGGCTTTGATACGGAAGACTTCCTGAAAGGCGCCAAGATGGCCTACACCCGCCTGCAGGC
>CAVLCT010000030.1:0-22562 GCA_963661665.1 Bulleidia sp. | reverse complement strand
ACGACAGAAATACAAGGAAAGGATGAACCGGCCTCATATCAGCGAAGAGGTCGATAGAATGACCGATGAAGAGTTCCTGACAAAACTCAGGCTGATGACTGACGGGGATCTGACAAATGCGGCCATGGTGCTGCTGGGCAACGAAGATTATGATTACAAGTTTAGCACGCCCCCTGAGATATCGTGGAGGCTCTTTGACTCAAAAGACTTCGTCAAAGACTACTGCATCTTCAAAGTACCGTTTATTACGGCAGGCGAGCGTGCCTTGGAAAAGGTCAGAAGGCTGACGTACCGCTATATGCCAGACCGGCGCACGCTTTTTACGACAGAAACACAGCAATATGATGACTGGCTGCTACGCGAGCTCATGAACAACTGCATTGCCCATATGGACTATACCAGCGGTGGCAGGATCTATCTCAATGAGTTTGAGGATAAGCTGATCCTGACAAACCCGGGGACCTTTTTGCCAAAAAGCATAGACACCGTCCTGCAACCAGACTACAGCCCGCCATTGTACCGCAACCGGCTTCTTGCTGAAACCATGGTGAAGCTGAACATGATCGACATGCAGGCCATGGGCATCCGCAATGTTTACCGCATCCAGCAGAAGAAGTTCTTCCCCTTGCCTGAGTATGATTTCTCTGTTCCGCAACAGGTCGGGGTCACAGTCTATGGCGAAGTCCTGGACGAAAACTATACTCGTGTGCTCTTTGACAATCCCGACTTCGATCTGCCCACGGTCTGCCTGCTCGACAGGGTGCAGAAGCACGCCCCAATCTCCAAAGAAGCCGTCAAAGAACTGCGCAGTCTCGGCGTGATTAAAGGAAGAGTCCCCAATATCTATATTACTGTGGAAGGACGGGAAACATCGAACAAGGCCTGAATGGCTCCCCGCAGCCATTTGGGGCAAGAGCGGTTTATTTTGCACCGCACATACTGTATGCTCCACAGAGCAAATAGCCACAATTCAATTGAAGAAGGATAAGCAGTTCATGGACAACCAGACACACAATCAGATCGTCAACTTTATCTGGGGCATTGCGGACGACTGCCTGCGGGATGTGTACGTGCGCGGCAAGTACAGGGATGTCATCCTGCCGATGATAGTTATCCGCCGCCTGGACGCCGTTTTGGAGGATACAAAGGATGCTGTCATTAAAGCGAAAAAAACGCTGGATGAGATGACTGTTGCCAACAAGTTTGGACCACTGTGCGATGCGGCTGGACATGCTTTTTACAATGCTTCTTCGCTCCGTCTAAAAGATCTTCCCAGCCGGGCGCATAGCCAGACCCTGCAGGCTGATTTTGAAGCATATCTGGACGGCTTTTCGGAGAATATTCAGGAAATCCTGGAAAAATTCAAATTCCGCAGTCAGATTCCTACCATGATTGATGCTGGCATTCTCGGCGCAGTCATCGAGAAGTTTGTCTCACCGGACATAAATCTCAGCCCGAATCCGGTATACGAAGACGAAGCAAAGACCATTATCAAGCATCCTGGCCTGGACAACCACGCCATGGGGACGATTTTTGAAGAGCTGCTCCGCAAATTTAACGAAGAAAACAATGAAGAAGCCGGTGAACATTACACGCCCCGTGATGTTATTGACCTGATGACTGATCTTATCTTTTTGCCGGTTGCCGATAAAATAACAGATACGACATACTCCTTGTACGATGGCGCATGTGGCACTGGAGGCATGCTGACAGTAGCTCAGGAACGTCTCAAAAAACTGGCTGAAGAGCGTAATAAGGCAGTTTCTCTACCGCTTTACGGGCAGGAAATTAATCCTGAGACCTATGCCATCTGTAAGGCGGATATGCTGCTCAAGGGAGACAAGGCTGAATACATCAAATACGGCTCCACGTTGAGCGAGGACGGTAACGCATCACAAACGTTTGACTTCATGCTTTCCAATCCACCATACGGTAAAAGCTGGAAAACAGATGCAGACAAGATGGGCGGCAAGAAGGAAATCCTGGACTCCCGCTTTAATGTGTGCCTGGACAATGGTGACCAGCTCTCCATGATTCCCCGTTCAAGTGACGGACAGCTACTGTTCTTACTGAACAACGTGGCAAAGATGAAGACGGAGACCACCCTTGGCAGCCGTATTGCCGAAGTGCACAACGGCTCCTCCATCTTTACAGGCGATGCCGGAAGCGGAGAGAGCAATGCCCGCCGCTATATGATCGAGAGGGATCTGGTAGAAGCAATCATCGCAGTCCCTGAGAACATGTTCTACAACACCGGTATCGGCACCTTCATCTGGATTCTGTCCAACAAGAAGGAAGAACGCCGCAAGGGCAAGATTCAGCTGATTGACGCAACGGCAATGAAAGCTCCACTCCGCAAGAACATGGGGCAGAAGAACTGTGAATTTACCGAAGAAATCCGCAAGGAAATCGTCCGCATATTCATGGATATGGAAGAAAGCGATGTCAGCAAAATCTTGAACAATGAGGATTTTGGCTACTGGAATATAACCATGGAACGTCCGCTCCGCCTGCGTATTTACCC
This sequence comes from Bulleidia sp., assembly GCA_963661665.1. Lineage (GTDB taxonomy): Bacteria > Desulfobacterota > Desulfovibrionia > Desulfovibrionales > Desulfovibrionaceae > Desulfovibrio. Next base: position 20,038 of record CAVLCT010000030.1, on the reverse strand, counting down.
TGAAAAGCCTATCCCTGCTGTCGCCTTCAAAAAAGCCGAGGAAAGAGTCTTGGCTATTTCAGGCGTTGCCGAAGCAGCAAAGGCAGCTCCGCTGGATGACTGGACAGAGTTTGCAAAAGCCACAAAGCTGAAAGCATCCACACTAAAGAAAATCCGTCCCTATATCACCAGCAAAGATCCTACGGCAAAGCCGATAGTAGGTGAACCTGACGTTGAACTGCGCGATACAGAAAACGTTCCCTTTACCTATGAAGGCGGCATAGACGCCTTCATGAAAAACGAAGTGCTGACCTATGTGCCCGATGCCTGGGTGGATGAGAAGAAAACCCAGATCGGCTATGAAATCAGCTTTACGAAGTACTTCTACAAGCCTGTAGAGCTACGGGAAATGAGCGATATTCTCAACAGTCTCTCCTCCCTTGAGAAAGAGGCATCTGGTTTGCTGGCTGAGATCATGGGAGACCTATAATGAGCGCATATGCAAGTTATGTCAGTTTCCCAGATGTATGGTTCTCTAAATTTCCGTCACACTGGCAAACGCATAAAATGAAACGACTGTTTGGTGAACGTTCGGAAAAAGGACATCCGAATGAACCTTTATTAGTCGCCTCTCAAAATATGGGAGTTGTACCTAAAACAGTATACGGCAGTAGAACTGTTGAAGCTCTAAAAGATTTACATTTACTAAAATTAGTATGTATTGGCGACTTTGTTATAAGCTTACGTTCTTTTCAAGGTGGAATTGAATATGCTTATTATCAAGGCATTATAAGTCCAGCTTATACAATTCTTATTCCACACGCCCCTATGTCTGCTTCATATTTTCGCTATCTTGCGAAAAGCAAGCCATTCATAAATCTTCTTACTGTTTGTGTGACTGGTATAAGAGAAGGACAAAATATAGATTACACAAAGCTGAAAAATCATCTTCTTCCTGTTCCTCCCCAAGATGAACAGGAGCAGATTGTGCGCTATCTTGATTGGAAGGTTTCACGAATCAATAAGCTGATAAACATTAAACTGAATAAAATTGTGGCTCTAGAAGAGCTAAAACGTAGCATAATTAGCTATTATGTTATGGGACAAAATGCAAAATTTACACATAAGAAAGCAAAGACTAGTTGGATTAAGTACATTCCTAAACACTGGACTGAAAAAACTCTTATTCATTTTGCAGAAGAACAACAAATAAAAAATATTGGAATGATAGAAAATAACCTTCTATCACTCAGCTATGGCAAAATTGTAAAAAAAGATATCAATACAACTGCAGGTCTTTTACCTACAAATTTTGAGGGATACCAAATCGTCTTTGATGGCAATATTATTCTAAGAATGACAGATTTACAGAATGATCACAAAAGTTTACGAACAGGTCTCGTAACTCAAAAAGGAATTATTACCTCTGCATATACATGTTTAAAAGTAAGAAAAGGTATGCTCCCTGAATATTTACAGTTACAGCTTCATGTAGCTGATCTATGTAAAGTATTTTATGGTATGGGAGGTGGAGTTCGCCAAAGTATTGGATTTAAAGATATTCGCAATCTCGTTATCGTTGTGCCACCAATTGAAGAACAACAAGATATTCTTGAAAAAGTACATACAACTGAGACAAGAATCAATCAGGCAATAAAAAAAGAAAAGGATTTAGTAGAATCTCTAAATGCTCTAAAAACACGCCTTATCGCCGACACCGTCACCGGCCAAATCGACGTCCGCAACATCAGTATCCCCGATTACGAACTCGTAACCGAAGATATGCCCGATACCGCCACTGACAACGAAGCAGACGAACCTGAGGATAAGGAATGAGCAGATCCTGCACACCTGTCCCCAGTGAAAGCCAGGGCGATATCGTCATCTATCAGGCAGACGGCGCCACAAAAATCGATGTCCGCTTTGTGGATGAGACTGTCTGGCTCACCAAGCAGCAGATGGCCAACCTCTTTCAGGCCTCCCGCACCAACGTCGTAGAGCATATTCAGCATATCTATGAAGAGGGCGAGCTGGATGAAGAATCAACCTGTCGGAATTTCCGACAGGTTCGCACCAGGGGACTGACCACCTTTTCAGGCGATTTCCCGACGGCAAAGGACATCTGCATTGCGAAAAACTACCTGACCGAAGACGAACTTAAGATACTGAACAACATCGTCTCCGGTTACTTTGACTTTGCCGAAGTGCAGGCAATACACCACCATCCAATGTATATGAGCGACTATGTAGAACACCTTGACCGCATTCTCTCTGCCACGGGAGAAAAAGTCCTTGCCGATGCCGGCAGGATAAGCCACAAACAGGCTGTGGAAAAGGCAAATCAGGAATACCAGCGCTTTCTTTTGCAGACACCTTCTCCTGTCGAGGAGGCGTATCTCACAACAATCAGAGAGGCTGGAAAGGCCGCCAGGGAAAGGGCCAGGGAGGCATAACCATGTCTGAATGCACAAACACAAAAGAAAGCGGTCTTGAGACCCTCATAGTCCGGTGGCTCACTGAGCATAACGGCTATGAGGAAGGCTCCAATGACGACTACAGCAGGGAATACGCCATAGATGAAACAAGGCTCTTCCGCTTTCTGAAGGACACTCAGCCGGATGAGCTGGACAAGCTTGGCGTATTCAAGACAGACCAGAAGAAACGGGATTTCCTGACCCGCCTGAAAAACCAGATTGCTTCACGCGGCATCATCGACGTGCTTCGCAACGGCATCAAGGTTTATCCGTCAGACTTTGTCCTGTTCTACCTGACGCCGACAGAAAACAATGCCCATGCCAGAGAGATGTTCGCAAAGAACATTTTCAGCGTGACGCGCCAGCTCCGCTACTCCCAGACTGCCCAAAATCTGGCCCTGGACATGTGCATCTTTATCAACGGCCTGCCTGTTATCACCTTTGAGCTGAAGAACAAGTTCACAAGGCAAAACGTCCACGATGCCGTGCAGCAGTACAAGGATGACCGCAACCCGCGAGAGGTCCTTTTCAGCTTCAAACGCTGCATGGTGCACTTTGCCGTGGACGATGCACAGGTCAGGTTCTGTACAAAGCTTGCCGGGAAGGACAGCTGGTTTCTGCCGTTTGACAAGGGCAATAACGGCGGTGCCGGCAATCCGCCCAATCCGGACGGCATCATGACCGACTATCTCTGGAAGGACATCCTCACCAAAGAAAAGCTGGCCCTGATTATAGAAAACTACGCCCAGGTCGTTGCCGAAACGGACGGGGACACCAGAAAGAAGAAGGAGAAGCAGATATTTCCGCGCTACCACCAGCTTGACGTGGTGACAAAGCTCCTTGGCGATGTGAAGGCAAACGGCATCGGGAAGAAGTACCTGATTCAGCACAGCGCAGGCTCCGGAAAGTCCAATTCCATTGCCTGGCTGGCCCACCAGCTTATCGGCCTTGAAAAAGACGGCAGGCCGATGCTGAACTCTGTTATCGTGGTCACAGACCGCAGGATTCTGGACAAGCAGATACGCGACACTATCAGGCAGTTCATGCAGCTCAGCAATACGGTTGCCTGGGCAGAACATTCTGCAGAGCTTACAAAGGCAATCAGCGACGGCAAGCGCATCATTGTCACGACAATCGAGAAATTTCCCTACATCGTTCCCCAGATTGGTGCCAGTCACAAGCACAACACCTTTGCGATCATCATTGACGAAGCCCATTCCGGCCAGAGCGGCAAAAACTCTGCCCAGATGAATCTTGCCCTTTCAGGCCTTGCCGCAGACGCAGACAAGGATGACGATGAGGACAAAATCAACAAAATGATGGAAGGGCGCAAGTTGCTCAAAAACGCCAGCTACTTTGCGTTTACAGCCACCCCGAAGAACAAGACGCTTGAGGTGTTTGGCGAAAAATATATGGACGGAGACGCCGTCAGGCACAAGCCGTTTCACGTGTACACGATGAAGCAGGCCATTCAGGAAGGCTTCATTCTGGACGTTCTGCAATACTACACGCCGGTAGACACCTACTACAAAATCATGAAGACAGTGGAGGGGGATCCCGCATTTGCTGCAAATCGTGCCCACAAGAAACTGCGCAACTATGTTGAAAGCCACAGCTACACCATCGCCAAAAAAGCAGCCATGATGACAGAGCACTTCCATGAACAGGTCATCGCCAGCAGGAAAATCGGAGGGCAGGCCCGCGCCATGGTAGTAACAGCCGACATTCAGCGCTGCATTGAGTACTACTTTGCCATTAACAAATGCCTTAAAGCCAGGAACAGCCCGTACAAGGCCATTATTGCCTTTTCAGGAACGGGCAAATACAGGGGAAAGGGGAAAGAGCTTACCTCTGCCGGCCTGAACGGCTTCCCTGATGCCAGGATACCGAAGGAATTCAAGAAAGACCCGTACCGCATTCTCATAGTTGCGGACATGTTCCAGACAGGATTCGATGAGCCGTTGCTCCACACCATGTATGTGGACAAGGTGCTCAGGGACATCAAGGCAGTACAGACGCTTTCCCGCCTGAACCGCTGCTGTCCCAAGAAAAATGACACCTTTGTCCTGGACTTTGCCAATACGGCCGATGACATCAATAAGGCTTTCTCCCTCTATTACCGCACGACCATCCTCTCAGGGGAAACTGATCCCAACAAGCTGCACGATCTGGTGGCAGATATGGCACAACACCAGGTATTTTGTGATGAAGATGTGCGGGAACTGGTGAAGCTGTACCTTGACGGGGCAGAGAGGGACAAGCTCGACCCGATACTGGATCCTTGCGCTGAGACGTACAAAAAGCTCTGTGAGGATGATCAGATAAGCTTCAAGAGCTCTGCCAAGGCCTTTGTCCGCACCTACAGCTTCTTAGGGGCAATTCTTCCCTTCGGCAACGCTGACTGGGAGCGGCTTTCCATCTTCCTTACCCTGCTTATCCCCAAGCTGCCGTCCCCCAAGGGAGACGAGCTACCAGAGGATATTCTTGAAACCATTGATCTTGAGAGCTACAGGAACACGGCCAGGGAGACCATGTCCATCGCCCTGGAAGATGCCGATTCGGAAATAGAGCCTGTTCCGACAGGAAAGCCAGGACACCTCGTCGTTCCCGATGTAGATCCGCTTTCTGTCATTATTGAGGAATTCAACTCTATGTTCGGCAATATCGAGTGGAACGATGCGGACAGTGTGCGCCGCCAGCTCCGTGAAATACCTGCAATGGTAGCCCGTGACGAAACATACCAGAATGCCATCAAAAATTCTGACAAGCAAAACGCCCGCCTGGAAAGCGAACGCGCCCTGCAGACGGTTATATACTCCATCATGATGGACAATGTGGAACTCTTCAAACAGTTTCAGGATAATCCGTCGTTCAGGCAGTGGCTGGCGGATACAGTGTTTGACCAGACGTATAAAAAGGACGACAGCACATGCAGGGCCTGACTGGCGCACTAACAGACAGCCAGCGCCATTGATAGGGGTTGATAGGGCAGGGCTGTATTCAGCCACTGCGTTCTGTGCACAGGACTTTGAGTACAGAGGGCTCTTTCTGCTTCTATGCCCGCCCAGAAAAGACAGGATGAGGACCAATACAGATGACAGCAGCGACATACAGGATGCAGCGTGATTCCGGCCTTGAGCTTCTGCGCATAGTGGCCATGCTGCTTATCGTGTGCCACCATTTCAGCATCCACGCCGCACTGCCTCTTGGCGGAAACTACACAGGCTCGCACCCATTCAACGTGCTCTGGGCCCAGTGGCTTGCCTTTGGTGGCAAGCTTGGCGTCGATATCTTTGTGATGATCTCAGGCTATTTTCTCATTGCAAAGTGCGCACATCTGAGAAGTCTGCTCAAACTCATTCTCACGACGGCCTTCTATGGCGGCGTAATATATTGTATTTATGTACTTTACCCCATATTAGGGGGGGATATAAATAACATACCAATTAATTTTAATAATCTTATCGCTTCCATGAAGCCTGGCAGATACTGGTTTATAGCCTGCTATATATCGCTTTTTGTCCTGAGCCCCTTTTTACGCATAGCCTTCAATGCACTGAACAAAAAACAGCACCTGGCATTTTGTATCCTGACCATTGCCACATTTATCATTTTCTCAGACTGTTTCGGAGGCAGAAGCATCTATTTCTCGGGCAGCCTTGTCATCTTTATCGCCTGCTTTGCCATTGCAGCCTATATCCGCCTGCATATGGCAAAAGAAGAACAGAACACCAGGCTTGTCCTCCTTGTCCTGGCCCTGGCAGCAGTGTTTATGCTGTTCTGGCCCCTGATCTGCAAGGCAATGGGGCAACCCGGGATGTGGTTCCGGTATGCAGAAATGCAGGCCATCCCAATGCTATTGCTGTCAGCCTGCCTGCTCATGCTCTTCCGGAAACTGAATATCCCCAATATCCCCTGGCTGCATTCCGTGATTAACTCCGTTGCCGCCACCACCCTTGGCATCTACCTTATCCACGACAACGAGATAGTCCGGCCCTGGCTGTGGAGAAACCTGCTGCAGGTGAATACGCACCTTGAATCCGCTTTCTTCCCTCTCTGGTCCCTTATGGTCATCCTGATCGTCTTTACTGCCTGCTGCTGCATAGAACGCCTGCGCAGGCTGGTTATGGACCCTGTTTTTGACCTGATTCTCAGGCCGGTGAACGGACTCGACAAAAGGATAAGCGACTTTTTCGCCATCACACCCGATACTGCTGCCATGCAGGCAGACAGGAACTCAAACAATGAAAGCACAAATACAGCAAAATGAACTGCAAAATGACCTACAAGAGCGTCTCAGAAAGATCCGCCTTATCATCACCGATGTGGACGGCGTCCTTACCGACGGCGGACTATACTATGACGCTACAGGGGAATGCATAAAGCGCTTCAATGCACACGACGGCCTTGGAACTATCCTGCTGCACAAGGCAGGCATCCGGATAGCCGTGCTCTCGGGAAGGGACTGCCCGGCACTCAGGAAACGGCTGGAAGACCTTAAGATAGATACGGCTGTGCTTGGCAGGCTGGACAAGAGCCATGCCCTGGAAGGCATACTCAGAAGCTGCAATGTTACTGCCGATGAAGCCTGCTATATCGGAGACGACATCCCTGATGCCCAGGTGTTTCCCCTGTGCGGCGTCTCGGCAACCGTGGCGGACGCTCCGGACTGTGTCAAAGAAAAGGCCGACATTGTGCTGAAGCACAAAGGCGGGGAAGGGGCATTCAGGGAACTGGCAGATCTTCTTTTTGAGGCAAAGGGCATTAATCCCTTTGCGATACTGTAGCCCCCTGCATCAAATCACGCCTCTTTTGCCTGCCATACAAAAAAGGAAGCCATGCTGTCACAACGGTTTACTGTGGCAGCATGGCTCATCTTTCAAGAACGGCAGAATAGGGTCCCTTAGCGTCTGAACCCGCGCCTTGCACTGCGTTCAGGCCGCCTGTCCTGACGCTTGTCCCTGGAATCAGGGGACTCAGAAGCACGCTGCCTCATCGGATACAGCTTGTCCGCTATGGCCTGGGCAGACAGAAGGGCGCTCGCGAAGGCCCAGTGCAGGTTGTATCCGCCAAGCGTTCCTGTCACATCCAGAGTCTCGCCTATAATGGAGACATGGCTGTTCAGCTTAGACACAAACGTCACCGGCTCTATTTCCCTGCAGTCCACGCCGCCGCGGCAGACCTCTGCCTGACGCAGTCCGGCCATGGAGTCGGGAAGAAGCAGATACTGATGCAAAGCACGGTACAGAGTATCTTTCTCATCGGAGCTCAGCTCGGCACAGCGCTTCTTCTGCAGGGCAGCATCAGGAACAAGCCTTTCAGCAAGCCTGTCAGGCATAGCCTGGCTTATGGCAGAGAGCACCGTTTTTGCGCCCGCACCGGCAAAGAGCTCGTCACCAGAGCCTGGCAGGAAATCAATGGCAAGCACCTCTCCCGGTTCCCAGTAGAGGGACGCCTTGAGAATGGCAGGTCCGCTCAGCCCCATATGGGTAAAGAGGAGGTCGTCTTCTATGATCCTGTCACAGAGGCCCACTTTGACAGGAAGGGATATGCCCTGAAGCCCAAGCAACGGTGAGTCCGCTTCAAGGAAGAGCGGGGCAAGGCAGGCCTCAGGCATAATCACCTTATGCCCTATGTGCTGGGCCATGGCATAGCCTATGCCGGATGAACCGCTGGCCGGAAGGGCAGGAGAGCCTAAGGCCAGCACGGCGTGCCTGCCGGTCAGGTTCAGATTTCTGCGGGTGCGCAGGATGACTTCGTCATTATCAAAGACCAGGCAGTCATCTTCCAGCGCTTCCCCGCCAAAATAGGCAAAGTCACCCTTGCGGCAGCGCCTCATCAGGGCACGTACCAGGTCGCTGGCTTCTTCCTTGATGAAGATTTTGCCCTTTTCCTTTTCTTCATAGGAAAGCCTGAGTACCTGCATCAGATGCAGAAGCTGGTCTTTTCCTACCTTGGCCAGAACAGGTTCGACAAAACCTTCTGTGTCAGAGACATAGCAGCCTGCATCCAGGTTCACGTTGGTAAAGTTTGCATGGCCTCCGCCGGCCATGGAGAGCTTTCTGCCAGGGGTGCGCGAGCGGTCAACCAGGGCAACGGAAAGGCCCAGGCTTACAAGATGGGCCGCACACAAAAGACCTGAGGCGCCTGCACCCAGGACCAGGACATCAAAGCTGGTCCTTGCAGGTTCATTGCTGTGATACTCGTCCCGATAACCGTCTCTATGGTCATCTCTATGACCAGCACGGTCATAACTGTCCCGCCTGTCAAAATGATCACGGCGGTCAAAGCTGCTGCGCCTTTCAAAGCTACCGCGCCTCTCAAAGCCGTCACGCTTCTCGAAGCGGTCCCGACGCTCAGGGCGGTCAAAGTCCCGTCTCTTCTCAAAGCGATCCCCGCGGTCACGGCGTTCAAAGCCATCGCGCTTCTCAAAGCCGTCCCGACGCTCAGGACGATCAAAGTCACGCCTCTTCTCAAAGCGATCCCCGCGGTCACGGCGCTCAAAGCCGTCCCGACGCTCAGGACGATCAAAGCCACGCTTCCTCTCGAAACGATCCCCACGGTCACGCCGTTCAAAGCTATCGCGCTTCTCAAAGCGGTCCCGACGATCAGAACGGTCAAAGTCACGCCTTTTCTCGAAGCGATCCCCGCGGTCACGCCGTTCAAAACCGTCACGCTTTTCAAAGCGGTCCCGGCGCTCAGGACGATCAAAGTCCCGCTTCCTCTCGAAGCGGTTCTCACGATCCGGCTGTTGTGCAAAGTCAGAACGCCTGTCCCCTGAACCGGGATGCCTCTCCCTGTCATGGAAATGATCCGGACGCCTGTCGCCGTCACGCTTAAAGCCTTCTCCTGCAAAACGATCCCTGTACTTTCCGCCGTCATGCCGGTCAGAGGAGGGCGTGTGGCCATAAGGACGTTCGGGCCTGCGCCTTTCAAAGGAAGATCCTTCCTCCCTGTCCTGGCGGGCATGGTCCCTGTCATGAAAGCGGTCCCTGCCGGCAAAACGATGCTCGGAACGGCCGTCCCTCTGGAAGCGGCCGGAGCGATCCCCCTGCCTGTCCCAGGGCTTTCTGTCTGAAAAGCGCCCTGGCTTATGCCTGCCCGTGTTGTCCTGGCCTGATCTGTAAGAACCAGATCTGTCAGAATCAGATCTTTCAGAATCAGACCTGTCAGAATTAAACCTGCGGGAAAAATGGCGGTCCTTATCGTGAAAACGTTTTTTTGATCCGTACTTTTTATCGTACCTGGTGCTGTCTGTCTTTTCACCAGTACCGGAATCAGCAAATGACATGATGGCTCCCTGACATGCTATTCCGCAAGGAGTAGACAAGCAGACGCATGCTCAAAACACTGCCGGCAACACGCATCTGCGCAAAAGGCCTGTGAGCAAAATGTGGTACACAAGCTGTTGCCTGAAAGTAAAGAAGCCCCGGAAACCATCCGGCTTCCGGGGCATATGTAAACCTATAAAAGGAGGTATTGCTTGGTAGCAAGGGGGAGACTTGAACTCTCGACACTGCGGGTATGAACCGCATGCTCTAACCAGCTGAGCTACCTTGCCATTCAGGCTGCATGTCGTAGCGACAAGCAACGAAAAAGACTTCTACGCATGTCTGAAAAAAAAGGCAAGCTTTTTTTTACAAAAAGTGGCTTTTCCCTGTTTTTAGGCGCAGGCACCGGCCATTGCGGCCTGTGTACAGGCGGCTATTTGCTTACAGGAGCCAGGAAACGGGTCCAGAGCACTGCGCCAAGTTCCACGTCCTTCTGTTCCCCATTGTGATCCATCTTTTCTTCAGCCGTGTTCAGGGCAGCAAAGCCCCACCAGCCGGCAAAGGGAACAGCAAAGGTAAATATGCCGTTGGGATCCGTGCGGACAACCTGGGTTACCATATAGTCTGTAGGAGCCTTGTACTTTCCATCCTTGTTAAAGTACTCCACCTCGACATCGCACCCGGCAACGGGCTTGCCGTTGAGAAGGACCTGTCCCTGGAAGACATTGCCGGCGTAATTGCCGAAGGGCCTTGTCAGGGGCACTATCTCGGTCTTGAGCCCCAGAGGCTCCTGCCAGCCGTCCTCATCGCCAAAGGCGGCGATATAGGCCTTGGTATAGTGGACAATGTAGCAGTCCTCTGCTTCTTCCCAGTAGGGCTTTGGGGTCATGGCAATCTGGTAGACGCCAGGGCGCTGTATGGCTATGTCAGCCTTGTAGACCTTGTGGTCCATGATCTTCTTCTCTTTAAGGGAGGGAAGAAGGTCCTTTGCCTTGCCGTTCACGAAGAGCTGGCATTTTTCGGGCATGGCCAGATCCATGCCATTGCCTTCCATAGGATGGGCAAAGGCAAAGTCTGTTTCTAATGATGCATCCTTCTTTTCAAGCACCATGTCGTTTGAGGGGATGACCATGCCGAAATGGGCAGAGGCAGTCTCTGCAAAGCCCAGTGACAGGCAGAAGAGAAGGGCGCCCGCAATAAGCGCTTTATTGCTGATTCCTTTAGCCATAAACGGTGAACTCCTGTTCGTACTTAAACGTAAGTGATAGTGAGCATCGCATACCCGACGCTTTTGACGATGCCACTAGTAACACGATTTTCTAAAAAGTAACACCATTTTTTAAGGCATCCAAATTTTCCCGTGAATGAGGGGCAGGACCGGACGCTCATCAGGCGGCAGCAGGCCCTGAATGACAAGACCTTGCTAACAAAACGCACAACGTAAAAAGGACGCATTCCATGCTGCAAAAACCGGGTCTGAAGGACATCCAGATCAGGCTGCTTCCGGCAAGGACAATGTACAAACACTATCTTGAAGACAGCAGGCCTGATGTATATGCCCTGCATCTGTGACTTTTTAGTTTTCATAGCAAGTTGCTATTAAAACTGTCCAATACTGAACAACAAAGCAGCCAGAAGTACAGGCATCCCATACAAAGTATATGAAGCCCTGAATAAGCACTGGACTAGACAGCCAAACTGTGCTACCGAAACAAAGCGTTTCTAAGGAAGATGGCTTTACGCCGTGTTTTCTGGAACGTTTTGTGTCTTTTTGTCCACCCGCCTGCACTTAAAGCCCCAGGGCAAAAAAGCAGGAGGGCTGCCTCCCGTCTTCGACTCCCAACCTCTGCTGTTTACTATTTGAACAGTCTGAACGGGCAGTTGTTTTTAATTTACACACCTCACACCCCATGCCTTTCCGGTCGCCGCTACACAGTAGGTTGGCTGTGTGCTTTATGTCGGTATTCCGTTCCTTCTTCGTCTGAAAGGAGGCAAGGGCCGTTATGGAGATTTTTGAAGGAATCAGCTCCTTCCGCACAAGCTGACCCATGTATCAAGCAGAACCCCTCAGACGGGGATACTCTGCACGACTTTCTCATTTTTTTTGAGAAGGGCGCGGCAAGGCGTCATCTGTCAGGCACCGCTGTAAAGCCGCACGCAGGCAACATGGCACGTCCATGATTTGATAAACCTTTTACCGGATCCGGGTGTCGGGTTACATAAGACAGAAAAAACCTGACATATATCGGAACAACACATCCCTTTAGGAGATATATCACAATGAGTGATGAAAAAGACTTCGCCGCCCAGCCCGAAGAAGAGAATTTTGCCGAAATGTTTGCAGCCAGCCAGGAAGAGAACTCCCAGGTTCGTCCCCAGGTAGGCCAGAAAGTGACAGGCAAGGTCATCGATCTGACCGATGACAGCGTCTTTGTGAACATCGGCGCCAAAATCGACGGCGTCATGGACCGCAAGGACTGGGTGGACAGTGATGGCGCCATCAATCTTGCTGTTGGCGACACTGTCGAAGCCTATGTTACCCGTGCCAATTCCAACGAAATCGTGCTCTCCCGTTCCATGGGCGGCACAGGCATGGCAGCCATTGAGCAGGCCAAGGAAAGCGGCGTGCCGGTTGACGGCCGCGTCATCGAGTCCTGCAAGGGCGGCTACCATGTCGAAGTGCTCGGCAAGACCGCATTCTGCCCCGGCAGCCAGATGGCTCCCGGCAATGCCGAAAGCCTCATTGGCACCACGGTGCAGTTCATTATTACCCGTGTTGAGAGCCGTGGCCGCAACATCGTTGTGTCCCACCGCGCCCTGGCCGACCGCATCCGCGAAGAAAGCCTGGCCAAGCTCCTTGAAGACGTGCAGGAAGGTGACATCATCGAAGGCAAGGTTACCCGCCTCGCTCCCTTCGGCGCCTTTGTCGAGCTGGTTCCCGGCGTCGAGGGCATGGTTCACCTGTCCGAACTCTCCTGGTCCCGCATCATGAAGGCCGACGAAGTTGTCAACACCGGCGACACAGTGCAGGCCAAGATCCTCAAGATCAGCAAGGAAAAGGGCCGCGACGGCAACGACCACACCCGTATCTCCCTGTCCATCAAGGCTGCCCTTGGCAACCCCTGGGATGATGTTGAGAACAACCTGCCCAAGGCCGGCACCATCGTGGAAGGCAAGGTCATGCGTCTTGCTCCCTTCGGCGCCTTCGTTGAAGTGTGCCCCGGCATCGAAGGCCTGGTGCACCTCTCCGAAATGTCCTGGACCAAGCGCGTCAACCGTCCTGACGAAGTGGTGAAGCCCGGCGACATGGTTCAGGTGAAGATCAAGGAAATCAATGCCGAGAGCCACCGCGTCAGCCTGAGCCTGCGCGAGGCACAGGACGATCCCTGGGCCGATGTGGAAACCAGGTTCCCCGCCGGCAGCACCGTTCAGGGCACTGTTGAAAGCCAGTCCAAGTTCGGCCTCTTTGTCTGCCTGGCTCCTGGCGTGACCGGCCTCCTGCCCGAAGCCATCATGCGTGCCACCAAGACAGCCGCCCAGTTCCAGAAGCTCGAAAAGGACGCTCCTGTGACCCTGGAAGTGCAGCGTGTTGATCCTGTTGCCCGCCGCATCACCCTCGTGCCCGAAGGCGGCGTGCCTGCCGACCAGCCCCGCGAGAAGAAGGAAGGCGGCGAGCGCAAGGGCAAGAAAAACGAAGACCAGTCCTGGCGCCAGCACCAGAAATCTGAAGATTCTTCTTCAGACGGCACACTTATGGCACAGGCTTTGCAGAAGGCTATGCAGAACAAACAATAAGGAGTGTGTTCTGTATGCATAAAAGCCTTTCCTTCCTCGGCGTAGCCATTGTGGCTGCATCCCTTGTAGCCGGTACAGGCTACGTCGAGGCCGCCCCCATGGGCGGAACCGGTACTGAATTCACAGAGCTTGCCACTCAGAGCGGCCCTGCGGTGGTCAACATCAATACAGAGAAGACCGTCAAGACCAGCAATGCTCCTGACGACTTCTTCAACGAGATGTTTCGCGGACTTCCCCCCGGATTCGAGCAGTTCTTCGGCCCGTTCCAGCAGCAGGGGCCCAAGTCCAGGGGCAAACGCCATAAGCCCAAGCAGAAATCCCTTGGTTCCGGCTTTATCATTTCTTCGGACGGATACATTGTCACCAACAACCACGTGGTAGACGGTGCAGATGTCATCCGTGTGACATTTGACAGCAAGAACGGCAAGGGCGAGTCTGTAAAGGCCAAGCTTATTGGCTGTGATGCGGAAACAGATCTGGCACTGCTCAAGATCGATACAGACAAGCAGCTGCCGTATCTCAAGTTCGGTGATTCGGACAGTCTCAAGGTTGGCGAATGGGTTATGGCCATCGGCAATCCTTTCGGACTGGACCACTCGGTTACAGCCGGTATCCTTTCTGCCAAAGGCCGCAACATCAATGCCGGTGCCTTTGACAACTTCCTGCAGACCGATGCTTCAATCAACCCCGGCAACTCCGGCGGTCCCCTCATCAACATGAGTGGCGAGGTGATTGGCATCAATACGGCCATTATTGCCTCCGGACAGGGAATCGGCTTCGCCATCCCCTCCAATATGGCAAAGGATATTATCGGACAGATTCGCGATGGTAAGAAAGTCACCCGTGGCTGGCTTGGCATTACCATGCAGGATATGGACGAAAATACCGCCAAGGCCCTGGGTCTTGCAGAGAACAAGGGTGCACTTGTAGCCGGCGTGCAGCCGGGACAGCCTGCTGAAGCAGCCGGGCTGATGGAAGGCGACGTCATCACCAAGATTGACGGCAAGGTCATCGAGGATCGTGACGATCTGCTTCGTACCATTGCTGCCAAGCGTCCCAATACAGAAGTAAAGGTCGAGGTTATCCGCGAAGGAGCACCCAAGACCTTTACGGTGAAGCTTGGCGACCGCTCATCCGGACTGGATGGCGGCAAGAACGCTGACGGCTCAGCCGCTCCTGACAAGGACAAGGGAGATGTTTCCCTCGGCCTTACTGCAAGGCCCCTGACAGAAGAGGAAGTCAGCCGTCTGGACGGCATCAAGGGCGGCCTGCTCGTGACAGACGTTATGGACGACATGCCTGCAGCCAATGCAGACCTGCGTCCTGGCGATGTTATTCTCAAGGCCAACATGAAGCCGGTGCGCAAGCTGTCCGATCTGTCCAAGATCGTCAACAATGAAGGCAAGAAGCGCGGAGCTGTTGTTTTACAGGTTATGCGCCGTGGCCAGACATTCTTCTGCCCAGTGGAAATTGAGAAGAAGAAATAGGCATCATGCCTTCTGATACAGACTAATATACAAGGGGCTGCCGGTTATTCCGGCGGCCCCTTTTTCATTGCCTGGCCCAGGCTTTAGGGCTGTCTCTTTTCTTGTCAGCTTCAGGCAGATTGTGAAAAATAAATAGACAGCGGCCGCTTCTTGTGGTGAGATCAGAAGGAGAGAACGTTTTTCTTTCCTGATGACAGCAGAAAACTTTTTTGAGGAGAAATCAGTATGGCTTTGCATCCTGAAGCCGGGAAACTGGCAGATCCGACAACACTGGAAAACATACCGGCCCTTATCAGTGCCTACTACACTGTGGCTCCGGACATTAATAATCCGGCCCAGGGCATAAGCTTCGGAACCTCAGGGCACAGGGGATCAGCACTGAAGGCAACCTTCAATGAAGCCCACATTCTGGCTGTCACCCAGGCAGTGTGCGACGTGCGCAGGGAACTGGGCATAGAAGGGCCGCTCTTTATCGGCTTTGATACGCATGCCCTGTCTGAACCTGCCTACCGCACCGCCCTTCAGGTTCTTGCTGCCAACAAAGTCAGCGTGCGCATCGCAAAGGATGACGCCTATACGGCGACACCCTGCGTCTCCCATGCCATTCTGCTCTGGAACAGGGAACACAGCGGTAAGGACGTTGCTGACGGCATCATCATCACGCCTTCCCACAATCCTCCCTGCGACGGCGGCTTCAAGTACAACCCGCCCCACGGAGGTCCTGCCGGCACCAATGAAACTTCCCGTATTGAAAAACGTGCCAACGAGCTTCTGAAAAACGGCAACAAGGATGTAAAGAAAGTCTCCTGGACTGGGGCCAGGGGAAGCGCCCTGGTGCAGGAATACGATTATACGGCTGCCTACGTCGATAACTTAGGCTCTATCATCGACATGAAGGCCATAGCTGACTCAGGCCTTAAAATCGGCGTGGATCCCCTTGGCGGGGCAAGCCTTGAGCTCTGGCAGCCCATTGCCGACAAGTACGGGCTTAACCTCACTGTCGTAAACAAGTGCGTGGATCCGACCTTCCGCTTTGTGCCGCGTGACAAGGACGGAAAAATCCGCATGGACTGCTCCTCTCCCTTTGCCATGTCAGGCCTGCTCAAGATACGCGACAAGTTTGACTTATGCTTTTCATGTGATGCCGACTCTGACAGGCACGGCATAGTTACGGCTGACGGGCTCATGAATCCCAACCATTACCTTTCAGTCTGTGCCTGGTATCTTTTGCGTACAAGGACAGGCTGGCCGGAAGGATGCGGCATTGGCAAGACTGTAGTCACCACTGACATGCTGAACAGGGTGGGCAGGCTGCTCAAACGCCCTGTAGTGGAAACGCCCGTGGGCTTCAAATGGTTTGTGCAGCCCCTGTCTTCCGGGCAGTGTGGTTTCTGCTGCGAGGAAAGCGCAGGCGGGTCCTTCCTCTGCTTTGACGGGACTACATGGAGCACAGACAAGGACGGGCCTTTGCTCTGCCTGCTGGCTGCTGAAATGATGGCAAAGGAGAAGGCAAGCCCATCAGAACTGTACCGCAGACTGTGCAAGGAACTGGGCGAGCCAGTATACGAGCGTCTGGATTCCCCGGCCGATGCCTCTGTCAGGACCAAAATCAAGGGGCTTGCCTGCGAAGATGTCACTGTCACCGAGCTTGGCGGCAGTCCTGTAACTAAGGTTTTGACCAAGGCTCCCGGCAACGATGCTCCCATAGGCGGAGTCAAGGTAGTCACGGATGACGGCTGGTTTGCAGTGCGTCCGTCGGGGACAGAGGATATCTGCAAGCTGTATGCTGAGTCCTTCAAGGATGCAGGTCATCTGAAGGCCATACAGAAGACAGCTTCTGCCTTTGTAGAGTCCCTGCTTGCCCGGTAGGGCGGGGCAGTGTCTCATATTCTTTACCAGGCAACCTCGTAAGAAGAACTAAAGCGCAGCAGGGCCCTCTGAAAACAGGAGAGCCTTGCTGCGCATACCATGCAGGAGTGCATATGTTTGAATCCATCGTTCAGAAGGGCAAGGAAGCTGTTATCAATACAGCTGTCAACACTATCATCAAAACCTACGGACGCAGCTACCTTGACGGCATTTTGGAAGTTACCGAGGTGGCGTATCCGTCCCTTACCTTCAGGCTTGCCGGTGTGCCTGACAGGACGTTCAATGCGACGATAGGCACGATTGAGATTTCAGAAGCAGGAGACCAGATAAGGATAGGGAGATTCAGTTCTGACACTGAGTTTGTAGAAACTGCCTTAAACCGTTATGTACCCGACGTTATTGAGATTTCCAATTCTACGGTTCAGGCGGTATTAAGCAAAGCCAGGAAAGTCCTGTAGCCATATGAGAACGGTGACAGAAAGGCTGAGCTGAATGACACCGTTGCCAGATTTGCGATGTCTGGTGCTGACGTAAAAGCACCAGACATTTCTTTAAGAGCAGTTCTATGATCAGTTCCTGTCTATACAGTTGTGCCAGAGAGGAACTGTCTGACAATAAAACGGTAAGAGGAGAGAGTAATGGTACGTACATCAAATGTGTTCAGCCATGTGGTTTTATTCATAACTCTCTTCTCTTTTGTGCTGTTTGTCCCCAGGGCGGTACAATGTGCAGAAAACTGGGATAATAATCGTAAACAAGCAGAGTCTGGCAAAGTCGAATCCGGTGGAACTTGGTATGCTCCATTTGAAAAGGAGATAAAAGGCAAATTCAAGACTGTTGTTTTAGGAAATGCAGAAATAACAGGAAACAAGGGCGGAACAGCTAAAGCATGCTATAACAAGGGAATATTTGGAGCAGACAGCATAGTAGGAGTAATAGCTGGCGGTTTTGCTTCTGTAGGGAAATATCAAGAAACAGATAATGATAGTGGGAACTGCAATAATTATGCAGTAACAAGTGCTGACGCAAGTTATAATTTTATTACTATGCAGAGTGGCAGTATTCTGACTTCGGTTTACGACACTGAATACAAATACACAAGCAGTTATTTAACATCAACAACAATACATTACCAATTAGTAGGACCTGAACTATACGGACAAATATATGGAGGCTTTGCTAAATTAGAAAATTCTGAAAACAACCTCAGCTCGGCAACAGCAAGCAATAATAGCATTTATATAAAAAAAGGATCATCTGAACACGGGCTGATTCCACTAGAGGATCCCGAAAATCAAAGTTATGGTAGCCCGAATGCTGATTCGTATTGTATAATAGGAGGAAATGCTGAACTTAGCCGGAGCAATGGAACAGCAGTTGCTGACCATAACAAGGTTGTTGTCGATGCCGACGCAAAGTATTTCCAAGATTTAGATATTGTGGGCGGTTTTGCCTACGCTCCCAGAGGGTATGCATCAGCCTCAGCTAATTATGTAGAGGTAGAAAAAGACGGTGAATGTTCCTCTATATCCGGAGGGTTTGCAGGTATTAGCGATTTCGTCACAGCAGCATCTGGCAATACAGTATATATCAAGAAGGGTATAATAAAAGAAGATGTTGCCGGCAGCAACATCGATGCAATGCAACATGAGGGTCCCCTTGTGTACCTTAAAACCGTTGTTATGGCTTCTGACAATGTTGTGGAGCTTGCCGGCGGAAGCTATGAAGGCGATATTTTTGGAGTTAAAGTTTACATATGGCCAGATACAACTATTATTGAAAATAATAGGGTAATCCTGTCGCACGGGAGCTCAATGCCCAAGTTCAGTGATACAACTTATATCAGTGCATACTTACTTTACAAAACAAGTTCTGGATCAAAATTTTCCAACAACAGCCTTGAGTTCAGGGCAGTAAAAGGACTGTCAGCAGGCAACATCGGAAATTTTGACAAAATAAATTTTGAACTGCCAGATATGAAGGCTGAAGAAACCATTCTATCTTTAACTGGTGATCATGCTATTGCTTATGTAGAAAATGAAAGACATGCTTATACAGATATCTCTAATGTCACGATGGACGTACAAAAAATTGGCAGGCTGACAAATAATGACGGTGGCGAATTCAGGGTTGGCGACAAGGTCTATCTTCTGAAAAACAACAATGGCATAAAGACTCAAGGCTGTATCCTGAAAACAGTCCCCAGTAGCCAGGGATATACACTTGAACTCAAAGCAGATGATACTTCCGTTTATCTCACCCGTGTAAAATGAGGCAGTGGCTAAAATACAGAAGTTTTCTTCCATATTTTCTATGCTATCAGGAGAATAACATGACTATTGCCCATACATCCGGCAAAGTGATTGCATACGGATTACTTGTTGCAACTCTGGCCGTGCCGTCTGCAACCCTTGCGGGACAACAGGACAAATACAGCGGTGAACTTGCCCCTGGGTTTAATATCTGTGAGAAAAAGGCCGCTGATTACTCCAAAAACAGCGCAGACTACCGTGCAGCCATGTCTCTCTGCCTCAATTCAGCAGAACAATACTGGGACGGCAGACTTAAGAAAGCAAACCAGGACTATGTGAAGCTGATTAGCCTGCAGGACCAAAAGCAAAACGCAATAGATTTTCAGAAGGCATGGCTTCAATACAAAGAGGCCGGAAGCAAGCTCATCCTTGCAGACGGCGACCCCCTGCAGGCTGTCAGAGCCAGATTTTTTGAGGTGAAAGAAACCAGGAGACAGGCAAAGCTGGTAGCAAATGGCATCTGGGAGGAAAGTAAAGAAGAACTGGCTCCCGGTTTTGACATGTGTATCAAAAAGAACGCTACTCCCATTGCTGGCAAGAGCATGGCCGAACTAAGAAGTGACGGCGCCCCATGCCTCGACATGGCTCGCAAATACTGGAACGCCATGCTCGATACAAACTACGATGTCTATATGAACCTGCACAAGGATTCCCCTGAGAAGCAGGAAAATATGCAAAAGTTCCAGAATGCGTGGAAACAGTACAGGGATGCAGGGTATACACTTGTCTGTTCAACCGGGGGCAGCGTAGGAGGGGACACAGCCGCAATCTTTTCTGTAACGGAAACGAGAAGACAGGCAAGGATGCTGGACAGCGCAGACTCCCGCTGGTAGCCATACTGCAACTGACAG
>CAVLCT010000029.1:0-22611 GCA_963661665.1 Bulleidia sp. | reverse complement strand
AAGTAGGCTTCCAGATCGTCCGGCTTGTCTGCCCAGCTCATGGCTATGCCTTCCTGCATGCGCACCATGGGCCACAGGGAAGAATCCGTATGCAGGCGCAGGTAGACTGCACCTGGCTTGCGCGGCATGCCCATGGGAGGCTGCCGGACAAGGGAGCATGGCAGGCCAGGCAGGGCATGGGTCAGAAGGGCATTCATCTCGCCTGTTGGCGAGAACTTGGCCGTATGAATGCGGTCAGGATTCTCGGACAGGGCGGCCCTGGCAGAAGAGAGGCAGATCCAGTAGGAATTGCTGCCTGTGGGATTGTCAAAAATGTGCTGCGGCGTGTGCACCTGATCCAGGCCGTTCTCGTCTTCAAAGCGCAGCATGTATCTGGGCCCTATGGCAAGGGCGTCCAGGAGCATGACGATGGCATCGCGCAGGCTGCGGTAGCAGGGCGCAGGATCGTTATGATCGTATGGCAGTATGCGGCTGTTGCCGTCTTCATCTTCGCCTAAGGCATTGAGGCGGCTGGAAAAAATGGAGAGCTCTGCCAGAATTTCGCGGAGCAAAATATAGCCGTCCCAGGGGGCAGCCACAGGCATGTCCGTAATAAGCTGCAGCCTCGGAACAAAGCGCGTCAGAGAGCGCAGAAGCAGGAGCACTGAAGTCAGCTCGTCCAAGTGGGCACGTCTGGCAAGCCCCTTGTAGCTGTCCATTTCGCGTGTCTTGACCATGATGCGGTCGCGTATCTCGCGCAGGAACGACAGGAGAACTGGCGAGTCCTCAAGACGCAGGCAGGGCGGTGCATATTCGTTGTCCACCGTCAGGCCTGTGGCGGTCTGCTTGAGGCGGGCCACCGGCACGAGCGACATGTCCTTTGCGTTGTCCAGCTCATTGCCAAAGACGATTTGCAGGACATAGCGCAGCTGGCGGACCGTGGCCGGTGGGGCGTCCTCATAGAGGTCGGGGCTGTCAGTCTGGCCTTCTGAGACCACCAGCCTGGAAGAGGCGCGTGCCTGTTCCTCTGCATCGGCAACAACAGTGATATTGATGTCACCTTCCTTGATATTCCTTAAGCCCAGCCACACGTTCAGCGTGTCTCCTGCAATCAGGGATTCAGGAGCCTTGCGTCCGGCGCAGACCGCATTTCCGGGCATGGAGAGCTCAAAGCCAGTCCTTGGCAGGAAAAGCTGTATCTGGTTGAACTGCACAGTTCCTGCAGCCAGCGCTCCCAGATCCCATTCAAGCCTGCTTACGCCCCAGAACCACGGGCGGGAGGCCGATGCCAGCTCCGCAAGCATCTCCTGCGTGCGGAGATCTGTGCGCTGAAAATGCTGTGGCTGCAAAAACAGCCCCTGATGCCAGAAAACAGGACCATTTGACATTATTTGCTCTCCACTGGTTTGGTGAAACGCTGCAGGGAAGATGATCCGAAAAGAAGTATCATCTCAAGCGGGCCAGGGTAGTAATAGCGTGTCTTGAAAAAGACGCCGTCATCATAGGTGGCAATTGGGACGGACCAGGTGCGGCTGACCATGCCTGGCTCAAGCTGGTAGTAGCCTGCCACCATGCCGACATGCTTTGCCCCTTCGGCCCTGTCCAGGTTGAGGGATTCTACCTGGCCTGGCGTGATGATCATGGTCTCCACGTCGCAGACAGTCTTGTCAAAGCTCTGCCCCTGCATCAGCGTGGCAAGGCCTTCCTTGGTCTCGGCCAGCTTGTTGAAGGCATCAAGCTTGGACACCTGGTAGATGATAAGCCTCAGCGTGTGGGCCTGGTCATCGGCAAAATTCAGCTGCGGATCGGCCTTGATGTGCAAAACCAGGGCCTTGGGTGCAAAATTCCAGGCAATGGTGTCGGGCGTGAGCCCCGGCGTCACTGTCGTTCCTGGCGGTATGATGGTGGGCGTGCCTGAAGAGCACCCGCAAAGAAGCGTGCTTATGAAAAGGCCCAGGCAAAAAAGCCCTGTAAGGAGGCCTTTTTTCCATGGCGTGCAGTTTTGGGGAAAGCTGTGCATCGTCATCCTTGTCTGGTTACCTTATCCCGGGCCGTACAGGTGCCGGCCGTATGGTGCTTTGTCGTATGAGCCTTCATCAGATGTGCCTCAGCACAGGTCCAGCACATAGAGCTCGGCATCATCCCCGGAGGGGAAGGGGCCGAGCACAACGGCACTGGGCAGGGCGCTGAGGCGGATAAAATAGGAATCTGCTGTACTTAGTGTATTCTGAGTGCCCCACGCTGTAAACTCATGGGAGCGGACCTGCAGCTTCATGCCTTTGACAGGATAGTGCAGGGTGCTGCGCTGCGGGATAATGCCGGCCTGCCCTACGCCGTGGGCATCGGGCTCTGCGTCGCTGACACCGCAAAGAACACCCTGCCACGGCTCATCCTTAGGGCCGCACTCAAGCCAGACGCCAAGCCCGTGCAATGGCAGGACATTGAGCCTGTAGGGCCTGGGGGCCGCTTTTTTGGCCGTATGGGCCAGGGCTATGGTCTTTGCTTCAAGATTGTGCGTCACAATGGACGCATTGGCCAGCGGAGTCGGCAGATGTGACAAAGTGCCCTGCGAGGGGCTGATAATAATTGGCAGTTCCGGCCTGTCCTCTTCAAGGCTCAGGTGCTGGCTGGCCAGGGCAGTGAGCGAGAGGGCAGAGAGTGTTTGCGGCGTAAAGGACTGCGGGCTGCCGATGATAACCCAGGCATTGAGGTCCGGACGGACAACTTCCTTGAAAAGCTGGGCCAGGACCTGGGCATCAGGCCTGTCGTTCCAGAAATGGGCGGAGCAGTCTGCTCCCAGGCGTGAAATGCCGGACCCAAGCTGCCTTGCCAGCGCCTCGTTGGGCTCAAGCAGGGTCAGCAGCACAGAGGGCTTCTTGCTCATTGCTCATCCTCCGTACCTGCCTCTTCTTTGCCGGGCATAACACCATTCATAGCATCATTCATGGCACTGGCCATGCCATCCTTGTCATCAAAGGCAAGGCATATTTCTTCTTCCCTGATGTCCATGCTGACGCTGCCAGGCGGGCAGTCGCCGGCCATATGGGAGAGGATTTCCCTGGCGAGCCTTGGCAGGACGGATCCGGCCAGGACATAGTCTATATTGCGGGCGCCTGTCTCAGTCTCAGTGCAGCGCGAGGCAAGCCAGCCCGGGACGCTGTCAGAGAAGGTGCACTTCATGCCGCTGTTGGCGGCAAGGCGGGAAGCCAGGGTATTGAGCTTTAAGACGGCTATGTTTCTGAGGGCCTCCGGTGTCAGGCTCACATAGGGCACAATGCTCATGCGCGCCAGCAGGGCAGGCTGGAAATGTTCGGACAGAAGCGGGCGCAGTGCCTGCATGACCGTTGCCGTGTCAGGCATGTTCTCGGGATCGTCGCAGAGTGCCTGGGTAATTTCGGAGCCTAGGTTGGAGGTAAGCATGATGACCGTGTTGCGGAAGCTTACCTCTGTGCCCTCGCCGTCAGTGAGGACGCCCTTGTCAAACACCTGGTAAAAGAGCTGCATGACATCGGCATGGGCCTTTTCCACTTCGTCAAGCAGAACAACGGAGTAGGGCTTGCGGCGCACGGCCTCGGTGAGCAGGCCGCCTTCCCCGTAGCCGACGTAGCCTGGGGGCGATCCGATGAGGCGGGAAACAGTATGCTTTTCCTGGAACTCGCTCATGTTGATGGTGATGACGCTGCGCTCATCGCCAAAGAGGGCGTCTGCCAGGGCAAGGCCAGTCTCTGTCTTGCCAACGCCTGAGGGACCCACAAGCAGGAAGACGCCAATGGGCTGGTCCGGGGCACGAAGGCCTGCCTTGCTGGCCTGGATGCCCTCGACAACGCTCTTCAATGCCATGTCCTGGCCGCGGATTCTGGCAGACAGGATGGAGAAGAGATCCCCGATGCGCCCTGCCTGGTCACGGGCCATCTTGCCAACCGGAATGCCGGTCCAGTCAGAGACGACCTGGGCTATGGCATCGGAGGTGACCTCGACGCTGACAAGGGGATTTTCGCCCTGGACATCTGCAAGCTCTGTGCGGGCCTGCTTAAGCGCTGCCATGGCCTGATTTACGGCCTCTTCCACGGCTGCGGCATCGCCGGCATCTTCCTGCTTTTCCTGTTTGCGCAGTTCTGCCAGGGCGGCACGGGCATCGAGGACCTTCTGGGCCAGTTCCTTTTCCCTGGTCCAGGTACTTTCTATGAGGGCGGCAGTTCTAGAGCTTTCTGCCAGCTCCTTTTCAAGCCGGGCCAGATGCTCACTGTCGATGGCAACGCCTTCTGCCATGTCCCTTTTTAAGGCATCAAGCTGCCTTGTGCAGGCCTGCCCCCTGCGCTGGGCGTCTTCCAGGGATCCGGGCTTGGCTGCCATGGATATCTTGACCCTTGCGCAGGCAGTATCCAGAAGGTCAACCGCCTTGTCCGGCAAAAAGCGCCCGCTGATGTAGCGGTCCGAGTATTCTGCTGCGGCATCCAGCGCCTCGTCCCTGACAAGGACGCCGTGCGCAGCCTCGTAGCTGGCCCTGAGTCCCCGCAGAATAAGGGCTGTCGTGGCAACTGAGGGCTCGTCCAGCTTCACAAGCTGGAAGCGCCTGGCCAGGGCTGCGTCCTTTTCAAAGTATTTTTTGTATTCCTTCCAGGTGGTGGCGGCACAGGTGCGTATCTCGCCGCGGGCCAGGGCCGGCTTCATGAGGTTGGCGGCGTCGGAACCGCCTGCAGAGGCTCCGCCTCCGACCAGAAGGTGCGCCTCGTCAATGAAGAGGATGATTGATTTGGGAGAGGACTTGATTTCGTCCAGCACGCCCTTGAGGCGGCGCTCGAATTCGCCCTTGACAGAGGCGCCTGCCTCAAGCAGGCCCATGTCCAGGTTGAGCAGGGTGGTGTCCTTCAGAGTCTGCGGCACGTCGCCCTCGCTGATGCGCAGGGCCAGTCCTTCCATGACGGCTGTCTTGCCAACGCCCGGCTCGCCGACAAGGATGGGATTGTTCTTGCGCCTTCTGGCCAGGATGGCCACCATCTGGCGGATTTCCTGATCCCTGCCAAAGACAGGGTCTACCTTGCCTGCCCTGGCCTTGGCAGTGAAGTCCTCGCAGAAGCGCTCTATAAAGCCCTGGCCTGATGCGCCGTCAGGGCCCTGGGCTACAGTGGCAGTGCCTGCTGCCTCTTCGGCGCTGTTTTCGCAGGAGTCCTTTGTCAGGCTGGCAAAATCCTTTTTCAGGGTGTCTGCATCAAGGGATCTGAAAAGGGCGGTGTAGTCGCCCTGGGCATAAAAGCCTGGGCGCTTGAGAAAGGCCAGGAGCACGCCTGCAGAACGAACCGAGCGGCAGCCAAGGTCAACTGACGACACAAGCCAGGCGGCCTCCAGGATATCCTGCAGGGTCGGGGAAAAGACAGGCCTGCCCGTATTGCCGTTGCGGAACTGCGAAAGCGTGCGCTGCACTTCCCTTTGTATGGTGCCGGTGTCCGTGCCGGAGCCGGCTGTCATAAGGGAGAGATCGCTTTGCTTTTCTTCCAGCAAAGCCAGCAGGAAGTGCTCGAAGGTGACTTCATAGTGCTCCCTGTTGACGGCCATGCCGGCTGCCGTATTTAGCACCTGGACGCAGAAGCCGTTGAGCTTGTCTATAAGCCCTTTCATATCAACGCCGATCATGATCTCTCCTTTGGCTGCAGCAAAAGAAAAAGGATGCAGGGCCGTCCGGACACATTGTATGCGGACAGCACAGTGCAAGTATGCAGTGAAAACGGGAAGGTAGCAACAAAAAGACAGGCTCCGGCTGCTTTTCAGCAGGAGAAGAGTCAGCTTATTCTGCCTCTTTTACCTTCCTGTCCCATCTGGTGCCGCGGAAGAAAAGAATGCCGGGGCCTTCGCCGTGCTCGCTTTCAATGCCCTTTGTCAGTGTGACAGACTGCGTGCCAAGCCATGTGTTCTGTCCGAGAAAGCAGAGGGCATGTGTTTCCTGCCGTGCAGTGCCTTCCCTGCCGGCCTGTCCTGACTGCTGCATTTCAGCCTGCTTGCCTGCGTCCCTGGCCCCGGCCTGCCTTTTTTTTGCGTACAGACAGGCCCCGTGGACTTTTTCCTTGTCCAGGGACATCTCAAGGTCAACATTGAGCGGCTCTGTGCAGTAAAAGTTGACATGCCTGAAGAGCTGGTTGCGCCCCTCGACCGATGAATAATGAAGGAGCTGCGATTCTGTCAGGTTTTCAAGGGTGAGCTTGATGCGGCCGGCCCTGTTTTTCAGGAAGGTTCCCAGCATGGTGTCTTCCCCAAGGGTGCAGTTCTCAGAGCCAAGCCGGCAGCGCTGATCCTTTGGCACAGGCTCTGTGCCTGCCACGCATTCCGTGATGCGGCAGGAACAGCCAAGGCAGGAGCGCAGGTAGGACTGAAGCGCCTTGGCAGAGCGCGGGAAGAGGCTGAACAGGCCTATGAGGGGGAACTTGTTCTCAATGGAAAAGGGATACTTGTCCCTGCATGAGAAGGGCAGGCCGCCAAGAGCCAGCGCCTTTTCACCCAGCGAGTAGTCCTTCTGCTCGAAGATTGTCCTGATTGGCGTAAAGCGGAACCAGCCTGCGTGCAGGAAGAGATCGTAGAAGCGGGTATTGAAGACAGTGAGGAAGTCGCGCATTCCCCTTAAGTCTTCGCGCTCCTCTGCCAGGAGGTCTTCCGTGTAGAATGTAGGCAGGGGGGAGCTTGTGCCGTAGAGCCCCAGCATGTTGACGGTGAGCACAAAGACCGGCGGGGCATCGTCAGGCGGCTCAGAAACAATATGTCCGTTCTGGTCAAGGCATTT
This sequence comes from Bulleidia sp., assembly GCA_963661665.1. Classification (GTDB taxonomy): domain Bacteria; phylum Desulfobacterota; class Desulfovibrionia; order Desulfovibrionales; family Desulfovibrionaceae; genus Desulfovibrio. The sequence goes on along the minus strand of CAVLCT010000029.1, from coordinate 15,863 downwards.
CAGGCTGACAACGTCGTGGGCAGGAAAGGACAGCGACAAATGCGGCCTGATTACAATGTGTTTTTCAATGAAGGTGCTGTGTCTTTCAGAGTTTGCAAAATAGTAGCGCAGGATACGGGTAACCTGCACAAAGGAGTAGGCCCAGGGCCTTGCAAACAGGTCTTTCAGAATCGGCGTGTCACTGATCACAGCTGCGGCCTCGAACCCAGCCTTGCCGGCCAGGTGATGTCCATGTGTCCGTTGGTGTCAGTCATGTGCATCATGGTAAAGGTGTTGACCGATGCATAGCTGCTTAAGAACGTGTTGAGTATGGCCGAGAAAACGAACATGTCCCCGTCGTTGGCAAAATTTTCCGACTTCAGGACAAGGTCAATCTTTTTGCCTCTTAAGAGCTCCCCGTGCAAAAGCTTCTGCATGGAGTGGACTTCAAGATGCTGGATGCCGTCTATCCTGCCTATATTTGAGACCTGCGCCGCATTGTCGCTTGTCCTCCCGAAAATATACAGCTTGAGTATGCTGCGTATGTTGTCGGTGCTGGCAACCGAGAGGTAGTTGAGAAAAAGGTGCGAGAGCAGGCGCCAGAGGGTATTGTCTCCCAGCGGCGGCAGGGCTGAGGCCGTCGGGGGCCTTAAGTTGGTAAAGTCTGCCAGCTGCGGGGAGGTATCGGTGGGCATGCAGATGTCTCCTGCGTGCAGCCTCTCCGGCAGCCTTCCGTTGGTGCAGAGAAGGGAGACAGAAAGTATCTCGGGCACAGGCACATCGCCCAGCATCTGTCCTACGGACAGCTGGATCTGCAGCTCGTTATCTGCCGTGATGCCGGTGGTCAGGTGGTAGACAGGCTGTGGCCTGGATCCGGGATTGAGATTGACAAAGCGGCTGTATTCGCGGGGCGTGCTTTCGCCCTGCCTTATGCCCATAATTTTTTCCACGCTGTAGACAGTGCACTGGCCGGAGGCTTTGCCGGCATCCGGAACAATGGTGTACTTGTCCTTGCGCAGGTTAAGGTTGATGGGCTTCCCGTCCATGGGGAAGATGTTGACTGCCGGCGTTGCAAAGAGATGCAGGTGCTGGGTGCTGAAGGAAGGGAGATCCTCTGGCAGTTTTTCCAGACTGATTTCTATGGAGAACTTCTGGGCTGTCCCGCGCGATGTCCAGGTCTCAAAGCCTGGCAGTTCCACCTGGCAGAAGCGTTCGGGCAGCATGAAAAATTCCTGCAGGTAGCGGAAGGCAGGGAAGGACTGCGTAGGATAGGGCAGGATGGCGTTTTTTTCCTCAAAGCCCGTCAGCCTGAACAGGTTTTTCCCGCGCAGCACAAGCGGGGCGGCTCCCTGTGCCTCCTCCGGAATAATGGCTACTTTGGTCGCATGCATGCCCAAAAGCTTGATGCGCCTGGCAGCTTCCGGATAGGTGCCGGTGCAGTAGAGCTTAAGCTTTTTGGGCACGGCCTGGGAAAGAGGCAGGCTGTTGAGCGTGCTGAAATGGATGCTCAGCACACCTGTGCTGTCTTTTTCCCTGGCCAGGATGACGCTTGTAATCTCAAGCGGGGCAATTTCCACATCGGCACAGGTGGCAAAGCTGCAGGCCGTGCCCTCAATTTCTGTGGAATTGAGCAGGGTCCCGCGGGGAATGGTCAGGCACTCGTTCAGGCCGCGCCGCGGCGTGAAGGCCATGATTGTGGCTGAGGGCACGGGACGGAGGTAATGGGGCGCTATGACATTGACCAGGGCGTGTATGAGCTCGGGAAATTCATCGTCCAGCTTCTGGCGTATGTTTGCCGTAAGATAGGCGCAGCCTTCCAGAATGCGTTCCACATCCGGGTCATCGCTTTCTTCAGAAAGCATATGGGCCAGCGCAGGGTGCAGCTTGGCGAAGTGCTTGCTGCGAAAGTGCAGCAGCTCAAGTTCATGCTGGTAGTAGTCTAGGATCATGCGTAGCCCTGGATTTCTATACGCCCGTCCGGGAGCAGTATTGTTTCAAAGATGACAGGAATCAGCGAGCCTTCATGCTGTATCTTGGCTGTCAGGGAAAAGGCCATGTTGAAGGAGCTGTTCTTCTCAGGCATGTAGTGCACTTCGACGTCTTTCAGGCGTGGCTCAAAGCGGCTGATGGTGGTGCTCATGCTTGCCTCAAGCGCTTCCACGTCGGCACCGCCGTACTGGGCAAAATTGGTGAGATCCGGCATGCCCAGATCGGGATTGGCCTGGGAGTTGCCCTGCTTGGTATTGAGCAGGCGGTCCAGATAGTTGCAGATGGAGGCAACATAGGCGGACAGATCATTTTCCTTGGGCTGTGCCCCCTGCTTCTGGGCAAGCATGATGCGTTCCATCAGGCGTATTTTCATGTGTTTTTCGTACAGGCCTGCAAAAAACTGCCGGCGTTTGAAAACAAGAAATGTGGATGCCGTGCAGAAGAGTCCGCAAGACATCCACAAACAAAGCATTGTTCAGGAGCTCAGCCCCTCTCCAAGCCTACTTCTTCCAGTCGTCAACGTATTCGATGTTGCCGTCGTTGTAGGTCCAGGTGATTTTGGAATAGGTGAAGCTCACGGATTCCATATCGGTGTAGGGCTTGTTGTCAGGCAGGAAGGTCATGGGCGTGTTCTTGTTGATGGAGACCACGATGGCATCTTCAAGCTTGATGGTGAAGTATTTCTGCTCCATGCCGTCAGCGCCGATGCGGTAATGGTCAAGGGTGACTGTGCACTGTTCGCCGGTGCAGCAGGCCTTGTACAGCTTGGGCGTAGCCTGGTCCAGGTGCTTGGTGATGGTCAGGGGATGATGGATGCGCTGGCCGGTGGGCAGGCCTGTGTGGGTATCCTTGGGGATCTCAACCAGATGCTCGACAGCATAGACAAGGACCTTGTCCTTCTTGTCGCCGCCCTGGGGGCAGTCGCCCTTGATCTCGCCCTGGGTTTTGCCCTCTACCTTCATGTATGCAGTTAAAGCCATTTCAGAAACCTCTCGCTGTTGCTTTTTTGTGCCAGCCACGGATGCGGCTGTCACCGTTTAGGGGAAATGTTATTCCTTGTCCAGCTTTCCTACCAGAGACAGGGTAAAGCTGGCGCCCATGTACTTGAAATGCGGCCTGGCAAGGATGTTTACGCTGTACCAGCCCGGCTCGCCTGCCACATCGCTCACATTGATTTTGGCCATACGCAGGGGGCGCTTGCTCCTGGTGACCGGATCCGGATCGTCCATTTCAGTCACGTACTGGCTGATCCATTTGTTGAGCTCGCGCTCAAGATCGGTGCGCTCCTTCCAGGTGCCGATGTTTTCCCTCTGGATGACCTTGATGTAGTGCGCCAGCCTGTTCATGATCATCATGTACGGCAGCTGGGTTGAAAGCCTGTAATTGAGCTCGGCTTCCTTGCCTTCGGGCGTGTTGGCAAACACCTTGGCCTTCTGGCAGGAATTTGCCGAGAAGAAGGCTGCATTGTCTGCACCCTTGCGCATGGTCAGGGCAATAAAGCCTTCCTCCGACAGTTCGTACTCACGGCGTTCTGATATAAGAATTTCTGTGGGAATCCTGGTCTGGATCTGGCCCATGGACTCAAAGTTGTAGACCGGCAGGTTTTCCACGGCGCCGCCGCCCTGGGGACCAATGATGTTGGCGCACCAGCGGTACTTGGCAAAGCTTTCCGTGAGGCGGCTGCCAAAGGCAAAGGCCGTGTTGCCCCAGCAGAAGTCGTCGGAGGTGACAGCCTCTTCCTGGAAGTTAAATGTCTTGGCCGGCACTGTGTCAGATCCGAAGGGCACGCGCAAAAGGAAGCGCGGCAGGGTAAGGCCGACATAGCGTGCGTTCTCGCTTTCGCGGAAGGAACGCCACTTGGTGTACTGGGGCATTTCCAGGATGGACTTGATGTCCTTTAAGTTGGGCAGCTTTTCCCAGGAGTCGATGCCGAAGAAGCTCTTGCTGGCTGCGCTGATAAAGGGCGCATGGGACATGGCTGAGACGCTGGCAATGTTCTGCAGAAGCGCCATGTCCTGGGTGCCGGGGGTAAATTCGTAGTTGCCCAGGATTACACCGACGGGCTGGCCGCCAAACTGGCCGTATTCAGAAGTGTAGATGTTCTTGTAGAGGCCTGAGCGCGTTATCTCGGGCGCATCCTCAAAGTCATCCAGCAGGTCCTCTTTTGAGGCATTGATGAACTCAATCTTGATGTTCTGGCGGAAGTCGGTGCGGTCTATAAGAAATTTCATGCCGCGCCAGGCAGATTCCAGGGACTGGAACTCCTTGCAGTGCATGATGGCATTGGTCTGGGCAGACAGTTTTTCGTCCAGCTCTGTCATCATCCTGTCAACAACAGCCGTGGAGACCTTGGTCTCGGGTCCGTCCTTGACCAGTTCCTTCAAAAAGGCCCTCAGGCCGTTTTTGGTGGCATTAAAGCCTTCATCGTCAGGCCTGAGCCTGCTGGCCTCGACAATTTCATCCAGCAGGTTCGTTGCGGCCGCCTGTCCTGCCTGCGCTTCTGTCTGTGTGTTCTGAGCTTCGTTCATGGCTGTTCCCTGATTCCCTCTCTTCCAGGCATCGTATCGTACAGATGCAACAGGCTGTTACTTGTCTTCCAGTCCAAGCTCTTCAAGAAGGGCCTTGCGGGCAGAGTCGCTGCCTATGATTTCCTGTACCTTGCGCCTGAAGTCGGGAACATTGGCCAGGGGGCCCTTGAGGGCCTTGAGCGCCTCGCGCAGCTCAAGCAGCCTGGCCATTTCCGGAACCTGGGCAGCTACAGCGTCAGGCGAAAAGTCATTGATCTTCTCAAAGTCAAGCTTGACGCTCAGCTTTGCTTCGGGATCGTCGGAAAGCTTGTTGGGAACAGAGACGTTCAGAGAAAGCTGCTGGGCTTTCATGACGTCATTAAAGTTGTCCTTGTCTACGGAAACCGGGGCACGATCTTCAATGGCCCTGTCATCGGCGCGCTGCGTAAAATCGCCAAGAACCATCAGCTTCAGGGGAAGCTCCACTTCCTCCTGGGCATCGCCGGTGGCCGGCCTATAGACGATGTTGACTCGCTCCTTAGGTGCAACAGATGCTTCTTTACCCATAACAGTCTCCTAGCAGGCAAAATAGTAGCACTCTTTATTAGTTTTTCAATACGTTTTAACCCTGCTTTAGTCAAGGGAGAGTTAGGTATGCAGTATTGTCTATCTGTTCAGGAAAAGGATGTTTATTATAATGGCACAGCTTACGGAAAGGCCTCTTTTCTGACAGGTCTGGCGGCATGACGGACCTGTGTTCCGGGGCTGTGTCATTCCTGATGCACAGGGAGCTGTTCGTCATGGTGCATGCGCATGGAACGGCACCCCCTGCCTGCAGGCTTCTGCATGGGAACGCCGGCTTCGTTATGCAGGCGGATGTTGACCTGCATAAGGGCATCAGCAAGCTCATTGCGCAGTTTCTGAAGGTCCATGCCAAGTCTCGGCAGTTCGTCTGCATCGGCGCTGGATGAATAGGTGACTTCCTTGAGCTCGTTCATCTTAATGTTGATGCGCCTGTCAATGTCCTGAAGGCCGGGCAGCGACTCCTGGACAATTCCTATGGCTTTTTCCTTTTTGTCGCTGGGGAGGGAGTCAATGTTGCGGTAGAGGATTTCCCAGTCATCACAGCGGACAGTGCCGGCATTTCCCCCGCCTGCAGAACAGCCCTCATGGGCCAGTGCCGGCAGGCTCGCCACAAGCTGCATCATGGACGAAACAAACAGGAGAGATAAAAGCAGTCTGACCATAGGGACTTTCCTAAAATATTCAGCAGCGGGGCGTCAATGAGAGGCGTCAATGAGAGGTGCAAATGAGAGGCGCAAATGAGAGGCGCAACTGCCGTTACTTTGAAAAGAAAAGAGACATGACAGCGGACAATGCAAAAGTAAACAATGCAAAAAGAGATGCACAAAACATGCCATCTGCATTCTTTGCCTTCTTTAGTCTACTTTTTAAACACGTCTGCATGGGACACAGCGGAAAAACTGTCAACAAGCTATCCAGTCTGCCTATTTTGTGCACGGAACATATGCGCAGGAAGGACACGCTTTTCACTGCACTGGCTGCAGGCAATCATGCCAGATAATGCGGCTGTTTTCCAGCCTGCCAGAAACAGGGGAAAACAGGGGAAAGCAGGCGGAAGCTCTGTCATGTTGTGCGCTGGAACATTTTTTCTTGCGTTTATGCGGTCCGCTCCATTAGTATTTTGCGCCGTAAAAAAGCCGATTTCTGTCACTTTTTCCGGAGCTTTCAGCCGGAGACTTGTCATCGTAGTTTGTTTGCCGGAGTTCTTTATGACGCTTCTTGAGGTCCTGGCCATTGCCGTTGCCCTTTCCATGGATGCTTTTGCCGTCTGCGTGACTACGGGTGTCACCCTGCGCAAATTGTCGCCAGGTCCCCTGATCCGCATGCCATTGGCCTTTGGCTTTTTCCAGTTCATGATGCCTCTTATCGGCTGGTTTATGGGCGCCAATATCCTGCACCTGGTAGAAAAGTGGGATCACTGGCTTGCCTGCGGTCTGCTCTTTTTCGTTGGCGGCAAGCTTATCTGGGATACAGTCACAGGCTCTGACGATGAGGAACAGAAGGTTGACCCTACAGCCGGCTGGACCATTATTGTCCTTGCCGTTGCCACCAGCATTGACGCACTGGCTGTGGGCTTTTCCTTTGCCATGCTGCAGCAGAGCATACTGTGGCCGTCAGCTGTCATCGGCATCGTCTGCACCATTATCAGCGTCTGCGGCATGCTCCTGGGCGCCTGTATAGGCAGGATAGAGACACTGCGACGCATCAGCGGGATTGCCGGAGGTCTTGCCCTTCTGGCAATAGGCGTGCTTATTCTCCGTGACCACGGAGTTTTCTAGCCAAAGGCATAGTGGGATACTATGGACTTTTTCCCCATGCGCCTGAACTTGTCGCACCATCTGACTGCCTGACCCTGGCTCAGCCTTGTATAAAACCCTTTCCCGAAATCCGCATACAGCCTGGAATGACAAAGGTCAGGTTTGTCCACTTCTGTGTATGAACCGTGGTATACGATCATGCTAATGCGCCCTGTCCTTTCAAAACGCTGATGATATCGCCAACAATGTAGTCCCTGCCCTGGGAGTGGAGACTGTCATAGCTCGGGATGATGTAGGCGTTCAGGATATCCGTTTTTTCTGTCATGAGATCATATGCTTGCGGTGCCCTGATATGCAGCCTTGCAGCCACATTCTCGATGCAGAAAACAGCAAATTCCAGTTCCTTCATGCCATATGTGTTTTGTGCTTCCATAGACTTTCCTGCTTCCTGCTTCCCTTCCTGCTTCCTTTGTCCCGATACGCTGCAAAACTGCGAGGCGTGCCAGGATGAGCCCCAGCAGGCGGACACAACCAGGCGGACACAAACTTGCGGACACAACAGGGCGGATACAAAAAAGCAACCCTTGCGGGTTGCTGAAAGTTTTCTTCAAAAAGCCAGAAGACGGCACAGAGCACGATATTGTGTCTTCTGCCTAGTCCATGGACAAAAGCTCTTCAACCATGTCGTCCGCACGGTCATGGCCGGAGGCCGCAGCATCCTGCCCTGCGTCCTTGAGCCACCCGCTCAGGGCCTCAATGATCTTATGCGCCTGTTCAGGGCTTGAAATATTGAATTTTGACTGGGCGCGGTAGACGCCTGCCGTCTTTTTGTAGCGGCGCAGCGAGTATTTGTCGGGACTGTAGTCGTCGGTCTTGGGACGGTAGTCCTGGTAGCGGAACAAAATGGTGGTCCAGGCGCCACGGCTTAAGACAACCTTGTCCAGTTCCCTGACGATAACATTGCCGTTATCGTCTTCAAAATGCACGGTCAGATCGTCGATAGACTCGTTGTTCATAGGCAATTATGCGGAAAGCATGGGGCTTAAAGGCCACATTAGATCCGCATCCTCCTTGCAGGCAGTTTGTGCCATTCCCCTCCCTGGTTTGGAGAGGAATGGCAGGCCTTTGAAAGAAAAGCTGTTTTTTGACGGACAGTGGCTGCTAGCCTTCGTAGAACGCCTTGTAGGCCAGATAGGTCGTGTAGACGTCTGCAGCGCTTGAGAGCTCAAAAGGACTGTGCATGCCAAGCAGGGCAGGGCCGAAGTCAATGACGTTCATGCCCCAGGCCGCAAGAAAGAGGGCTACTGTGCCGCCGCCGCCATGGTCAACGCGGCCCAGGATGCCGGACTGCCACGGGATGCCGTGCCTGTTCAGCAGGCCGCGTATGGAGGCAAAATATTCGGCATGGGCCTCGCTTGCGCCGTACTTGCCGCCGGCGCCGGTGTACTTTTCAAAGCAGGGGCCAAAGCCCAGGTTGGCAGAGTTTGTCTTGTCATGGGTTTCGGCATAGTCGGGATCCATGCCGGCCGTGACATCGGCTGACAGGGCCTGGCTTGCCAGCATGACAGTACCAAGCAGGGTTTCAGGTTCATGCTTGTGCAGCACTTCCTCTATGCAGTACGCAAAGAAGCGGGAAGAGGCACCTGATGCACCGTCCGATCCAATTTCTTCCTTGTCCCAGAGGATAAGGGCGCAGTTTTCCTGCGCGGGAACGCTGTCTGCCAGTGCCATCAGGCCTGTGTAGGCGCAGATGCGGTCATCCTGTCCGAAGGCACCGATAAGGGATTTGTCCAGGCCGACATAGCTGGCACGCCCGGCAGGCACGGCCTCTATTTCCGCACTGAGGAAGTCTTCCTCGCGCACGCCGTATTTTTGCTGCAAAAGCTCAAGCACGGCCAGCTTGACGGGATTTTGTACATCCTTGCCGTTCTCGTCCTTCTTGGCGGACGGCTTGGAGCCAAGAATAATGTTGAGTTTTTCGCCCTCAAAGGCTTCCCTGACGTTTTTCTTGACCTGATCCTGGGCAAGGTGGGGCAGAAGATCCGCTATGGTGAACACAGGCTCGCCCGGCTCTTCTCCCAGCCTTACACTTATTACTTCCCCGTTGTCCTTGCAGATGACACCGTGCAGGGCAAGCGGACGGGCCAGCCACTGGTATTTGCGCAGGCCGCCGTAATAGTTCGTCTTGGCCTGGGCAAAGCCCTCCTGCTCAATAAAGGGATGCGGCTTGAAATCAAGCCTGGGGCAGTCTGCATGGGCGGCAATAATGCGTATTCCCTTTGACAGAGGCTTTGTTCCCTTGCGGAAGGCAAAAAGTGCCTTGCCCCTGAGGGTGACCAGGTATTTGTCACTGGCAGGATCGGATGAAAAGCCGTGCTTTTCAAGAAATTCTTTGCTGAAGGCAATGGTCTCGCGCTCTGTCTTGCAACTGGAAAGAAAGTCAATATACCCGTCGCAGAAGGAAGCAGTCTTTTCCTTCTGTTCTTCCTGGTCGCAGAAAGTCCAGGCACTCTTTTCCTTGTACAGAGGGCAGTCATCCTGCTTGTTTATATCAGACATAAAGAGGTATCTCCCTTATTTGAAGATATGATGCAGCCCAGGTCCCAACGGCTGGTGCTGCGTCTAAAAACCGATGGTACAATATGGTAAATTATGCCTCTTTGCAAAAAGGCAAGCGTCAGTCCTGAGTCAGGGCCGGCCGGCAGTCCCTTTTATCAGTTCCTGTGCAAAGCCTCGGGCCAGATTTCATAGAAGGTGCTTAAGAGATAGAGGGAGCCGGTGACAAGGAGAGAGCCCTGCAGCTCTGCCTTGTCAAGGGACATAAAGGCTTCCTTCAGCGAGTCATGCGCTCTGCACTTCTTTTCTCCAAGTTCTTCCAGAAAGCGGACGACATTTTCCGGCTTTTCGGATCGCTCGCCGGGAATGGCCGGAATATGCCAGGATACGCCAGGCACTTCTTGGGCAAGCTGTGTCAGGCCGCTGCGCCAGTCCTTGTCCTTAAGGCAGCTGTAGACAACAGTGTCTGGCCTTCTGATCTCTCCGGAATGGAGAGCCTTTGTCAAAGACTGCATGCCGTGGGGATTGTGGGCGCCGTCCAGTACGCAGCAGGGCCTTGCCGGGCATGTGTCTTGTGCCTGCATGGAAGGCAGGGACTGAAGCCTGCCTGGCAGAAAGGCTTCTGCTAGCCCTTTTCTGACAGCTGACTCATCAGGCTTTATGCCAAGTTTTTTTGCCAGTATGTTAAAGGCCGCAAGGGCAGTCCCTGCATTGCTGTGCTGATGCTCGCCAGCAAGCCCTAGGACATAGCCGTCCCCAAGTTTGGGCGCAACAGACAGGGGTGCAGCAAACCTGGCTGCCCTTTCTTTCAGGACGGACAAAACACCGTCTTCCTGTGCTGCCGTGACAGCAGGAGCATCTGAACGGATGGCATGAGCCTTTTCAGAGGCTATGGCTGTGACTGTGTTTCCCAAAAGTGCCGTGTGGTCCAGGGCGATGGGCGCAAAGACGGCAAGATCGGATGCAGTGGCCGTGGTGGCGTCATGCTGTGCGCCAAGACCTGCTTCAAGCACGGCACACTGAACGCCCAGATCGCGGAAGACGGCCAGGGCCGTGACAGTCAGTATTTCAAAATAGGTAAGATCAGGGCAGATGCTGACCGCCTCTGAAGCAGCTGACAGCCAGTCAGACATCTTTGTCCACTGCCCGTCGCACTGGATGCGCTCTTCAGGCGAGAAAAAGTGCGGGGACGTATAGAGGCCTGTCTTTATGCCGTGCGCCTTAAGCAGGGAGGCTATGAAGGTGGCAGTTGAGCCTTTCCCGTTGGTGCCGACAACCTGGCAGACAATATAGGGCGGCCTGGTCAGGTTCATGGCAGCCAGGACCTTTTCCATGCGTGAAAGGGAAAGATCCATATGGAAGAAATTAAGATTGTCCAGGTAGCAGGACAGTTCACCGGCTGAAGCAAATTTCTGTGTCATTGAAGTATCACTACTGAAGTATCGTGGGAGGTGTCGTGGAAGGTGTCGTGGGAGGTGTCGTTGGCGTATTGGTAGTATGGGGACGGGATTAGGTGCTGCTGCGTATGAAGGAAAGGCCGCCTTTGCCAGGCTGACAAGCCCTGCGGGCATGCCAGGCGTACAGCATCCCTGCCCTGGACTCATGCTTGACAGAGAGCCTGAATGGTGCAAAAAAGCAGTCAGGCAAGCAGGGCATGTCCTTTAAGGAGTATGCATTGCCTGCCATGTGTGCGCTCGTAGCTCAGTCGGATAGAGCAGGAGCCTTCTAAGCTCTTGGTCGGGGGTTCGATTCCCTCCGGGCGCACCACCATTTTTTTAGGATCTCGCATTGGTTAAAGCATGGCCTGTCTGTATAGAAAGGCCGTGTTTTTTTTATTTTCCGGCATCAGCACCAGGCTTCTTTTCCAGAGTCAGGATAAAGACGGCGGCCATGATAAAGAGGCATCCGGCCCAGCCAATTGCCGAGAAGTTTTCATTGAACAACAGCCATACCCAGAAACACCCCAGTATGGGCTCCACATTGCCAACAACGGCTGACTGCACCTGGGAAATGTACCGTAAGCTTAAAGCCAGGGTGATATAGGCCAGAAAGTTGGTGAAAAAGCCCATGCAGGCGAGAAGTGCCCAGAACATGGCAGGCCTGTCCAGGGAGAGATCTGAAAAGGTAAAGGGGATAAGCAGGACAGTGGTGCTCAGAAAGGCATAGGTGTACAGGGTTGTTGAAGAATACTTGCGGCAGAAGTGATAGGTGAAGGGAAAGAAGCAGGCATAGGAAAAGCCTGACAAAAGGCCGCAGGCAACTCCGATGACGGAGATTTCGCCGCTCATGCTGCCGCCGGCCATGCTCACCATGATAACGCCGCCAAGCGCTATGCCTATAGCCAGAAGCTTGGTGTAGGAAATGGCCTCGTTAAAGAAGAAGCGGGACAGGACGGCCACCCAGGCAGGGGCAGTATAGAGCAGAACGACGGCCGTGGCGCCGCCGCAGAAGCTGATGGCATACTGGAACGAGCCAAAGAGGACAATGCCAAGCAGTCCTCCGAAGACTGTCAGCAGCAGGGCGTCCTTAACGGGAATTTTCAGCTCCCTGCGCCAGGCGGCACAAAGGCAGAAGCAGATGCCTCCTATGCCTGTACGCCAGAACGATGTTTCCAGGGGCGTGCAGCCCATGTCAAACAGCAGGCGCGATATGGGCGTGATAAGCGACCAGAGCGCTGCTGCCATGGCGGCATAGAAAAAGCCAAGATAGAGAGATTTTTGTGACGTGCTTGATGGCATACAAAACCAATAATCAGGCAGAGGGAAATACGCCCTGTATACAGGGAACAAGGGGCAGGACAGGCTTCTTTGAAAGCGCGTCTATACTAGACAGTGCGGGCAAAATTGCAAGCATGGCACAGCTTCTGGAAAAGCGGCAAGGAGCCGCAGGAAATGAAATGCCGCTTGTGCTGACTCCTGTTTGCCTGAAAAGCTGAACGGGCTTAAGGGAGGAATGCCATCAGGGCAGAAGCAAAAAGACTAAAAATTGTACTTTGGGAAAAGAAGCGTGAAGATTTTTTCTTCCTTGATAAACAAACGCTTGCGAAAAAAAAGAGAAAATCAGGGTGATACAGGTAGATTTTTTTGTACCGACTTTGTTGACAATGAAAATGAAGTTCATTTACATAAGGCATTCACTAATCGGCCATTCCAGGAATATTGTTGTCTAACTCTTTGTAATTTTGACAATTTCTCTTTTCTGGATGGGATTTTTGCCAGACGGGGCTGGCAGCATGTCTGCCGTGAGGAACTGCCCTGCCTGTTTTGTCAAAATGCCTGCGCTCACCAAGTGCGGGCACAATGTTTGGAACCAACGGTTTTTTGAATCAGGTATGTACCGGCATAACGTACAATGCCCGGCGCAGGTTCCGGCAATGTATCCGCTTCATGCACCCCGTTGAAGTGGTTTTTATCGAAGGAGGGGGTATGGCTACTGAACAATGTTGCTGCTGCCAGGGCAACGATGCTTCTAAAGGCGGAATGACCGCCCCTGCTGCCACAGGAAAGAAGCTTCGTATTGCTCTTGCCGGCAATCCGAACTGCGGCAAAACCACGCTGTTCAACCATTACACAGGTGCCCGCCAGCACGTGGGCAACTATCCTGGCGTGACAGTTGACAGAAAGGAAGGCGAGAAGGTTGTCAAGGGACAGGAGCTGACCCTTGTCGATATTCCCGGCACCTACTCTCTGACTGCCTACTCCATGGAAGAGCTTGTCGCCCGCAGCGAGCTGTCCTTTGGCATGGTCGATGCCGTTATTGACATCGCTGATGCGTCAGCCCTTGAGCGCAACCTGATTCTGACAGTGCAGATGATGGAAATGGGCATGCCCGTTGTGCTTGCCTGCAACATGATGGACGAAGCCCGCAAGGCCGGCCTTCATATTGACATGAAGCAGCTTGCTTCCAAGCTGGGCGTGCCTGTCATGCCTCTGGTTGCCCGTTCCGGCGAAGGTGCTGAGGCCATTCTCGAAAAGGCTGTGGAATGTGCCAGGCAGGGCCGCCGTGCTCCCTTGCATCTTTCCTACGGCCGCGAGATCGATGCAGCCATCGAAAGCCTGGAAAAGCGCCTGGAAGCAGAGAATGCCTTAACAGACCAGTACCATCCCCACTGGACTGCCATCAAACTGCTTGAAGGCGATACAGAAGTTATCAAGGCCTTCAAAGAAGCCAATCCCAAGCTCTGCGACGAAGTCCTGGCCGAATGCGCCAAGACAGCGAAGCTGGTTAAGGATACGACCCGCATGTCCTGCGAGTCCGTGATTACGGATGCCAGATACGGCTACATCCGCGGCCTCTTAAAGGGCTGCGTCACCCAGGACGAAGGCAAGGACCGCCTGGCCTTCTCCGATGCCCTGGACAAGGTCCTCACCAACGTTGTCCTTGGCCCCGTCATCATGCTGGCCGTCTTGTACGCCATTTTCTATGTTTCCATTGAATATGGCGCCTATCCCCAGGGCTGGGTGGAAGACCTCTTTGGCTGGATGGCCGAGACGGTCGGCAACCACATGGCCGACGGCGAACTGAAATCGCTCATTGTTGACGGCATAATCGGCGGCGTGGGTTCAGTTATGTCCTTCGTGCCCCTTATCGCCATCATGTTCATCATGATCGCCTTCATTGAAGACAGCGGCTACATGGCCCGTATCTGCTACATGATGGACCGCATCTTCCGCATGTTCGGCCTGCATGGCGCCTCTGTCATGCCCTATGTCGTGGCAGGCGGTATCGCCGGCGGCTGCGCCATTCCCGGCGCTATGGCCACCAGAACCCTGCGCAGCCCCAAGGAAAAGCTGGCAACCCTGCTGACACTGCCCTATATGCCCTGCGGCGCAAAGGTGCCGGTGTTCCTGCTGCTGATTGCGGCCTTCTTCCCCGAAGATCCCACCACGGCCTTCTTCATCATCCTCATTGCCGGCTGGGTATGCGCCCTGCTTGTTGCCCTGCTTCTGCGCCACACCATCATCAAGGGTGAGTCCACTCCCTTTGTTATGGAACTGCCTCCCTACCGCATGCCCACCCTGTTCGCAGTGCTCCTGCACATGTGGGAACGCAGCTGGATGTACATCAAGAAGGCAGGCACCGTTATTCTTGCCATTTCCGTGGTCATCTGGGCCGGCCTGAAATATCCCGAGCTTGATCCTGAGGTCTCTGCTCCCTTTGAGAAGAAGATTGAAGAGCTCAATGCCCAGAAGGACGAAGCCCAGGGCAGGGCCGACGAACTTCAGAAGAAAATGGATGCCCAGTCTGAAGCCGTCATGGCCAAGATTGCCGAACTGGCAGGCTCTGATGCCGACCTTGGCAAGATGAAGTCCGAACAGGACAAGGCAGCTACCGAGATTGCCGAGATGGAGAAGAAGCTGGCAGCCATGGGCGAAGAAGCCGAGGGTGCCGAGGATCTCACCAAGGACATCGAAAAAATGCAGGCTGAAGCCAGCACCAGGGAAGACGCCATGCTGGCCAAGGCAGGCGCCCTGCTTGCTGACACTGATGCCGAACAGCAGGCCGTTATCAGCGGCTATGTGACCTTGAAGGCTGAAAAGGCCGAGGCTTCCGAACAGGCCGAGACCCTTGAAGGCCAGGCCGGCGACATCCAGAACGAACTGGACGAACTTGCCCTTAAGAATTCCTACGGCGGCCGCATCGGTATCTTCCTTGAACCCGTCACCAAGCCCATAGGCTTCAACTGGCAGACCAATATCGCCATTGTTGCCGGCGTGGCTGCCAAGGAAGCTGTTGTTGCCACCCTGGGTACTGCCTACAGCATGGGCGAAGTGGATCCTGAGGAAGCCGAACCTCTGGCCGAACTGCTGGCCAAGGATCCGGAATACAACAAGGCCGTGGCCATTTCCCTCATCCTCTTCGTTCTTATGTACTCCCCCTGCTTTGTGGCCCTGGTTGTCATCAGGGCTGAGGCAGGCGGCTGGCGCTGGCTTATATTCAGCATGATCTTCAATACCGTCCTTGCCTACATGGTCAGCTTTGTCGCATTCAGGCTGGCCAAGGCCTACTACGGTATTGCCTAGTTCTTAACGGCGGACGGATGGTATAGCGAGCTCCGTCCGTCCGCCAGGGAACAAGGCAGAAACCTTATAAAACTGCGTAATACAGATACCTTTATCTGTTTATCTGAGAAATACTTTTCCCTTCAAACAGTGGAGATTTTTATCATGAAGAAACTGGTTACTCTGCTTCTGGCAGCCGGTCTTGTTTTTTCAGCCACAACTTCCGCCAAGGCCATTGACTTCAAGGCCAGCGGCGAATGGCTGATGGGCTTTGGTGTTGGTGATTCAAGCCTCGTTGACAGGACGCGCGTTGCTGGCGAGACCAAAAAGAAGAGCGACTCCAATGACAAGTTTACGGCTGCCCAGCGTGTGCGTCTGCAGCTTGAAGCAGTTGCTTCTGAAAACCTGTCCGGCACAGTGCTGTTCGAGCTTCTCGAAACAACCTGGGGCAAGGCTGAAAACAGCGGCGCCCTTGGTGCTGACGATAC
>CAVLCT010000028.1:0-22985 GCA_963661665.1 Bulleidia sp. | reverse complement strand
TGCAACATTATGTATGAATTCTAATCCCTGAAAAGCAACGAATAAAAATACTATCTTCTTGTCTGGCTGTCTTGCTGTAAGATGCTGAGATTGCGCAGTAAATCAGAGCTGAAAAATACAATCGAAAAAATCCCCGTACAAGCCGCTGAATGGGCCTGTACGGGGATTTACTTTCTTATGCCTTATTTCAGATGACGCCGGCTATGCCTTGGCCGGTTCTTCCTTCTCTGCCTTTGTATCGGCAACAAAGCCTTCAGGTATAGGCTGCGTAGTATCGTCTACATCGATAATACGACCCTGCAGCCACACATAGGCATCTATTTCATCGCCGACCTTGGGCTCATAGTCCTTGAGAACGGCCTTGGATGCGTAGATGGGCAAAAGAACGGGATCACGTCCTTCAAAGGGGAAGCGGACATACAGGAGCTTGACGTCCATCTTGTCAAGCTTGTGATCCTCAATCTGGTCTATAGTGGTGCGCATCTGGTATTCGCAGTAATTGTGGCCGGGCATGATGATATGCTGTCCTGCCATCTTAATCTGCAAAGGCGGCACGTCCAGACGGCTGGTTCCTGGATGCTCCTCAAGCCACTTGCTGGCATATTCCTCGTAATAAGGGCCCTGGGTGATGGTCAGGTTGTCCAGGAGCGCCTTTTTCAGGGCAAAGGCCAGTGCGCCGACCAGAAAGGTCTGCCTGACGCCAGGGGTAAGGTCATCCTTGTCGCGGTTGTACATAGGGTCATAGAACCACATGGGCTTGTACCCTTCCTCGACAAAGGCCGCCACGTTGGCACCCATGCCCTGCTGCCATTCATACACGCTGTCTACTGTCAGGTCGTTGGGCAGGCCTTCAATGAGCGGGAAGCAGTCCATCGGACTCAGTTTTTCCTTTTCCTTGCCGCCCACCAGGACAGCCGCACGGACAGGCTCGTCCTTGGGCCAGGCCATGACGTGGTATTCATTGCCAGACCGCTTCCAGCTCCAGGCAGGACGGCTTCCGCCGGCGCCCATACATGTGGCAACAACCTGGTTTATGAGCTTCTGGGGCGGAGCGCCGAGCAGGACTGCAAACGGCATGCCCAGTCCCTCAAAATGCGTTCTGTCACCGCCAAGAATTTTCTGGCGGGCATCCTGCTCCGGGGCAGCGGCATTTTCCTTTTCTGACGACGTTTCAGGAGCGTCCTTTGTATCAAGTAATTTTTTCAGTTTTACCATGAAGCAGTCTCCTTGGGCGTAGCAGAGTTTTTGAAAGGTAGCAGCAGGGCATTTGCCTGAAACGGATACACAGGATGTCCGAAAACGGCCTGTTTCGTTTCTTTAAGCCCCGCTGCTGCTTTCCTCTGGTGCTGAACCGCTGACTCTAGCGGCGGTCTCCGCGGTCACGTCCGCGAGGTCCGCGACGGTCGCCCCTGTCCCCATGTCCGCCACGTCCTTCTGAGCGGGCGGGACGGGCTGTCTCCTCGGGATTCCAGGGATGACCCTGCTCCTCAAGGATGACTGCCTTGCGGCTGGCGCGGATGCGGTCGCCGTTGATTTCAATAACCTTGACGGTCATTTCCTGTCCAAGGCTTACCACATCGGAAACCTGGGGCACGCGGTTTGTGTCAAGCTGGGAGATATGCACCAGGGCTTCGACATTGGGAAGAATTTCCACAATGCAGCCGATTTCAAGAAGCTTCTTCACCTTGCCGGTGTAGTTCTTGCCAAGCTCTGCATGCTGGTCGTAGTAGCTCAGCATGGCGCAGGTGCGTTCCAGCGCCTCGGCAGTGGGGGCAAAAATGGAAATGCGGCCGCTGTCTTCAATGTCAACGGAGGCACCGGTGGCAGCGGTGATGGCCTTGATGTTCTTGCCTCCGGGACCGATGATCAGGCGGATGATGTCAGGATTGACATACATCTCCTTGAACTGGGGAGCATAGGGAGACAGTTCCTTGCGCGGCTCAGGCAGGACCTTGGCCATCTCGGCAAGGATGTGCATGCGGCCTTCGTGCGCCTGGCGCATGGCAGTGCGCATGATGTCGGTGGAAAGGCCGTCAACCTTGATGTCCATCTGGATGCCGGTGACGCCTTCGGCAGTACCGGCTACCTTGAAGTCCATGTCGCCCATGGCGTCTTCATCGCCAAGGATGTCGGTCAGGATGATGAACTTCTCGCCTTCCTTGATAAGGCCCATGGCCACGCCGGCTACAGGGGCGGAAATCGGCACGCCTGCATCCATGAGGGAGAGGCAGCCGCCGCAAACGGCAGCCATGGAGGAAGAACCGTTGGACTCCACTGTTTCGGAGACGACACGGATAGTGAAGGGGAAGTCTGTCTCGCTGGGCAGCACTGGGCGCAGGGACTTTTCAGCCAGGGCGCCATGGCCAATCTCGCGGCGGGAGAGGCGCACTGGTTTCACTTCGCCCACAGAGAAGGGCGGGAAGTTGTAGTGCAGCATGAAGTGCTTGACGACATCGCCGTTCAGGGAGTCCATGCGCTGCTCGTCGGTTGAGGAACCAAGCGTGGTTACTGCCAGGCTCTTGGTTTCGCCACGGCGGAAAATAGCAGAACCGTGGGTGCGGGGCAGAACAGAGCTCTGAATCTGGATGGGACGCACGGTCTTGGTGTCACGGCCGTCGATACGGGTTCCTTCGGTGACTATGCGTTTGCGCACAAGCTTCTTTTCCAGGGCGGCGATAAGGTCGCCTGCCTCGGCAAGGGCTTCGGGCTTTTCTGCAAAGGCGGGATCTGCCATAAGGCCGTCCATGACAGCCTTCTTGACAGCGGAACGGGCGTCCTTGCGGGCCATCTTTTCAGGAATGCGCAGGGCTTCCTCAATGCCGGCCGCAGAGGCAAGCTCTTCAACCTTGGCGACAAGGGCAGGATCGTCCTCATGGGGAGTGAAGGCCATCTTGGGCCTGCCAGCCTTTTCACGCAGCTCTTCCTGGGCCTTCACCATGGGCAGAACCTGCACGCGGGCCCATTCAAGGGCGTCAATGAGCACGTCCTCAGGCACAAAGTGCGCCTCGCCTTCGACCATGGTCAGGGCATCGGCTGAGGCCGCAAACACCAGTTCAAGGTCGCTTTCCTTGCGCTGGGCGAAGGTGGGGTTGAGCACAAACTCGCCGTTGATACGTCCCACGCGGGCGCCCACAACAGGGCACTCAAAAGGCAGGGAAGACATGTGGACGGCTGCAGAGGCTGCGGTCATGGCCAGCACGTCGGGATCGTTTTCCTGGTCTGCTGAAAGCACAGTGGCCAGGACCTGCACGTCCTGCAAAAGGCCCTTGGGGAAGAGGGGACGGATGGGACGGTCGATGAGGCGGGAGACCAGGGTCTCATGCTCTGAAGGACGGCCTATCTCGCGGCGGAAGTAGCTGCCGGGAATACGTCCTGAGGCATACATGCGCTCGGAATACTCGACAGTGAGCGGGAAAAAGCCCTTGCTCTGCTCCAAGGCTGTGGAGCATACGGTCACAAGCACGACAGTGCCGCCGCACTGGGCCCACACGGCGCCGTCTGCCTGGTTGGCAATGCGGCCTGTCTCAAAAATGTACTCTTTGCCGAGGACATTGCATGTCACTCTGGTAGGAGTGAAAATATCGTTGTTCAAGAAAATCTCCTTGAGAAGGGGACTCCGTGAAAAGCAAAAAACCTGGCCTAAGTCCCGGGCTTTCCGGTTTTCACGGATACCCCTTCAAAACGTCTGTTCATTAGCCAGAAAAGGGACCCCGAAAGGCCCCTTTTCTGAATGCTTTTGGTATTACTTGCGCAGCCCGAGCTTTTCGATAAGGGCACGGTAGCGCTGAATGTCCTTGCTCTTGAGGTAGTTCAGGATATTGCGGCGCTGGCCGACCATCTTGAGCAGGCCGGTGCGGGAGTGGAAGTCCTTCTTGTGCACCTTGAAGTGCTCGGTGAGCCCTTCGATGCGGGCCGTCAGCAGGGCAACCTGCACTTCCGGGGAGCCCGTGTCGCCTTCATGGCGGGCATGAGCGTCAATAACAGCTTTTTTCTGGGTAGGATCCATAACCACAGCAGTTCTCCTTGGTGAGAATAATGGTGATACAATTACGACCACAGCCCCCTGCTTACAGTCAGCACCGGTGCTCCTGTATCCCCGGCAATCTTTGCCAGGGCAAGAAGCCCTGTATCATCCTTAAGCAGTGCCTGCCCGCTGTTTGCCATGACAGCATCAATGCTTTCGGCAGGACAGGCAACCGGCCTTCCGTTGCGCACATATTGCGCATCCGTTTTTTCAAGATGAATCACAGGCCATGCCGGCAATGCTTCCTCAATGGGCCGCACATAGGATGGCAGGTCCTTTGGAGCATCTGTTACCGCATCCAGCGGTACGGACTGGGACAGCGAAAAAGGGTGGCTGTATTCCCGGGTCAGGGCTGTGAGCACGGCGCCGCACTGTAAACGCATCCCCAAGCTGTGGGCCAGGGATCGTATGTACGTGCCGGAGCTGCATTTGACCCGGAAGCGAATCACGGGGAGTTCCGTTGAAAGAATCTCCGTGTGATAAATTTGCACTGTCTTCGTTTTGACAGGGACGTCCTTTCCTTCCCTTGCGAGACGGTAGAGGGGAACGCCCTGGCTCTTGGCTGCGGAGTACGGCGGAACAATCTGTTCCAGTTCTCCCTGCCAGGAGCTGATGATTTCGGATACCATCTCACTAGTCACATGATGCCAGTCTTTGCGGGCCAGTATTTCGCCTTCCGTATCCCAGGTGGCGCTTTCCTGTCCCAGCAGGACGGTTGCTTCATAGACTTTCATTCCGCCTTGCAGCAGAAAGCCCGAGAGCTTGGTAGCCTGCCCGAGAAGAACCAGCAGCACTCCGGATGCCATGGGATCCAAAGTGCCTGCGTGCCCAATCTTTTTCTGTCCCAGGCGCTTTATGGCCATGAGGCATTTATTTGACGTGGGCCCTGAAGGCTTGTCCAGCACAAGGATACCGTTCTGCTGGGCACAGGCCTGCTGTTTCTCCAAACCGGGCTTGGAATCGATCTTGGAAACGATCATAGATTTGTAATACTACTTTTTTTTTAGAGTTCTGTCAAAACGCGATCAGCCTTTAATTCGTGTGTGCAAGGCTCTTTGCTATCGCCTTTTGCAGTTCGCGGCAGCAGACTTCCAGCGGCTTGCGCATGGTTCCTCCTGCTGCGTTCACATGGCCTCCGCCGCCAAGGCTTTCGGCAATGCGCTGCACGTCAATGCCCTCGCAGGATCTGAGGCTGAACTTGCATACGCCGTACTTCTGCTCGCGCACAAAGCAGGCAACCTGCACGCCGCGCAGCTCGCGCAGATGCTCCACAAAGCCTTCTGTATCCACAGCTGTGGCCCCTGTTTCATCCAGATCCTCCAGCGTCATGGGGCAGATGGCAAGGCGGTTTTTCTCAAGCAGCTGAATCTGCGTATAGAGGCGCCCCCACAAATGCATGCGTGCCAGTGTCCAGTTCTTTTCCAGCTGTTCCCTCAGCCTGTGTACGGACACGCCCTTTTGTTCCAGATATGATGCCAGGGCAAAGACCTCAGGAGTGGAGTTGCCATGGCGGAATCCGCCGGTATCCGTGATAAGTCCTATGGCTAATGCCTCGCCAAGGGGGCCTTCCAGCTCGCAGCCTGCCGCATGGAAGACGCTGGCAAGCACCTGCGTGGTAGACGATGCCTCGGGCACAACCATGCTGGCTATGGTGCCCATGCCTGATCCTACATGGTGGTCGATATTGATGCACTCAAATTCAGCCAGGTCCTCTGCCAGTTCCTCGCCAAGCCTGTCCGGCTTGCCGCAGTCAAGGGCCAGGACGGTCTGTGCCCTGAAAGGCATGGCGTCAAGGGTGCTGTAGACCGGTGCCGGCATCTTCACAAAGGCAAAGGTGTCAGGAATGCCGTGCGGGGCAAAATACAGGAAGCGCTTGCCGTGCTGTTGCAAAAAAAGGCCCATGGCAGCCATGGAGCTTAAGGCATCCCCGTCCAGGCGCGCATGGGCGCAGACAAGATAGCTGTCATGGGCAAGCAGGGCCTGGGATATCCTTAAGGCATCCTCCCGCCAGGCTGTGGGAAAAGCAAGATCAGTCAGCAGCATATGGTTCCAGTAACAAAGCAGCAGGTGCTTTAACAAAGTGCATGCCGCAAGGTATGCGGCAGGGAAAAGCAGAAAGGCAGGCCATGCAGCCTGAAAGGGAGAGGACAGCCTTGGCGGCATATCCTCTCCCTTTTGCACTGCATTACAATGTGGCAGCTTCCTGTACCGTATCAAAGGCTTCGATGATGTCGCCGTCCTTGATGTCGTTGAAGTTCTCAAGGCCTATGCCGCATTCCTTGCCGCGGGCCACTTCCTTGGCGTCATCCTTGAAGAGCTTCAGGGAGCTGATGGTGCCTGTCCAGACAACCACGCCGTCGCGCAGGAGGCGTGCACCTGCGTTGCGGACGATCTTGCCGTCAGCAACATAGGATCCGGCAATGGTACCGACCTTGGGCAGCGAGAACGTCTTGCGGACTTCTGCCTGGCCCAGGTAGACCTCTTTCTCCACGGGAGCCAGCAGGCCTGCCATGGCGTTTTTCACGTCGTCCACCAGCTTGTAGATGATGTCGTAGAAGCGGATGTCCACGTTTTCGTGGGCTGCCACTTCCTTGATCTTGGCAGTGGGACGGATGTTAAATCCGATGATGATGGCCTTGGAGGCAGAGGCCAGCAGGATGTCGGATTCCGTGATGGCGCCTGTGCCGCCATGGACCACGTTGACCGTGACCTTGTCGGTGCTGGCCTTCTGCAAGGAGCCCTGCACGGCTTCAAGGGAGCCCTGCACGTCTGCCTTGACCACCAGGTTGAGCGTTTTCTGCTCGTCGTTGCCTGTGCCTGCCAGGAAGGACTCAAGGGTCACCTTGGTCTCGCTGGCAAGTTCCTTCTCGCGCTGGGCAATTGCCCTGGCGTCGGCAATGCGGCGGGCCACCTTTTCGTCCTCAATGGCCGCAAATTCCTCGCCTGCCACAGGCACGCCGGTGAAGCCCTGCACTTCCACAGGAATGGAAGGACCGGCTTCCTTGACCTTTTTGCCCTGGTCGTTCAGCAGGGCACGCACGCGGCCGGAGAAGGTGCCGCACACAAAGGTGTCGCCCTGGTGCAGGGTGCCTTCCTGGATGAGTACGGTAGCCACGGCGCCGCGGCCCTTGTCCAGCTTGGCCTCGATGATATGGCCGCGGGCAGGCTTGTCAGGATTGGCCTTGAGCTCCATGACCTCGGACTGCAGTGCCAGCAGCTCAAGCAGTTCGTCCAGGCCCTCATGGGTCTTGGCTGACACCTTGCAGACGATGGTGTCGCCGCCCCATTCCTCGGCCTGCAGGCCCATCTCGGCCAGCTCGCGCAGGACGCGGTCGGGATTGGCACCGGGCTTGTCCATCTTGTTGACGGCAACGATGATGGGCACATTGGCGGCGCGGGCGTGGTTTACTGCTTCCCTTGTCTGCTCCATGACGCCGTCGTCTGCGGCAACAACCAGGATGACAAGGTCAGTGATCTGGGCGCCGCGGGCGCGCATGGCCGTGAAGGCCTCGTGGCCGGGCGTATCCAGGAAGACAACGTCGCCGTTCTTGGTCCTGACGTGGTAGGCGCCGATGTGCTGGGTGATGCCGCCGGCCTCGCCAGAGGTGACGTGCGTTTTGCGGATGGCGTCAAGAAGGGAGGTCTTGCCGTGGTCAACATGGCCCATGATGGTGACAACAGGCGGACGGGGCTTTAAGTCTTCGGGCCTGTCAGGAGCAGAGGGCTCCAGGTAGTCCTTTTCCTCAAAGCCTGTCTTTTCAACCTCATACTTGAATTCGGCAGCCAGGATGGAGGCCGTGTCAAAGTCAATGGACTGGTTGATGGTTGCCATGATGCCCAGGTTGAAGAGCACCTTGATGAGCTCGTTGGCCTTGAGGCTCATCTGCTGGGCCATGTCCGAAATGCGTATGGTGCCCTCTATGCGCACCTTTCTCTTGGCAGCCTTCAGCGGCTGGGTGACCACAGGCGCAGCCTGGACAGCCTTCTTCTTGCGGCTGCGGGAGCTGCGGATGCGCGGGGTCTCGTTCTCATCCATCTGGGCGTCAAATGAGCCGTTCTGCTGGAAGTCCACAGTACGGCGGCCGCCCTTGGTGCCGCGCTTCTTCTTGTTCTGCTGACCGCGTTCGTCCTGGGAAGGATTGAAGCTGCTGCCGTCCTGGCGTCCGCCGGACCCGCTTCTGCTGCCCCTGCCCCTGCCGGCATCATTGCCGCGCTTCCTGGCATCGTTGTCGGCAAAGTTCGGCGCAGTACCGCCACCGGCATTGCGGCGGCCGTCCTGGGGCCTCTGCGTGCGGGAGCGGTTGTCGTCGCGGTTATTGTTCTGCCTGCGGGCATCGTTTGAGCGGGCAGGCCGGGCAGGCTTTGCTTCCTGGGGACCAGGCCTTGAGATAATGCGTACCTTGGGAATTTCCGGAGTCGCAATAACCTTGGCACGGGGTGCTTCCTGCCTGGGAGCTTCAGCTTCCTTGTTCGCTGCATCCTGGGGCTTTGCCTGGGCTGCGACCTTCTTTGCTTCCCCGGCTGCTGTTTCGGCAGCAGAAGAGGCAGGTGCTGCAGGAGCTTCTGCAGCTTCAGGCGCAGTCTCTTCCGGCTTCTGCTGGGGAGGACGGCTGATTATTTTGACCTTTTTGGGGCTGGCGTCCGCGTCAGCCTTTACTTCAGCCTTGTCCTGTGCGGGCTGCTCACTGGCAGCCTGCGCAGCCTTCTCAGGCTGGACCTTGTGCTGGGAGCCGGCTTTTTTGATAACTCTGGCATGCTGATCCCTGGCGTCATGGTCCTTGGCATTCTGATCTGCAGCCTGCTGTTCCCTGCCTGCCTTTTCCTGGGAGCTGCCTTCCTTGGCCTGCGCTTCCTTGTCGTGGCTTGCCTTGCGGCGCACGATAACGGTCTTGCGGCCGTCTTCCTGCTTTTTGGTCTGCTGGGAGCGTATTTTTGCTGCTTCTTCCTGTGTTATGGAGGCATTTGGCCCGCTTGCGCTGATTCCGGCTTTCTGGGCAGCGTTCAGAAGGTCTGAAGGCTGCACCTTAAGCTCCTCGGCCAGATCCTTTATTTTGATTTTTTTCTCGCTCATCTCTTTTTGTTCCTCCCCTTTTGCCTTGCTGCCTGCCGTGTTTGCGGCCTGTACCGTGCAAACTTCTGCCGGCAGCTTTCCTGCCCGCAGACATACCAGCCCCTTCCTGGCATGGTATGGGTGGCATCACTGGCTAGTGTCCCTGTACCGGACAGGACAAAGCGGCTGAGGGCTGACTTGGGAAAACGCTGCCTGCAAATGACGCACATGCGGACAGGGCCCTGCACATCCTGCATGCCTTGCTGTAAGCTATCCGGCATTGCCTGTTCCGGCATCTTCTGCGGGCTCCTGTGCATTTTCCAGAGGCGTTTCCTGCAGGGCAGGCTGCTCATCGCAGGCCCTGCGCAAGGCCTGTACCTTGGCGTCGTCAAGGCCGAGATTTTCCTTAAGCGCGTCATCCGTGGCTGCAAGCAGGCTTTCCCTGGAGATGTAGCCGGCATTAATCAGCGTCCTTAAGGGAAGCCCTGCGGCACTGGCAATCAGTTCCATGCCGGCCCTGTCCATGCTGTCCACTTCCTTGTAGCGGCTGTCGGTAAAGATATCGATCTTCCAGCCTAAGAGGCGGGCAGCCAGCTTGACGTTCTGTCCCTTGCGCCCGATGGCGTTGGTCAGCTGGTCGTCGGGAACAACGACCTCAAGCACGTTGTTGGCCTCGTCTATGTCAATACGGTTTACCAGGGCAGGGGCCAGGGCATTCTTGGCATAGGTTGCGATGTCAGGGCTCCAGATGACGATGTCGATGCGCTCGCTGCGGAGCTCCTGGACAATGTTCTGGATGCGTGCCCCGCGCACGCCCACGCAGGCGCCTACGGGATCCACCCCTGCCTCGCGGGAGTACACTGCAACCTTGGCACGCGAGCCGGGGTCACGGGCAATGCCCATAATCTGAATCAGGCCCTCGTCAACTTCGGGCACCTCGCGGCGGAAGAGGGCGCGCATGTAGTCGTTGTGGGCACGGGACAGCGTAATCTGCGGGCCGCGGCATTCCTTCTGGACATCGGTGATCAGCGCCTGGATGGTGTCGCCCCTGCGGAAATGCTCCTTGGGGATCTGCTCGTCCCTGGGCAGGATGGCCTCGATGCGGTCGATGTTGACTATCCAGCCGCCCTTGTCCCTGCGCTGAATGGTGCCGGAGGCAATTTCGCCAATGCGCTCCTTGTAGTCCTTGTAAATCTTTGACTGCTCGGCATCGCGCAGGCGCTGGATGATGACCTGCTTGGCAGACTGGGCTGCAATGCGGCCCAAGTCATCAATGGGGATGCGGAAGCCCATTTCGTCTTCGATCTGCACGGATGGATCGTGCTTCACGGCTTCGCTGTATTCGATTTCCCTGTCTTCGTTGCTGATGTCGTTGTCTTCCACGACAGTCTTGAACTGGTATACCTCAATGTCGCCGGTATCCTTGTTGTAGTTTACCTCGACCTCGATATCCTCGCCGTAGCGGCGCAGGACAGATGACTTGACTGCTTCTTCAAGGGTTTCGATGAGCATGGCGGAATCGATATCCTTGTCGGCGCAGATCTGGTTTATTGCTGATTTCAGTTCGTCAGGTTTCATCTTTCCCGGCGCAAGTTCCCTGCATGGCACTGGCAGGCAGAGGTGAGGCGCCGCCTCCTTAAAAATTTATATATGGGATCCATCCTGGCTCAGCCGCCACTGCTGCACAGGCCTGCATGAGCTGCGTGTGGAAAAACAGCATGATGCAGCAGGGCTGCATGGCGGATAAAGGCTATCAGGATGTTTGCTTCTTGTTCTTTTTGCCAGGCTGGCTGCCAGGCTTTTTGCCAGGTTTTTGCGGCCTGACAAAAATATGCATGCGGCTGACGCGGCGCGCCCTGTCAAAGGGAATCCTTGCCTCTGGCAGCGCTTCGTCAGTGACAATGCCGTCAGCATCAACGGTGGCAGGGGCAATGGTGAACGAGTCGGAATCTGCACTGAGAAGACGGCCTTTCCAGGTCCGGCGGGCAGGAAGACCCTCTCCCGGAGACCAGGGATTGGGCAGCCTTGCCTCAACGATGTCCCCCACATAGCCCTGCATCTGCTGCGTGCTGAAGAAGAGCCTGTTAAAGCCCGGGGTAGACACTTCCAGCGTATAGGCCCTGTCGATAACGTCCTCGGCGTCCAGGGCCAGGGAAAACTGGCGCGATATGGCCTCGCACTGGTCAACCGTGGCTGAAAGCTGCCGTATGGACTGATCCTCAGGCTGATCCTGGCCTTCGCTCATGTCCGTGGCAGGAGCGTCATCTGCAAGAGGGCTTTTTTCCACATAGAGACGGACAAGCATCTGGCCGCCTTCGATGAGTTCCAGCCCCCAGATTTCCAGCCCCTGGGCCATGACTGCGGGGGAAGCAAGCTGCAGCAGTTTCTCTTGCAGGCTGCTGTTGGTCATACTGGCTCCTTGAAAAATGTGGCTTCTTGAAAAATGGGCCAAAAAAAAGGGGCCCAGAGGGCACCCTTCTGTGAACACCGGATGGTTCTCAAATGGATGATGCGGCACAGAGAATGCCGCAAGCCATTTTTTAAGGATATGCCTAAAAAAAGTCAAGTGATTTTCGGCCGGAAACCACGGCATATTCCCGCTGAAAAAGGGGATTGTGCCTGCCTGGAAGCACATTCTTCAGCTGCCAGAAAAGGGGGATACATGGTGCATAGTCCTGCACCTATGCATCGATCGTCCTGTTTTGCAAAAAAAACTGCCGGGCAGCTTTTTTGTGTATGGGCGGCATGGGCAGATCTGCCAGATCCCTTTCAGCAATCCAGCGGAAACTGCCGGCATCTGTGCCGGATGGTGCCGGCAGGGAAGATGTGGAGGTGGCAGGAAGTGCGTTTTCGCCTCCTTCAGGGCAGAGCAGGTAGAAATGCAAGGTGACATTGTACCTGGTGTAGGCCGTTTTTAGTGTTGCAAGAGATTGGATGAGGCGGGTATCAATGCCTGCCGTCTCCTTGATGATGCGGCAGACGGCCGCTTCATGCGTTTCGCCGTCCCCTGCCTTTCCGGACGGAATAGTCCAGAGGCCTCCCCAGACAGAGCCCTGAGGCCGTCTTGTTACCAAGATATGATCCTGATGGCGGATAATGCCGCTGACAAGAAGCAGGGGAATGCGCCCTGCCGGCTCCGGCAATACGGGGCGCATGTGAACAGTGCCGTTTTGCCTGGCAAGGCACCAGCTTTTGAGCGGGCAGTCCTGGCAGAGAGGATTTTTGCCGCAGATAAGGGCGCCAAGCTCCATCATGGCCTGGTTGTGCTCCCCTGCATGCCCTTTGGTAAGAAAGTCCCGGGCCAGTTCCGCCAGCACTGTTCTGCCCTCCTTGGCGCGTATGGGCAGATCAAGATCGCAGAGGCGGCCTAAGACCCTCTCCACGTTGGCATCGACGCAGGCAACGTCAATATTGCAGGCAATGCTGGCTATGGCAGAAGCTGTATATATGCCGATGCCTGGAAGTTTCAGCAGGTCCTGGACCGTGTCAGGGAATCTGCCCCTGCATGCTATCAGACGGGCCGCCTTGAGAATGTTCCTTGCCCTTGAATAGTACCCTAAGCCCTCCCAGGCCCGCAGAACCTCTTCCTCAGAAGCTCTGGCCAGGCTTTCCAGGTCAGGGAAGCGGCGCATCCAGTTTTCAAAAAAGGCAACGCCGCGGCTCATCTGCGTCTGCTGCAGCATGATCTCGGAAATCCAGGTGCGGTAGGGCGTGCAGTCCCTGCGCCAGGGCAGATCCCGCTTTGCCTGATTGTACCAGGCAAGAAGGGCTGATCTGACGGGTGACGGATTTGGAAAGAATGATGTGAAAAGCATAAGTGGCTAAGGACCTCGCCTCTGTATGGCAGCATAAGCTGCCTTGCCCTGATCAGCTGTCTTGTCAAGCTGCTTTCCTTTGCGTACATTCTGCATACTTTGTTTTGCCTGATCAGATTGCGCCATCCTGCCGGGAAAAATCCGGCAGGGCATAATAATCAGTTTATCATTTAATCATTGCAACGAAGCATACATGCAGGAGATACTATGGCTAATCCAGTTGTTTTGCTAGAAACCACTTCCGGCGATATCCTTATAGAACTCTATCCTGACAAGGCTCCTGATACGGTGGCCAACTTCTTGAAGTACGTGGACAGCGGCTTTTACAAGAACACCATCTTCCACCGCGTGATCCCCGGCTTTATGATTCAGGGCGGCGGCTACAGCTTCAAGATGGAAGAAAAGCCCACTGAGGCCCCTGTAAAGAACGAGGCTGACAACGGCCTCTCCAATGACCGCGGCACCATTGCCATGGCCCGTACCATGGAGCCTCACTCTGCCTCGGCCCAGTTCTTTATCAACCTGGTGGACAATGACTTCCTGAACTTTTCCAGCCCGACCATGGAGGGCTGGGGCTACTGCGTTTTTGGCAAGGTTATCGAAGGCATGGACTCCGTGGACAAGATTGCCAAGGTGAAAACCAAGGCCCAGGGCATGCATGAAGCCCTGCCTGTGGATCTGGTCATCATCACCAATGCCTCTCGTTACGAGTAACAATGTACGAGTAAGAATGAGCAATACAAAGAGAAACAGTATGGTACGCTTGCTGCTGCTTGCCATGGTTATCGTCCTGGGTATTCCGGGACAGTCCATGGCTGCGAATGACAAAATAGACCCTGCCACCTATCTGTGTGCCGAATACCAGACCAATGAAACGGTCATGCAGGGCCAGCCTCCTCTTTTTGAAGGCCTGCAGATTGACGGCTACGTGTCTGCCGATGTCAATATGGACATCGCTTCCCCTGATACTGTCCATGTGCTTCTGGGGCAGGTCTTTATGTGGTGCGAAAAACGTCCTGATGAACCTGTGATCAAGATCTGGAAACAGCTGCGTGCGACAGGTCCTGTACCGCAGGGCGACTGGAATGCGAAAAAGTCCACCTGCGCTGACATGGCTTTGAATATCGAGAACGCCAGCGGCTTTATCATCTGGCTTGACGGCTATAACAGGCGTTTGCAGAATACGACCAAGAGCATTCTCAATTCGGATGAGGATCTGCAGGGATATATTGATGCCTGCATGCTGAGCCCTTCAAGAACCATGCTTGAGGTTCTGCAGGAACGGGCTAAGTAATTATCTGTATAATGGCTTCCTGAGCCGCAGGGAGAAATGTAAGAGCGGGAACAGCCTTTAAGACTGTTCCCGCTCTCTCTGTATTGCTGCGTCAGGCCCATAAAGGCCGGACAGAAAGGCTAGACTTCCTTGAAGCGGGCGCCGTTGGCAGCAGAGGTAACCTGGGCTGCGTAGCGGCGCAAAATGCCGTAGGGGCTGGACGTCTTGTCAGGCACAAATTCTGCCATGCGCTGTGCCAGCTCCTCATCAGATATTTTCAGCTCAAGCTTGCGGCCCGGGATGTCGATGTGGATGATATCGCCGTCACGGACAACGCCTATGGGGCCGCCGTCGGCAGCCTCAGGAGAAATATGGCCTATGGCAGCACCGTTGGTGCCGCCTGAGAAGCGTCCGTCTGTCAGCAGGGCAACATCCTTGCCAAGGCCCATGCCGGTAATGGCCGCGGTGGCAGAGAGCATTTCTCTCATGCCGGGTCCGCCACGAGGTCCTTCATAGAGGATGACCACGGCATCGTCAGGCTTGATTTCTCCGTTGAGTATGGCCTGCATGGCCAGGTGTTCGCCTTTGAAGACACGGGCGCGCACATCGCGGCAGAGCATTTCAGGTGCCACGGCAGCCTTTTTGACCACGCAGCCGTCAGGCGCAATATTGCCGCGCAGGATGGCAATGCCGCCGTCTTGTGAGTAGGGATTGTCCAGGGGACGGATGACTTCGGGGTTGAGAATATGAGCGTGCCTCTCTTCGAGATTCTCGCGCACGGTCTTGCCGGTAACTGTCATGCAGTCCAGGTTAATAAGGCCTGCCTTGGAAAGCTCTGCCATGACGGCAGGAATGCCGCCTGCAAGGTCAAGATCCGTCATATAGTGCTTGCCTGCGGGCGAGAGGTGGCAGAGGTTGGGGGTCTTGCGGCTTATGCTGTCAAAAAGGTCAAGGCTGATGGGCAGATGTGCCTCGCCAAAAATGGCAGGCAGATGCAGTGTCGTATTGGTGGAGCAGCCTAAGGCCATGTCCACGGTAATGGCATTGCTGACAGCCTTTTCCGTGACGATATCCAGGGGACGGATGTTTTTCTCAAGCAGCTCCATGACCTTCATGCCGGCGTGCTTGGCCAGGCGCAGGCGGGCCGAATAGGCAGCGGGTATGGTGCCGTTGCCAGGCAGGGCAACACCGATGGTCTCGGCAAGGCAGTTCATGGAGTTGGCCGTAAACATGCCGGCACAGGAGCCGCAGCCAGGACAGGCACTCTCCTCCATCTTTTGCAGTTCCTCTGCAGAGGTTTTGCCTGCCTTGAAGCCGCCGACAGCCTCGAAAACAGTAATGAGGTCGGCTGTCTTGTCGGAACTGACATGGCCGGGCAGCATGGGGCCGCCCGAGATGAGGACTGAGGGAATGTTCAGGCGCATCATGGCCATGAGCATGCCCGGAACGCATTTGTCGCAGTTGGGAATGAAGACCAGGGCGTCAAAGGCGTGGGCACGGGCCATCAGCTCGCAGGAGTCTGCTATATAGTCCCTGGAAGGCAGGGAAAAGCGCATGCCTTCGTGGTTCATGGCAATGCCGTCGCAGACGGCAATAGCCGGAAATTCCAGGGGCGTGCCTCCGGCCATGCGGACGCCGGCCTTGACGGCTTCGGCGATACGGTCAAGGTGCATGTGGCCGGGAACAATTTCGCTTGCGGCATTGACAACGCCTACAAGGGGGCGGTCTATTTCTTCGCGGGTAAGGCCGAGTGCATAGAGCAGGGATCTGTGCGGAGCCTTTTCAAGGCCGCATTTCATCAGGGAAGAAAGTTTGTCGTTCATAGGGAAAAATACCATGGTACGGTGCTGCTTCTGTCCGTGCACTGTAGTTGCAGAACTGTCCTCTGCAAAGCAGTGCCAGAAAGGAAAAAGAGTTCGTCGGGAAGATGTCGGGGAAAAGATAGCGTAAGGTTACTGCCGGGCAGAGCCGTGCAGAATTTTTGTCTCAAAGACATTCAGGGCATCAGCTATGGCCTTGTCCATATCCCAGTAACGGTAGCAGCCAAGCCTGCCGCCCAGAATAAGGTTGGGCAGGGCCTGGGCCTCGGAGACGTACTTGCTGTACATTTCATTGTTGCGGCTGCTGTTGACAGGATAGAATGGCGTATCGCCTTTCTGGTAGGTCTTTGAGAATTCTTTGCAGATTACGGTCTTGTCCAGCATAAAGGGCCTGGTGCGTTCCGGATGATAATGCTTGAATTCATGGACGCGGGTATAGGGGACGTCTGTATCGGCATAGTTCATGACAGTTGTGCCCTGGTAGTCCCGGACAGGATGGGTCTCCCATTCAAAGCGCAGGGATCGCCATTCCAGCTCGCCGTATTTGTAGCCGAAGAGCTTGTCGGGCATGCCGGTATAGATGACAGTGCTGTCTGCCGGAATCTGCGAGCGCATGGATTCGTAGCTTGTATTCAGCTGTACCGTAATCAGGGGATTGTCGAGCAGGCGCTTGAAGAGGGTGAAGTAGCCGTCCTTAGGCACCCCCTGCCAGGTATCATTAAAATAGTTGGCATTATAGGTCGTGCGGAAAGGCAGGCGGCTAATGATATAGGCAGGAAGTTCTCTGGGATCGTGTTCCCATTGCTTTTGCGTGTATCCCCTGATGAAAGCCTCGTACAATGGTCTGCCTATGAGGGATATGGCCTTTTCTTCAAGATTTTTGGGATCCTGAATGAAGTCTCTCTGTATTTCGGCCTGCAGGAAGGCTTCGGCTTCAGAGGGGCGCATGTTTTTATTGTAGTAGGCATTGATGGTGCTCAGGTTGACAGGCATGGAGTAGACCCTGTCCTTGTGGGTAATGAGCACTTTGTGCTGATAGCTGGTAAAGGAGCCGAAGTTGTTTATATACTCCCAGACTTCCCTGAGCGAGGTATGGAAGATATGCGAGCCATAGCGGTGGCATTCTATGCCTGTTTCTTCATCAAGGGAGGAATAGCAGTTGCCGCCAATATGATCTCTCTGTTCAAGCACGACAACAGGAAGTTTCATGACACTGGCAATGCGCTCTGCAAGAACGGCACCCCACAATCCGGCACCGACTATAAAGTACTGCATAGATATTCTTTCCTTATCCTTTGAAGATGAAAACACAAAAATGCCCGGACCGCCGGGCGCATTGGAACAATGCACCACAGGGGTGCCATTTGCCTGAAACTTAGCCATGGCAGACAGTTTTTGCAGGCATTCCTGCAATGATCCGGCCCTGGAAGCCCACGCCTTCAGGCGAATACCTATACTTCTTCCAATTTTAGTTCGCAACCGCCCTGTTTTGCATTTCCCGTCCGGTGTTCACGTTTGTACAGTGGGGCAAGATGCTTTATGGAAGCAGTGTTTGCTGATATGTTGCCCATGCATCGATTATGCTTAAGGAGGCAGATATGTCGTGTCCCGAAGGAACGTTTAGCGCCAGGTTCAAAGCCAGCCTTGTCATCGAACTGCTTGAAGGGAAAAAGGATGCCGCAACAATTGCAACGGAGAATTCCATACCTTGTGAGCTTCTCTTAAGCTGGAAGGAAACCTTCCTGGAAAAAGCCTCAGTAATCTTTGACAAAAAAGGCGACAGAAAGTCTTCCAGGGAGCTGGCAAGATTGAACAAGGAGACGAAAGCCCGTGCCAGAAAGGCTGAAAAGCTTGCCAGGGAGCTTCAATGGATGGAGGAAGTAGCCTCAGAACAGTTGGGGCCGGACTGGGAGACAAAGTTTACCCCCAGGCCTTGCTGAGGCCTGAAGGTTCCGCTTTTTGTTATTGAGCAGCAAGTGAGCTCTGACAGGGTGCCGCCAGTCTCCCTCTGTACAAGCTTTCCTTGAGAGGCTGGAGAAAAGGCGCCGGACGGATTCGCAACATGCAAGAAAACTGACATGCAAGACAAGACACCAACATTGGCACGCCGCTATCTTTTCAAACTGATAGCAAATGTTGCGGCCGTCCCTGTTTACCTGGCCATGGAGGCTGTCCTGCCCCGTGCCTTGGGACCAAAGCTGTACGGAGACTACAGCTTTGCCACCAATCTTTTTTACCAGATGGCCGGTTTCCTCGACATGGGGACAAGCACCTGCATGTATAATGCCCTGTCCAGGCGTCAGACTGAAGGGACCCTTATTACTTTTTACATGCGTGTCTGCGCCCTTGTCCTCTGCATCGTGCTCGGGGCAGGACTTGTGGTTGCCTCTTTCCCTCAGGCCGGAGCCATGCTTCTGCCTGGGGTGGATCTGTGGCTGATCCCGCTTGCCGCATTCTGGGCCTATCTTACCTGGTGGTGCCAGGTCATGCGTTCCATGAATGACGGGATAGGGGCCACAGTCCCCTCGGAAATGGTGCGCACCTGCATTTCCCTGCTGGCTGTCGGCGCATTATGCCTGCTCTTTTTCCTTGGGTACCTCGACATATATACGCTCTTTTGCCAGCAGTATGCCATGCTGGGACTGACAGCCCTGGGCTACTGGATTGTGACCAGCCGTTGCGGCAGAGGAAGATGGGAACAGGGCGGGAGGCTTTCCTGGTCCCTGACAAAGGAGCGGTTCAGGGCCTACTGCCGTGAGTTTTACGACTATTCCAACCCACTTTTTGTCAAGGCGCTTATTGCTTTCCTCATGCTGGCAATAGAACGCTGGCTTTTGCAGTGGTTTAACGGCTCAGCAGAGCAGGGCTTCTTTTCCCTCTCCCAGAAGGTCGGCATGGCCTGCCTGCTTTTTGTGACGGCAATGACTCCCCTTCTTATGCGTGAGCTCTCCATTGCCTGGGGGCAGAAGGATTTGCCGGCAATGGGCAGGCTTATAGACAGGTTTGCGCCTCTTCTGTACGTGGTAGCTGCCTATTTTTCCTGCTTTACCCTGGCAGAAGCCGGTGTCGTCGTCGATATCTTCGGAGGCAGCGAATTCGCCGCAGCCGTGCTGCCTGTGCAGATTATGGCCCTGTATCCCCTGCATCAGGCCTACGGCCAGCTGGCAACTTCTGTTTTCCATGCTACGGGCCGCACCAGAGTTCTTAGGAACATACAGGTCTGCGAGCTTTTCTACGGCCTGGCAACGGCGTGGATACTTTTGGCCCCCAATGACATGTACGGCTTTGGCTGTGGTGCAACAGGTCTTGCCGTCAAGACGGTCTGCGTGCAGATAGTCACGGTCAACCTCTACCTGTGGCTTGGATCCCGCTTTGTTCCCTTCCACTTCTGGCGCCTTGCCTGCCATCAGGTATGGAGCATTGCGTTTTTGCTGGCACTGGCCTTTCTGAGCCGCTGGGCCACAATGCAGCTTGGGGGCGAGGCTCTTTCCATATGGCGCTTTATAGGATCGGGCATTGCCTATACTCTTCTGGTGGCAGCTGCGGCTGTTCTTTTTCCCGGCCTGCTTGGTATGTCAAAAAGCGAGCTCAGCAGCCTTGTGGGGCGTTTTTTGAAGCGCAAAGGCACAGCTGAGCAGTAGCAGAGGGAGCAAAAGGCAGACAGCGTTTGTCCTGAAAATAGGCACTTGTCAGGAATGTTGTTTTCGAGTAGAAAGTCGAAATACGTTTTCACTTTCACTTTCACAACATATCTCTTTTCCCAATGCACCGTTCTGCAGTGCAGGCAGAAAGTGCCGGAAAAGAAAGGCTCCTGAGGAGTTGTATATGGGCAAGCAGTACCGCGTTACCTTGAAGAAAAAAGAAGTGGCCATACTAAAGGAAGTTGTTTCCGACGGAAGGACCAACAAGGCCAGACGCTATGCACGCGCTCTTCTTATGCTGGACAAGGGAGAGTTTGCCGAATACCGCTGGTCTATTTCCAGGGTGTCCGAAGCGGTAGGCGTGAGCGACAGGACACTGGCCCATATCAAGGAAAAATTTCTGACCATTGGCATGGATGCCGCACTGGGACTGGAACGGCGTGCCAGGCAGAGCAGGCCGTCCAAGTTCGGATACAATATAGAGGAAGCCCTGCGGAATCTTGCTGACAGCAATCCCCCTGTGGGCCACAAGAAATGGACCTTGCGCCTTCTGGCCGGCAAGGCCGTCGAGCGCGGCATTGTGGAGGATATCAGCCATATGACTGTATGGCGCATCCTGAATGCAAAAGGGTAGTCCTGCATCCATAGAAGAAAAGCTGGGCAGGAAAGAAAAGAAGGCCTCCGTGATATATGATCACGGGGGCCTTCCTTATTGCAAAAAAATGTCGTCTGGCAGGCTGTTAAGCCTGCGTTCCGTTTAGAATGACAGGTTCCCGGGCGTGCGGGGGAAGGGGATAACGTCGCGGATATTGGTGATGCCGGTGAGCATCATG
Organism: Bulleidia sp.; assembly: GCA_963661665.1. GTDB lineage: Bacteria > Desulfobacterota > Desulfovibrionia > Desulfovibrionales > Desulfovibrionaceae > Desulfovibrio. The sequence goes on along the minus strand of CAVLCT010000028.1, from coordinate 2,529 downwards.
ATGAGGCGTTCAAAGCCCAGTCCGAAACCACTGTGGGGATTGGTGCCGAAGCGGCGCAGGTCCAGGTACCAGTCATAGTCGGAAAGCTGCTGGCCAAGCTCCAGAATGCGGTGCTCAAGCAGAGGGAGGCGCTCCTCTCTCTGAGAGCCGCCAATGAGCTCTCCTATGCGGGGAACAAGCACATCCATGGCAGCAACGGTTTCGTCATCGTCGTTGCTCCTCATGTAGAAGGCTTTGATTTCGCGGGGATAGTCCGTAACGATGGTTGCCTTGCCAAAGTACTCCTCGGCCAGGAAGCGTTCATGCTCTGTCTGCAGGTCTACGCCGTAGGAGGCGGGATAGACAAATTCCCTGCCGCTCTTTTCAAGAATCTCCACGGCTTCCTTGTAGGTAACGTGGGCAAAGGGCTCATCGGCTATGATGCGCAGCTTGTCTATCAGCCCTTTTTCTACAAAGCGGTCAAAGAGAGAGATGTCCTCTTCGCAGTGATTGAGGATGTGTCCTGTCACGCTGTGTACCAGATCCTCGGCCAGCTTCTTCAGGTCGCCAAGGTCAGCAAAGGCCATTTCCGGTTCGACCATGACAAATTCGGCAGCATGGCGTGGGGTGTTGGAATTTTCGGCCCTGAATGTCGTGCCGAAGGAATACACGCGGCCAAGCCCCATGGCCAGCGCTTCTGCCTCAAGCTGTCCGGATACGGTGAGCTGGCAGGAGCGGTTGAAGAAATCCTTGGTGAGGTCCTTTTCCCCGGGAGGCAGCGTTGTCACGCGGAACATTTCTCCGGCACCCTCGCAGTCGGAGCCTGTCAGCACGGGTGTGTGGACCTGCCAGAAGCCTTCTTTGTGGAAGAAGGCATGGATGGCTGTCGCCGCCTCTGAGCGGATGCGGAAGGCTGCCGAGTATTTGTTGGTGCGCGGGCGCAGGTGCGCAATAGTGCGCAGGAATTCGTCGGAGTGGCGTTTTTTCTGCAGGGGATAGGTTTCGGGAGCGGCGCCGCCAAAGACGGCAATTTCCTTGGCACGTACTTCCCAGCGCTGGCCTTTGCCAGGGGAGGGAACCAGTTCGCCCGTGACCCTGACAGCCGAGCCTGTCGAATGTTCGCCCAGCCCTTCGGCTGCGGGGGTGCCTGCGTCAATGACGCATTGCAGATTGGTCAGGCAGGAGCCGTCGTTGAGTTCCAGAAAGGTGACGCCCTTGCCGTCGCGCCTGGTGCGGATCCAGCCGCAGACAGTTATTTCCTGGCTGGGAGCCTCCGCATGAAGAATTGTTTTGATTAAAGGGGTGCGCATTGCTTTATACCTCCGCCTGCTTTTTTAGCTTCTTTTTGCCGGCTAGTCCAATACAATAAAGAGGCAGCTACAGTAACTGCCCTGCATGACGATACATTGCGGTAATGGCTGATAAAGCGGTATCCGCTCTGGCTGTCAGTAGAATCAGGGGAAAGTGCTGACAGGCAGTCTTTATGGGCAGAGCTTGGCAAACTCCGCAAAAATAACAAAGTAATATTGTATTCTGTTTTCTTCTAAAAATATATTGCAAAAACTGATGCTTTTGCTTACTTAGAAAAGAGGCTTCTTAAAACTTTATGTGGGGCGGGGGCAAAACATTCTTCGTCATAAAACAAAAAGAGCCGGTGTGGATAAAAGAACACCGTGCGTTTCTGTTGAAAGAAGGGGAAGAATGAGAGGTTTGTCAAACTGCCCGCAAATATCCCCGAAGAGCCTAAAAAAGAGGAGACGCCTATGGAAATTAAAGAAGAGAGTTCAAAAAAGCCTTTGCGGAACACAAAGGATTCCGTGTTCGGGAATCTTTTTTCTGAACCAGACTATTTGCTCAGATTGTATAAGACACTGCATCCGGAGGATGTGGGCGTAACAGAAGGAGATCTTGAGCTTTGTACGTTGCAAAAGATCCTCGCGAACGGCATTCATAACGATTTGGGTTTTTTAGTAAAAGACAAGTTGCTGATCCTAGCGGAAGCGCAAAGTACCTGGTCTCCCAATATTATTATCCGGTCGTTAATTTACCTTTTTAGTACGTATCAGCAGTATATTTTCGACAGAGATATCCATATCTACGGTACAGCACCTGTAAAAATGCCTAAGCCGGAAATATATGTTATCTATACTGGTGAAAGAAAAAATCATCCTGATGTCCTTTCACTAAAGGAAATTTGTTTCGATGGAGATGATTGTGATGTTGAAGGTAAAGCTAGAGTTATCTATTTAGATGACTCAAATACTATTATTAACCAGTATATACTATTTAGCATAGTATGGACAGATCAGGTAAAAGTGTATGGCTTAACTAAAGAAGCGATCACTAATACCATCAGGATATGCAAGGAAAGAAATATCCTGAGAGAGTATCTTGAAAGAAAAGAATTGGAGGTTGAAGGAATTATGTTATCAATTTTTTCTCAGGAAAGAGTAACCAGACAATATGGTAATGAAATGAAGGCTGAGGGAAAGGCCGAGGGAAAGATTGAGGCTGTTCTCTCTCTGCTGAAGAGTGGCATAATAACAGAAG
>CAVLCT010000027.1:0-23277 GCA_963661665.1 Bulleidia sp. | reverse complement strand
GTCTGCCTGTCGTAACCTATTAAAAAGACTTGCTTTTAAGGTCATTTCATAGCCCTAGTACCTATATATTCATATATAAGCATATATCAATATTTTGGAAATCATCTGACAGATCATGAAGCTGTCACCAGACTGCCTTCTTCTGCCTTTTTGCCGTAAAACATGGCAGAAGGGATCTGCACTTTTGTCCAAATAAAGGATATCCTGACGCACCCATGTTTCCCTGACTATAATGGCGGCAACAGACAGTAGCCTCCCTGACAGGGAACTCCTGACGCATCAGACTTTTCGCTTTTTTTTGACAACTTACAGGAACTGCCCCGTGCTTATCCCCATCCAGCTCAACGACAAGGTACGTAATTACGGCACCACAGGACGCGGCGTCTCTGCCCGCGAAAACATCATTATCAAGACCACCAAGGCCATTCATCTGCTCTTTGCCACAGCCTGGGCAGGCGGCGCCTTCTCCATGCAGGCCTTAAGCTACCTAAGGCTGACAGGAGACCTTGATCCTGAAACCTGTGCCGTTATTGCCATGACAGTGCACCATATCGACACCTGCATTGTCATGCCAGGCCTTGCCGGCTGCATCCTGACAGGGCTCTTCTATTCCATATGCACCTCTATAGGCTTTGTACGCTACTTCTGGATTGCCTATAAATGGATCATTTCGTGCTGCGCCGCCTTCTGGGGTACCATGTTCTGGTGCCCTGCCGGCAATGAACTTATAGCACAGTGCAAGGAGAACGGCTGGCTTTTTGCCGCTGATCTTCTTGCTTTCATCCGCTCCTGCCTTCTGCCGGAAAGCTTCTGGCAGGCAGTCATGCAGACTGCGCTGATTTTTTCCATGCTCATCATATCTGTCTACCGTCCCCTCACCTGGCGCCATCTTGTGCGCAGGGTGTCGCACCATGTGGGCAGGCAAAAGTCCTGATTAAAGCAGGCCTTTTGCAGCTGCCAGGAACCAGCCAGCAAGGACCAGCGAGGTAAAGAGACATGCTCAGCGTCTTTGATTTGTTCAAAATAGGCATCGGCCCTTCAAGCTCCCATACAACAGGCCCCATGGTGGCCGGCAAGCGCTTTGCCGACGAACTGGACAAAGACGGCCTGCTGGAAAAGACGGCCCGCATCCGCATCTCCCTCTACGGATCCCTGGCTCTTACAGGCGAAGGGCATGGAACCATGCAGGCTGTCCTGGGCGGGCTTGAAGGCAGCACGCCTGCCACTGTGGACACAGCCCGCCTGGCTGAGCGCACCATGCTTTTGAAAAAAGGAGACGATCTTCTCCTGGCAGGCAAAAAGGCGATCCCCTTCTGCTACGCAGACGACATGCTGGTGCACAAGGGCATATTTTTGACCCTGCACCCCAACGCCCTCTCTATCTCTGCCTACGGAAGAGACGGCACCATCATCCACACAAGGACCTACTATTCTGTAGGCGGCGGCTTCGTGCGCGAAGAAGAAAACATCAATGAGCCTGAGGTCTCCCTGCCGGAGCCTCCCTACCCCTTCAGCAAGGCAAGGGAACTTTTTGACATCTGCCAGAAGGAAGGCAGAAGCATAGCCGAGATCGTCCTGGCCAACGAAATCTTCTGGCGCTCAGAGGAAGAAGTGCGCAGGCGCATGGAGGAAATCTATGCTGTCATGCGCTCTTCCGTGGAAAGCGGACTCTGCACTGAGGGCATCCTGCCTGGCGGTCTTGGGGTACACAGAAGGGCACCCAACCTTTTGCGCAAAATCAGCGTCCTTTCTGCCACAGGGCGCAGGGACTTAAGCCTGTGGCCCATGCTCTATGCCTTTGCCGTGGCAGAGCAGAATGCCAGCGGAGGCCGTGTTGTCACAGCCCCCACCAACGGGGCAGCCGGCATCGTGCCGGCCGTGCTCACCTACTATGTCAATTTCTACCCCAAGGCCACAGAGCAGGGGATACGGGACTTTCTGCTGACAGCAGGCGCCATAGGCCTCTTCTACAAAAACAATGCCTCCATCTCCGGCGCCGAAGTCGGCTGCCAGGGCGAGGTCGGCGTTGCCTGCTCCATGGCTGCAGGCGCCTTGTGCGCCGTCATGGGCGGATCCGTCAAGCAGGTAGAAGTGGCTGCGGAAATAGGCATGGAGCACTGCCTGGGGCTGACCTGCGATCCGGTGGCAGGCCTGGTCCAGGTGCCCTGCATTGAACGCAACGGCGTTGCCGCAGAACGTGCGGTCAACTGCGCCCAGCTCTCCATGCTTGAATCCGGCTCAGACAGGCTTGTCTCCCTGGATACCATCATTGACGTTATGTACCGCACAGGCATTGACCTGCAGGCAACCTACAGGGAAACGGCCCTGGGCGGGCTGGCTGCGGCCATGAACAAGACACTGGCAGACAGGGATGATGCCGGAAAGTAGCACAATTTCACACATATACAATACAAAAGCTTGCTGATGGGAAAAATTACGCTTATGTTGTCACAACAGTAGCGTTATATAACATTTACGTATAATATCAGGCTTTTCCATTCTCTTTCCCCCTATGACAGTTTTCAGGAGCATATTTATGAAACGCTTTTTCCATGCTGCCCTCTGGGCTGTGATGGCCTTCTGTCTTTGTACAGGCCAGGCCTTTGCCGCCTACAAGCAGGAATACAAGCTGAGCATAGTTCCCAACGCCACCTCCGGCTGGGGCATGACGGCAACCTATTTTGTCGATCTGGTCCGCGAAAAGACCGACGGCCGCGTCAATATCAAGGTGTACCCCGGTGCCCAGCTCACCTCCGGCAAGCAGAACTCCGAACTCATGCTGGTACGCCGCGGCGCCATTGACTTTGCCCTGGCTTCCCCCATCAACTGGTCTCCCCAGATTAAGGAACTGAACCTGACAAACCTGCCCTTTTTTGTGGCCAACAATCCTGACCGCCACAAGGCAGTCGATGCCATTGAAGCAGGCAAGTCCGGCGAAATGCTGAAAGCTGCCATTGAAAAGGCAGGCGTTGTCTTTATCGGCTGGTGCGAGCACGGCTACCGCGAGCTCACCACGAGCAAAGGCCCTATCACCAAGCCTGCTGACATGGCCGGCATGAAGATACGTGTCTGCGGCGCCCCCATCTTCAACGATACCTTCACTGCCTTAGGCGCCAATCCCCAGGCCATCAACTGGTCTGAGACCATCACCGGCTTCCAGCAGGGCATTGTTGACGGCCAGGAAAATCCCACCAACGGCATCAATGTCAATCTCAAGCTCTGGACCTGGCACAAGTACTACACAGACTGGCACTACACCTTTGATCCCCTGTTTCTGACAGCCAATGACAAGGTGTGGAAGTCTTTCAGCGCAGAAGATCAGAAGATCATTAAAGAGTGTGCCAAAGAGACAGAAAAATACAGCAAGGCCATTGCCCGCGTCGGCCTGGACGACGGGACAGCCCTGAAGTTCCTGCAGAGCATCAACAAGGTGCCTGCCGTCACGGATGCCTATAAGATGATGGAAGAGCACGGCATGACGGTGATTAAGTTCACGCCTGAGATGATTGCCGACTTCTACAAGGCCACGCAGAGCGTGCGCGACAAGTGGACCGGCATTATTGGCGAGGAACTTGTCAAGGCCGCCGAAGAGGATATGAAGAAAGCTCAGTAAGCTTTTTTTGCATATGTCCCCTTTGCCTGCCGGACAAAGGGGACATTTTTTTTCTGTCCGTCGCTCTTTTGCGCACAAAAAACCAAAAGCCCTGCTGCACCTTTTCCTTCTGGTAGATAAGCATGCTTACTTTTTTGAATGAACGCTTTGAGGAAGTGCTTGGCGCATTGCTGCTGGCCGTCATGGCCTGCATTGCCTTTGCCAATGTCATTGTGCGGTACTGTACCGATTTTTCCTTTTCCTATTCTGAAGAACTGACCGTCAACTTCTTTGTCTGGATTGTTCTTCTGGGAACCGCACGTTCCTTCCGCGAGGGCAGCAATTTCTGCATGAACCTGCTCTATGCAGCCCTGCCCTGCCCCCTGCGCAAGGTGCTGTACATCTTCGGCTTCCTCTGTTCCCTGGCTTTTTTCGCAGCCCTTTTCTGGACAGGCTATACGGAAGTTATGGATGAAATGGAGCTGAATGTGGTCTCCGAGGCCCTGGCGATTCCCAACTGGCTCTACACCATAGCCACCCCGCTTTTCTCCCTTGTGATTGTCGTGCGTCTCTTTCAGAAATGCTTAGAAGACTTTCGCAAAAAGCAGATATAAAGGTCTTTTGTCATGGATTCCGCGATGCTGCATGATCCGGCCTTCTGGCTCATCATCACCTTTGCCATACCGCTCATATTCCGTGTCCCCATTGCCGTCTCCCTCGGGCTGTCAGCCGTTTTTGTGGCCTGGTACTGGGATATCGGCTTTGACATGCTCTCCTACAATTTCTTTGCCGGCATAGCAAAGGTGCCGCTCCTGGCCATCCCCTTCTTTATCCTTGCAGGCTACATTATGGAGCGCGCCGGAATTGCCGCCCATATCGTACAGCTGGTGGAAACGCTGGCAGGCAATATGACAGGCGGGCTGGCCATTGCAACCATAGGCGTGGCCACATTCTGGGGCGCTGTCAGCGGTTCCGGACCTGCCACGGTGGCAGCCCTGGGCCTTATCCTCATTCCGGCCATGGTCAAGGGCGGCTATGACAAGCGCTTTGCTGCGGCCACCATGGCTGTCTCCTCAGGCCTTGCCATTGTCATCCCCCCAAGCATTGCCTTCATTGTCTACGGAGGCATCGCCGATGTCTCTGTCCCTGCCATGTTTGCAGCCGGCATTGTGCCAGGCATCCTGATAGCCGTCTTTCTGATGGGATCGGCCTACCTGACCTCAAGGAAAAAAGGCTGGCACGGCTCGCCGCGCAAGGTTTCCATAGGAAAGGCCCTGCGTGAAGCCTTCTGGGGCATCATGACGCCTGTCATCATCCTGGGCGGCATATACGGCGGAATCTTTACACCGACAGAGGCAGCAGCCGTAGCCATTTTCTACGGACTTTTTGTCGGCATTTTCATCTACAAGACCATAAACAGCTTCTCCATGGTCCTGGATGTCCTGTCCATGGCCATGAAGGACACGGCTGTCATCATGTTCGTAGTGACCTGCGCAGGCCTCTTCGGCTGGGTCGCCAGCACTGTAGGCCTGGTGGAGCGCGGATCAGCTGCCCTGCTCTCGCTGACGGACAATCCGTGGCTTTTGCTGCTTTTCATCAATATCATCCTGCTTCTGGCAGGCATGCTGCTTGACGCCATCTCCATCTTCTACATCATCCTGCCCTTCCTGCTGCCCATTGTCGCCCATTTCGGCTGGGATCCTGTCTGGTTCGGCGTCATGATGACCATCAACCTGGCAGTAGGCCAGGTGACTCCGCCTGTGGCAGTCAACCTCTATGTGGCGGCCAAGATCAGCAACCTGACCGTGGAAGATATTACGCCTCCGGTCATGCCGCTGCTTATGGCAACACTGCTGGCACTGGCTGTGATCATTATCTTCCCTGACATCACGCTCTTTGTGCCGCGGCTCTTCGGTCTGTAGTTCCTTAAAGCTAGCCAGCAGGGCATACCAGGCAGCGCCACCATTCAGCCCTGCACTTAAAGCCGATGAATCCTGCCATCAGAATACAGCCGGTCCTTATACAGCCGGCCCTTATCTTCTGTGCCGCCTTGTCCGGCCTGCTGCTGGGCTGCACGACAGATCTTGGCAGCTTTTCCGTCCATCTCATCGAACCCTTTCTGATGGTGCTGCTTTTCTGCGTCTTTCTGTCTGCAGACGGACAGAAGCTCAAGAACGCTTTCCTGAACCTGCGCTTTACGCTGACAGCCTCGGCCGTCAATTTTGTATGGACGCCGCTTTTCACCTACGGGCTCTGCCTGCTGTTTCTTCCAGGATCGCAGGATCTGCAAATAGGCCTGATGATGCTGATGGTGACTCCATGCACTGACTGGTATCTGGTCTTTACAGGACTGGCTAAGGGCAACACGGAACTTGGGGCCTCAGTCCTGCCGCTGAACCTGCTCTTGCAGATACTGCTGCTACCAGTCTATCTGCTTGTCTTTTTCGGCAGCAGCATCCGGACAGACTCTCTATCCATGGTGCTCGGCATCATGTTTGTCCTGATTATTCCCTTTGTGCTTTCCCTGCTGCTGAAACTGGGCAGCCGCAAATCTTGTGCAATTGCAAAAGTCACGGACAGTCTGAAAGCCTGTAGCGATGAGATACAGCTTTGCTTCCTCTGCCTTGCCGTCATCGCCATGTTTGCCTCCGAGAGCCGTGACGTCCTGCAAAATCCGGACATATTCCTGCGCCTGCTCCTGCCGCTGGCAGTTTTCTTTACTGCCAATTTTTTGCTGGTACGCTGGATCGGGGCCCGCATGAAGATGGTAAGGGAAGACATCACCGCCCTGAACTTTACAACCCTTGCCCGCAACTCTCCCCTGTCTCTGGCCATTGCCGTTGCCGCCTTTCCTGATCGTCCGCTGATTTCCCTGGCCCTGGTTATAGGCCCGCTTATCGAGCTGCCTGTGCTGGGCCTCATTGCCAGCATCATCAGACGACTGAACGCCGGAAAGCCCCGGACGCAGGAGTGAGTCAAAAAAGACATGCAAAAGGACACGCCGAAAGCCATATGGCAAAACAGCGTGTCCTTTTTGATAGAGAGAAAAAACTGCCGGCCAGTGCCGTCAGGTTAGAGAATTTCGTCTGTAGAGTGCATTTCAAGGCCTAAGGCATCGGCAACGGCCTTGAAGAAAATCTTGCCGTCGCAGGTATTGATGCCGCGGCACAAGGCCTTGTCGTCCTGGCAGGCCTTCTTCCAGCCCTTGTTGGCCAGGGCAACCATGTAGGGCATGGTGGCATTGGTCAGGGCATAGGTGGAGGTACGGGCCACGGCTCCCGGCATATTGCCCACGGAGTAATGGATGACGCCAAATTCCTCGAAGGTGGGATTGTCATGATAGGTGGCACCATGGCGGGCCGTGGTTTCCACGCAACCGCCCTGGTCAATGGCCACGTCCACGATGGCAGAGCCCTTTTTCATGGTCTTGACCATGGCCTCAGTCACAAGCTTGGGCGTCTTTGCCCCGGGGATAAGGACTGAGCCGATAAGCAGATCCGCATCCTTGACGCAGGCGGCAATATTGAAGGCATTGGAGTACACTGTCTCAATGCTCTGGCCAAAGACGTCGTTAATATAGCGGAGACGATTGATATTGCTGTCTACCATGGTGACACGGGCGCCCATGCCCACGGCAACCTTGGCAGCAGAGAGGCCCACTGTGCCAGCACCGACAATAACCACATGCGCCGCAGGCACGCCGGCTGTTCCGCCTATAAGCAGGCCCATGCCGCCGGCATTCTTGGTCAGCATTTCAGCACCGACCTGGGTGGCCATGCGGCCTGCGACCTCGGACATGGGAGCCAGCAGGGGCAGGGCGCCGTTGTCCAGCTGCACGGTTTCATAGGCAATGCCCACGACGGATTTATCCAGCATGGCCCTGGTCAGGGCTGGTTCGGCAGCAAGGTGCAGGTAGGTGTAAATTATCTGGCCAGGACGGAAGAATTCATATTCCGGAGCAAGAGGTTCCTTGACTTTGACGACCATGTCGCAGGCCCAGGCTTCGGCAGCCGTGTCCACCATGGTGGCACCGGCAGCAACATATTCCTCATCGGTAATCATGCTGCCAAGGCCGGCCCCTTTCTGGACCAGCACCTGGTGGCCTGCTTCTGCAAGGGCATGCACACCGGCAGGCGTCATGCCGACACGGAATTCCTTCACCTTTATTTCAGTTGGCAGTCCTACTTTCATACCTCGCACTCCTTTTCTTCCAGGTCAGCCCTGCTGCCCTGGCCTGTGAGATGACGTTGCCATTGCTGCCAGATATACTGCCTTGAAATGCAGGCAGTCTCTGACAGACACTGTACTTATACGACACTTTTCTTCTTAGTGTCCACAGCCGGACAGGCAATAGGCCATAATTTTACAGGACTTGTGCCACAACTACGTACAGGCCGTACAAAATTGTTTGAATGTATAATCAGATCCCCTTGCTTTTGCAGGCCCTGCCACCCTGAAAAAGTGCTTGTATAAGAGCGCTTGTAAAAGAGCACTTTTGCCATTCTTGCTCATGCCTGCGGAGGTGCCTGAAACACCATTTTGAGAGAATAAGGCAAATCAGTGCTATAATTGTGCCTGTTCTGGCGCATCAGCAGACAGTAGAATGCCCCGCACAGAAGCGGCCTGCAAAAGCCTCCCTTCTGGACGGCCCACTGTCATGACTGGTAAGAAAGCAGCAGGATCAGTTCGTTACTCTTTCACCGCCATCTCCTTGCAGGAGGATATATGTCTGCCTATCAGGATACGCCCGGGCTTGCTGTTTTTCAAAAACCGGTTCCGCTGGATGAGCTTGCAACTCCCTGTCTTTTGCTGGACACGGACAAAATGGAAGCCAACATCAGGCGCTTTAAGGAACACTGGCGTGGTACCGGCGTAACCATTCGTCCGCACCTTAAAACCTGCCGCAGCTGGCCGCTGGCTCTTTCTGTCATGTCTTCTTCTGAAGGACCGGCATGCGTGGCTACCATGGGCGAGGCCGAAGCCGTAGCTGCATACGGCGTCAGGGACATTGTCCTTGCTGTCGGCATACGTCCTTCCCTTTTTGCCAGGGCACAGGCCCTCATGCAAAAAGGATGCAGCCTCAAAATACTTCTGGACAGCATGACCATGGCAAAGGCTCTGACAGAGTGGGCCAGGGAGCACAATGCCGTCTTTTCCGTGCTGCTGGAAGTTGACTGCGACGGGCACAGGGCAGGCCTTGCTCCGGACAGCCAGGAACTTGCCGCCATAGCAGATCTCCTGAAAGCAGGCGGGCAGGACGTGGCAGGCATCCTGACCCATGCCGGCTCTGCCTACGATATTTCTTCCGTTGCCAAAATTAAGGAGCTGGCCCTAAGGGAAGCAAAAGCTGCCTCCGCTGCCGCTTCCCTGCTGAAAAAACACGGCCATGCCTGCAAAATTGTGAGCATCGGCTCAACGCCCACAGGGCTGCTGGGCGATGCCAGAACAGCAGCAGACCTAGGGATTACTGAAATCCGTGCCGGCGTTTTTGTCTTCATGGACCTTGTCATGGAAGGGCTTGGCGTCTGCACAAGGGACGATATAGCGCTCACTGTCCTGACCGGCATGATCGGAGGCTTTCCGGAAAACGGCATCATCCAGGACCGCATCCTGGCGGATGCCGGCTGGGCTGCTCTCTCCTCGGACAGGGGGCTGGCATCCCGTTTTGAAAAACAGGGATACGGCCTTGTCTGCGACATAGAAGGCACCCTTCTGCCAGGCCTTGTGGCAGGCGATCTGAATCAGGAGCACGCCATGCTGCGCCTTGAAAAGGAGGCAGCTGAAATCACGCTTGCCACGCTCAAAAATGCCAGTGCAGCCACAAAGCTGCGCATCCTCCCCAACCATGCCTGCGCCGCTGCCATGATGCACAAGGAATACTATCTTGTCCGCAACGGGCTGGCCTATGCAAAAGCATACCGCTTTGGTGGCTGGTAGCAGCCTGTCTTCTGCTGCCTCTGTTGCCCATTATCCCTTTTACCGACAAAAAGGAGCATGTCATATGGCTTCAACAGTCTATTTCTGCAATATGTCCTGTCGCAAGCACTCCCAGACAAAGAGTGCCAAGCTGGCAAAGCTCTGCAATCTGCTTGACCTGAAAAACGTCGTCGTGCCCGGAGAGCCCTGTGCGGTGAAGCTGCATTTTGGCGAAGACGGCAATGACACGCATCTCAATCCGCAGCTGGTGCAGGTAGTCGTTGACAAGATCCGCCAGGCAAAAGCCCTGCCCTTTATGACGGACACAACGACGCTGTACTCAGGATCGCGCCATAATGCCGTCAATCACCTGAATACGGCAGTCCGCCACGGCTTTGCCCCTGGCGTAGTCGATGCGCCGGTTATCATTGCCGACGGCCTGTTCGGCGCCAATGAAATCCCCGTCGCAATCAATGCCAAAAACTTTGCAGAAGTCCGCATCGCCACGGAAATCGTGCATTCCCCTGCCATGGTTGTTCTCTCCCACTTCAAGGGGCATGAAATGGCCGGCTTTGGCGGTGCCATCAAAAACCTGGCCATGGGCTGTGCTTCCCACGACGGCAAGAGGGACCAGCACGGCATCTCCGTCACAGTCAGCCAGGAAAAATGCCAGGGCTGCGGCCATTGCGTGCATATCTGCCCCGAACAGGCCATGCACATAGGCGACGACAAGCACAGCCATTGCGATACGTCCAAATGCATAGGCTGCTTTGAGTGCATGACAGTCTGCGAGCCCAAGGCCATTGAAATCAACTGGGAAACAGACATCCCCGCCTTCATGGAGCGCCTCACCGAATACGCCTATGGCGCAGTCAAGGGAAAGGAAGAGCACGTCTGCTATATCAATTTCGTGATGAACATTACGCCTGACTGCGACTGTGCCGGCTGGTCAGACATGCCCATGGTTCCCGATGTGGGCATCCTGGCTTCCCATGATCCCGTTGCCCTGGACCAGGCCTGTTTTGACCTGGTGCAGAAGCAGCCCCTGCTGGCTGACATGGAGCTTGGCGGCAAGGACCTCTTTACGGCCCGCTGGCCGCACACAAAGGGCACCATACAGCTCTCCTATGGCGAAAAGCTGGGCCTGGGAACCAGGGAGTACGTCTTGAAGGAAGTCTAAAAACTGCCACGGATTTCAAAAGATACAGGGAAGCCATGCTGCGGGCATTTTGCCTGCAGCATGGCTTCCCCTTTTTCATGCACGGAGTGTACGGCCCTGCCGTCCGGCTAATCGTAGTCGGCATCGTGCGCATTGCGCCTGCTGTCCCCTGCGGACTTTGGCTCGCGCACCTTTAAGTAAATGCTCGAATTGTTGATCGTGTACCAGAGGCCGTCGTATTGCTTTACCCAGACCGGCCTTGGAGAATCAGCACCGGAACTGTGCAGGAAAACCTTGAGATAGTCTGACTCAGGCCTTTTCCCTGCAAAGGACAGGGAAAAGCTGTCCGGATTCATGGCGTAATTATTGGAAGGAGCGCTCCCCTTGCAGTAGCTTCTGAAGATATGATGCAGGGAAGGCTCTTTCAGCCGCCTCAAAAAAGTCCCCATGTTCCTGTTCTGTTCCAAAGGCTCAGGCAGATGCATGGAGTAGCGGAGCATCTTGGACGCCTCTGCCCGCATGGCCGGATCCATGTAGCAGAAGATCGCCTTAAAGTGCATTCTGACAGCGCCTTCAGGAGTCCGCCCCTCGTCCTGGTACATGGCCTTGAAGTCCCTGTAATTTTGGGGCTGTCCTGCCTCTGCTACAGCGCACAGGCAGAATCCCAGTATGAACGCCATCAAGACGGTGCAACATCTTTTCATAGTACCCTGCAACCTCCTTTTGCAAAATTCCTTCACTCAAGACACGGCAATGTATTGCCGCATACCCCTATATCATAACAGATATAGAGGCACGCAATTACCCGCAGAATGAAAAAGCCCTTTTTGCATGAAGTCATGGCAGGATGCTTCCTGCCAGGGCAAAATTCAGGCAGTTTGCTCCCGTTCATCGGCAAATTCATCCCCAGGGTAGTATTTTTTCTGCGCCAGCCCGTTTACTGTGATCTTCATGCAATGCTTAGAACTGCCCTTTTATGCCAGCTTCGCATTGCGAACCGTCATTTTCTTTCCGGAGGTCCTGTATGAAAAAAACGCTCCTCTCCCAGATAGCCGTATGCCTCCTCTTTCTGTCCTTCTCCTGCCTTCTGCCGGCAGGAGAAATCCTGGCACAGCCGGCGGCACAGGAAACCACAGTGTACGACAATGCCCGTTTTGGTTTTCATGTCTCATGGTGGAAGCAGTTTGGCCAGGGAACCGAATCCGACAATGGCGACGGCATTACTGTCACAAAAGGCAGCATGGAACTCAGGGCATGGGGATCATATTCCTGGCATACTATGGGGCTTGGGTTCTGGGACGGCATAGATGACACAAGCTCCTGGTTTGACAGGATAGATGAAAAAAGGGTGAATAAAACAAACAGAACCTTCACGCTGAAAGGCTCAAAGGGGAACAAATTTCTCTGGGTAAAAGGCTTATACAGCGATGACAGGGTCTGCTTCTTGTCAGTAAGCTGCCCTGCAAGGGACAAGGACAAGTACAGCCGCTTTGCAGAGGAGGCTTTTGATTCATTCAGGCTGGCAGGCACGCCCGGACATAATGCTTCTTCAGCAGATGATACGACTGTCATGCAGGTTGCTGTCATGAAAGGCGTTGACAGCCATGGCTGCAATACCTTTATCCTGACGGCACAAAAGGATCTGGCCGTCTCTTTCTGCGAGGCAGTCCCCGATGCCGAATACAGGATAAATCCAGGCAAGGTGCTGGGCAGGGTGCATCTTAATAAAGGTGAAAGCGTAGAACTTGTGGCCCTCATTCCGGAGGGGATGCCCAGAGTGGTTGTTGTGGCACAGGACAGGGAATGGATTCCTGCCTTCAGCGGTGAAGACGGATCGCTCATCCTGGCTGACGGGTTCAGCCTGGCAAAGGACAGCAGAGGCAAGTCCCCGCAGACAAAAGTCCATCTGCCTGATTCAGGCATGTAGAGCTTTGCAGTATCAACTAACTGGCAGATTTACAGGAGGCTCTCTTGAAAACGAAACTGTACGTGCTGCTTGCGGCATTTATTCTGACCATGGCAGTGCCGCTCTCTTACGACACTGTCCGCGCTGATGAGCACCACTGGGCAGGGCCCGAAGGTGAAACGCCCAGGAAGCCTGAAGTCCCAAAGGAAAGAATGACTATCGAGGAAAGGCTGCTGCTTCTCAATGCCGTAGCGCACTACTGGAAGGATGCCAAAAGGCCCGCGGCAGGGGCCAGGCTGGCCCTTGACAATCTCACAACTCCTCAGGCCGTTTTCACGGATGCTGCCGGAGACTTCCTCTATGATTACGGCGTCTGGGAGCAGTACGGCGTTGTCTATCGCATGGGGAAAAACAGCAGCGGCTTTGAAGCAATCGTGGAAAGGCAGACATTTCATATAGTTGTCCGCAGAACTGGCGACAAAAGCTACATTCTGGAAAAACTTGACTACGCTAACCCGCCTGTCATGTAGCGGAGGACACGATGAACAAACTCTTTGCCATTTTCTTTGCCGGCCTTCTTTCCGCTTGCCTGTTCTGCACTCCTGCCAGGGCCCAGCAACCTGAGCTTAAGGTTTCTGACCAGCTCATGATGAAGCACATCATCATGAGCCTGTGGGACATGAACTACACAGCTCCTGAGCGCATGAATGCAGCCACCCTCTGCCAGAAAACGCTGTTTTACATTACCCGTGCCGAACCTGAACTGCTTGACAGCAGGGACACCAGGGAAGATTCCTTCACCAACATACCGGAAAATTACCAGCTCTTTTTCCCCAAAGACCTTGTTGCCTCAAGGGCTATGAATGTCTTTAATGGCTGGATTTCCGAAAAGGACCTGCCTGCCGGAATTTTCCTTGGCGCCAGTGGCTACTACATGGATCCCCAGGTCTTCTTCCAGAGCTCCCCATACGATGAAAGCAGCGACCTGCCTAGGTTCGCAGAAATCCGGACTGTCAACAACGGGCCTGATTCCTCAGTGGTCGTCAACGGCACTTTGCGCCGCTTCAAAATAACGGACAGCGGAGAATATATCATCTGGGGCATAGCCACCTTCATGGCCAATTTTACGCGCACTGAAAAGGGCTGGAAGCTTGACTCCTTCGTTATCAGCGAAGAGGGCGTGGGCTAAGGGCCGCAAGGCAAAAGTGCTCCGGTACAAATACGTTTGAAAAACAGGGAAGACAGGCGCCATGCAGCTATACGGCCGTCTTCTCTGTTTTTGATTTGAAGGAAGACTATGAAAAAGACAGTTTTTATCCCGGCCTGCGCCATTTTGGCCATGCTCATCACCAGCACAGCCAGGGCTGACTCATATCTTGTCCTGCGACAGACACCGCTGCTGAAAGCGCCTTCTGGCCAGGCAAAAGTCCTGGCAAAGGCAGACAGAGGCTGGCTTGCGCACGCAAATCCGGAAAAAGGGCAGAACGGCACAGAAGCGTGGCTTGAAGTATCTGAAATGCAGAAAGCATCCGGGGCAGGCTTTGTCTATGCGCATATGGCCGTAAAGGGAGCAGAAGGCTCTGTCTACGTCAGCGCAGGCGACGTGATGCCGGTTCCGGACCAGAAGGAGCAGGTTCTGCCAGGGGAGGACAGCTATACGCCCTCATGGGACTGCGACGGCGTAGTCTTCAGGGCAAAAGACGGAAAGGATCTTCCCTTTGGCGAGAACTGGATCCAGGAGGCCGGGAAATTCGAGTTTTCAAAGATGTTTGCCGGACAGGACATTCCCGGCAGGGCCGGCTCTGAATCGGGCAGCCTCCGTATTGACAGCATCAGGAAGGATGCAGGCAATCCCTGGCAGTACAGCGTCAGAGCCACATGTTCCGGTTTTGGAAACAAGCCCAAAGGCATGACAGGCACCCTGACACTAAAAAAGGCCGGCCTTATCACAGGCGAGTTCGGAACGCCCTGTATTGCAGAAACAGGCGGCAAGGCTGACAGCGCCATGACAGAAGTGCACCACGGCTTTACAGGGGCAGACCTTCTCCTTAAGTCAGAGGACGGGACAGCAGAGCTTAAGGGCATCCTGATTTCCTTCTTCATGCTGCGCTTCAATCCGCAGACCATGTCTTTTGACAAGAATGTCCTGCTCAACAACATTCCCAGTCAGCTGCAGGATCCGCAATACCGCAATTTCCAGATGAGTGCGGTCCTAAAGCAGGGCAGCAGGGAGGAAACAGTCTTCTTTGGCGCAGGCAGGCTTGCTTGTCCGGACCAGGGCAAGAGGCAGAAGAACTGATACGCCCCACCTTGCCTGCTTTATGAGAAGGGACAGCCCAGTTCTTTTTTCCGTGACCTGGATCAAAGGACTACATATTTCTTGCGTAGTTGCGCCTTTTCTGACATTCTACCGGCAATAGGAACAGCTCTTTTTTCTCACTGTTTTCCCTGTGTCATGCTACTAGTCCCCCCATGGCACAGCCGGAGTAAGAGGAAAAACTGTTTCAGATGCCGGCGCTGCACAGAGAAAACGCCGTGTATCTTTCCGTCAAATACTTTATAACTATTTGACATTATTTGTTTTTTCTACGTTCTTTTTAACCCCCACCCGTCTGTCCGGAGTCGTTCTTTGCGACCCGCATCATGGGTGTTTTTTTGTTCTACAAGAACACTTTTTTCGGAGGGAACAGAAATGAAGCGTGCCTTTTTAGGGCTTGCTACCGCCCTTTTATCCTTATCAATGGGTCTGTCCGGCGCCCAGGCTGCCGACACCATCAAGATCGGCGTTGCCGGTGCCCATTCCGGCGACCTGGCTTCCTATGGCGTGCCTTCTCTTAATGCCGCCGAAATTGTCGCCGAGAAAGTCAACAAAGCCGGCGGCATCAACGGCAAGATGATTGAGCTGGTCAAAGGTGACGACCAGTGCAAGCCCGAGCTTGCCACCAACGTGGCCACCAAGCTTCTGAGCGACCATGTTGCCGCTGTTATGGGCCATATCTGCTCCGGTGCCACCAAGGCTTCCCTGGCCCTGTACAACGAAGCCCACATTATCTCCATGTCTCCCTCTGCCACCACTCCCGGCCTGACAGCCAATGGCAGCAACCCCATGTTCCTGCGCACCATTGCCAAAGACGACAGCCAGGCACTGGTGACCAGCAACTTCATGCTTAAGGAACTGAAGGTCAAGAAAGTTGCCTACCTGCACGACAACGGCGACTACGGCAAGGGCTTTGCTGACATGAACCGTGCCAACCTGGAAAAGGCCGGCGTCGAGACAGTGCTTTTTGAAGCCATCACCCCCGATGCCGTGGACTTTTCCTCCATTGTCAAGAAGCTGCGCCACGCCAAGGCTGACATCCTCGTCTTCGGCGGCTACCAGCCCACTGCCTCCAAGCTTCTGCAGCAGATGCGCCGCGCCAAGGTCATGACCCCTGTTATGGGTCCTGACGGCCTGAAGGACGATGCCTTCATCAAGATGACAGGCAAGGATGCCGAAGGCGTCTACTGCTCCTACCCCAAGGATACCTCTTCCCTGCCCCTGTACAAGGAAGCACGCCAGGCACATCTTGACAAGTACAAGACCGAACCCGGCTCCTTCTACTACTTTGCCTACTCTGCCATGCTCTGCCTTGTGAACGCCATCAAGGAAGCAGGCACTGCTGATACAGACAAAATGCTTGAAGTCCTGCACACCAAGCATGTCGATACTCCTATCGGATCTCTTGTCTTCAATAAGAGCGGCGATGCCGCCGGCCTTGGCATGTCCATCTACCAGATCAAGGACGGCAAGTTCGTGGAGACGCCCTACAGCATAACCATCGACTAATTCTGACGGAGGGCAGAAGCATCTGCTTCTGCCCTCCGCTTCAGGGATACAGGCAGCCATGGATTTTCAATATTTTATAGAACTTGTTTTCGGTGGCCTGACAAGAGGCAGCATCTATGCGCTCATAGCGCTTGGCTACACTCTTGTGTACGGTATCATCGGCCTTATCAACTTCGCCCACGGCGAAATCTACATGGTTGGCGCATTCACAGCCCTGCTGGTCTCCGGACTGCTTGGTTATCTGGGTTTTCCGGAGGGAGGAATACTCATTGTCGCTGCCCTGGTAGCCATTGTCTGGACATCAGCCTACGGCTACACCATGGAGAAGATAGCCTACAAGCCGTTGCGCTCTGCGCCCAGGCTGTCGCCGCTGATCTCGGCAATTGGTATGTCCACCTTTTTGCAGAACTACGTGCTGCTGGCGCAAACACCGGACTTCGTCCCCTTCCCCATGCTGCTGCCTGACATTGACTTCATCCTAAGCAAGTTCGATTACATTATCGGAGTCAGCGATTTCTTCATCCTGGTTGTCAGCTTCACCACCATGATAGTTCTGATGCTCTGGATACGGTATACGCGCATGGGCAAGGCCATGCGTGCCACGGCACAGAACCGCACCATGGCCATGCTGCTGGGCATCAACGCTGACCACATTATCTCCGTCACCTTTATCGTGGGCTCCGCCCTGGCAGCCCTTGGCGGCGTGCTCATTGCCCAGCATATGGGCCAGATTAACTTCGGCATTGGCTTCCTGGCCGGTATGAAGGCCTTTACAGCAGCCGTTCTTGGCGGCATCGGCTCCGTTCCTGGCGCCGTGCTTGGCGGCATTGTCCTCGGACTGGCAGAATCATTCAGCACAGGCTATGTTGCCGGCAACTACGAGGATATTCTCTCCTTCTGCCTGCTCATTATCATTCTCATCCTGAGACCAGACGGCATCCTGGGCAAGAGCCAGATACAGAAGGTCTAGGAGGCAGTCGTGAAAAGGATATTCAAAGCAATCCTCGTGGCTGTCTGGTTTATGGTGCTCTGCGCACCCATTATGTGCCTGCACATTAATCCGGACAAAACCGTTGACTTCTACTGGCAGAGACTTGTCGGGCTGGGCATAGGCATTTTCCTGGCAGCACTTGCCTGGGACTGGTATTTCAGCTCCTCCAGGACAGGCGCCACCTTTACCATGCCCAAAAGCATCAGCAATGCCTTTGCTGTGCTGACACAGAAGAAGACCAAGCGCATAGGCCTGTGCCTGCTCATGGCCTTTCTGCTCATCCTGCCCATGCTTCCCGTGCTTGGCAGCATCTATCAGATTTCCATTCTGATTTCGGCTCTCATCTACGTTATGCTGGCCCTGGGCCTCAATATCGTGGTGGGGCTTGCCGGACAGCTTGTGCTTGGCTATGCGGCCTTCTATGCCATAGGCGCCTATAGCTACGGACTTCTCAATGCCTTCTTCGGCCTGGGCTTCTGGGCCTGCCTGCCGGTTGGCGGCCTGCTGGCCATTTTGTTCGGCCTGGCACTGGGCTTCCCTGTCCTGCGCCTGCGCGGTGACTACCTGGCCATTGTTACTTTGGGCTTTGGCGAAATTACCCGCCTTGTCCTGCTGAACTGGGTTTCTGTTACAGGCGGCAGCCAGGGCATAAGCAATATCCCCAAGCCCGGCCTCTTCGGGATGGACCTGAGCATGCAGGAAGGCACAGTGTACCTGTACTATCTCTGCATACTGGCTGTTATCATCACCATCGTCATTATTTCGCGCCTGACAAACTCCCGCGTGGGACTTGCCCTGCAGGCCTTAAGGGAAGACGAGATAGCTTCCGAGGCCATGGGCATTAACCTGACCAAGGTCAAGCTGTCCGCCTTTGCGCTTGGCTCTGCCTGGGCAGGCTTTGCCGGCGTCATCTTCGCAGCCAAGACGAGCTTTGTGAACCCGGCCTCCTTCACCTTTATGGAATCGGCCATGATACTCTCCATGGTTGTCCTTGGCGGCATGGGGTCCATCACGGGTGTTACCCTTGGCGCCCTTATCCTCATCCTGGTACCTGAGTACCTGCGTGCTTTCGCTGACTACCGCATGCTCCTCTTTGGTGCCGTTATGGTTGTCATGATGATATTCAGGCCGCAGGGCCTTATCACGGGCGAACGCCGTCACTACCGTATCAGCGAACTGGAAAAGAATAAGGAGGCGGCATGAACAGCGTCTTGGAGGTCAAGGATCTGGTCCAGGACTTCGGCGGCCTCAGAGCCTTAAACGAGCTGAGCCTTAATGTCTGCGAAAAAGAAATTGTTGCCCTTATCGGTCCCAACGGCGCCGGCAAGACCACGTTCTTTAACTGCATTACAGGCATCTACACGCCGACAAGCGGCACAATGCATCTCACGGTCAAGGGTGAGAAATATCTTCTCAATGGCCGCAAGACCCACGAAATTACAGCCCTGGGCATGGCCCGCACCTTCCAGAATATCAGGCTTTTCAGCCAGATGACAGTGCTGGAAAATGTCATGATAGGCTGCCACTGCCGCACAAAGGCAGGCATCCTGAATGCCCTGCTGCGTGACCCGGCCACAGCCCGTGAGGAACAGGAAACAGTAGACAAAAGCTACGAGCTCCTGAAACTGGTGGGCCTGGAAAAACACTGGAATGATGTTGCCTGCAACCTGCCCTACGGAGCACAAAGGCGCCTTGAAATAGCGCGTGCCATGGCAACAGAGCCATGCATGCTTTTGCTGGATGAACCTGCTGCCGGCATGAATCCGCATGAAACGGAAGAGCTGAAGGAACTCATCATCCATCTGCGCGACCACGGCAACCTGGCAGTCCTGCTCATTGAGCATGATATGAACATGGTCATGACCCTGTCAGACCGCATTTTTGTCATGGAATACGGTTCGCCGCTGGCATCGGGCACGCCCAGCGAAATCCGCAA
The DNA here is from genome assembly GCA_963661665.1 of Bulleidia sp. GTDB lineage: Bacteria > Desulfobacterota > Desulfovibrionia > Desulfovibrionales > Desulfovibrionaceae > Desulfovibrio. Next base: position 3,951 of record CAVLCT010000027.1, on the reverse strand, counting down.
CAATCCCGATGTCATAAGGGCTTACCTTGGGGAGAGCCACAATGCTTGAGCTTCAGGCTGTCAACACCTACTACGGAGTGATCCAGGCGCTGCATGATGTCTCTCTGCATGTGGACGATGGTGAAATTGTCACACTTATCGGTGCCAATGGTGCCGGCAAGTCCACTACGCTTATGACCATCTGCGGCATTCAGCATCCGCGTTCAGGCTCAATCATGTTCAATGGCAAGCCCATACATGAATTGCAGCCCAATGAGATTGTGCGTCTTGGCATCAGCCAGGTTCCTGAGGGACGCCTTATCTTCCCGAGCCTTACTGTGGCTGAAAACCTGGATCTGGGAGCTTTCCTGCGCAATGACACGGCTGAGATAGCCAGGGACAGGGATTACGTATTTTCCCTCTTCCCCATCCTCCTGCAGCGCATAAACCAGGCAGGCGGCACGCTGTCAGGCGGCGAGCAGCAGATGCTGGCAGTGGGCAGGGCCATTATGGCGCGGCCCAAGCTCTTGCTCCTTGACGAACCCAGCCTTGGTCTTGCGCCCATCATCATCCAGCAGATTTTCAATATTATCCAGAAAATCAACAGCAACGGAACCACGGTCTTCCTGGTCGAGCAGAATGCAAACCAGGCCCTGCATATTGCAGACCGCGGGTACGTCATGGAAAACGGGCGTATTATCCTGGAAGACTCGGCTGACAAGCTGCTTGCCAGCGAGACAGTGCGCTCTGCCTACCTTGGCATGTAGCCTAACCTGTCTGCATCATTATCAAACAATAATATGGACGGCCGCAAATGGCCGTCCTTTTTTTTTCGGCATTTGGGAAAAACACTGTACTCGCTTATTGACTTCAAAGAGATGTCTTGTATCTTTACAAAGAAGATGCATAGAAACGACAAGGAAAATGCCCGCTGATAAAGTATTTTCTGACGTTCCTGTGGAACCCTTTCTTCTGCATATAACAGAGCCTGCCCAAAATATGCTCAGCACTAATGCATTGAAGGATTCTTGTTGCAGGGGAACATAGCAAATCGTATCTGTCAAAAGGGAGCAGAAACATAGAATATACCCCTTCAAAGGAGAACGATAATGGCCAATAACGAAATTTTACTCGGAACAAGAACATTCCGCAAAATGCGGGAAGATAGGACCTATATAGACAAGACCGGCTTTATCAGCGAATTTTTGTCAGGGACCATTGCTGATGTATCTCTTATCACAAGGCCCAGACGCTTTGGAAAGAGTCTCATGCTTAATATGCTGATGGAGTTTTTTGACCGGACAAAGGACAGCAAGGAACTTTTTGAAGGTCTTGCTGTGTCAAAAGATAAGGATATTTGTTCAAAGTGGATGAATAAGTATCCTGTAATATATATTTCTCTGAATGAGATGAAAGGAGACTCTTTTGAAAAATGTTATAATCGTTTCAAGAGGATTGCAGCACGGTTGTGTGAAGACTTTAATTATCTCTTGTACAGTTCTCAAGTACTAGATTCAACTAAAGATATATTAAGTGAAATACAAAGACGTTCAGCAGATGAGGATGATATTGTTGATATACTCCTTACTCTTTGCAGAGCTATCTATCATGATTGCGGCATAAAGCCAATTATCATTATTGATGAATATGATGCACCTCTGTCTAAAATAAAAGATGATGAAGACTATAATAAAATGATATCATTTATAGGGAACCTTTTCGAGACAGGTTTCAAGTGCAATGATTATTTTGAATTTGCTATTCTGACAGGATGCTTACGCATTGCTAAGGAAAGCATCTTCACTGGTCTTAACAATTTTACCTGCTTCGGTATAAATGACGAAGAATTTGACGACAAATTCGGTTTTACTAATGAAGAGGTTCAGTCTCTTCTTGCAGAAAAAGGACTTAGTGACAAAATAGGACCACTGCGTGAATGGTACGATGGTTACTGTTTTGGCATCAATCAGTCCATGTACTGCCCATGGGATGTCATGCAATATGTCGGCACACTGCAACGGTTTCCAAACACTGACCCCCAGCCATACTGGTACAATTCAAGCGGCAATGACATTGTTAAGGCGTTTATAGACAAGATCAATGTCCTACCTGTAGGTAAAAAAATAGCCACCCTACTTCAGGGTGGCACGGTGACAGAACAATGCGATGAGGTTATTACATACAATAATTTGTATGATTCTGAAAGCAATCTTTGGACAGTCTTATGCCTGACAGGATATCTGACAAAGGTGCCACAGGATAAAAGAGGCATTCCGTTTAAGCCGGTCGAGCTTCGTATTCCTAACAAAGAGGTCTATTATATATTCAAGAGAGAGATATCGTCCTGGTTCAGCAAGCTGACTGGTGGCAATAAGGACACAGCATCCCTTGTAAACGAGGCGCTCTGGAACGGTGATGAAAAAACTGTTACCCAGCTGGTATCAGAGCTTCTTATGTGCAAAACAAGCAACCATGACGGCATACATATCGGGAAAGAAGACTTTTACCATGCCGTCCTGCTAGGAATGCTTTCCAATCTGGACTATGACCTTTTTTCAAATGTCGAAAGCGGAACAGGACGTCCTGACATTCTGATTGATGACAGGGAGCACAACCGCGCAATTGTCATTGGAATCAAGTACACAGACGACAAAACAGGCCTTGAAAAGGAGGCAAAAGATGCCCTCGCCCAAAGCCAGGACAGACAATATGCAGCTCCGTTGCTTGCAAGGAAAAGAACAGTTCTTAGCTGGGGTCTTGCCTTTTGTCCCAAGCAGTGCCTGGCAAAATGCGGACAGGCAGGGTAGTCGTTTCCAATGGGTGTTATTAAAAGGAGAAGGAGAATGACAATGTCAGAAAATATAATTTTTTTAGGGACACAATCTTTCCGTGAATTACGCAAAAATAAGGAAGCCTATATAGATAAGACTGCCTTTGTTAGTGAGTTTTTGTCCGGATATGCGCCAAAAGTAACTCTTATTACAAGACCAAGGCGCTTTGGAAAGAGTCTTATGCTGAATATGCTACGGGAATTTTTTGACATGACAAGGGACAGCAGGGAACTTTTTGAAGGACTATCTGTCTCGCAGGACAAGGATCTTTGTTCAAAGTGGATGAATAAGTATCCTGTAATATATCTTTCTATGAATGAAATGAAAGAAGAATCTTTTAATGAATCATTTGAAGCGTTCGTTGATATGGCGGCTGATTTATGTGGGCAATATTCTTTCCTGCTGAACAGCTCAAAGGTAGATGAGACACATAAAATAAAACTAAGAGCAATTCAAACATATACTGCTAAAAACAGCATGGTGCGCAGGGTGCTAAAGACTCTTTGTGAAGCTATCTATCAGGATTGTGGCATAAAGCCAATTATTCTTATTGATGAATATGATGCACCTCTGTCTAAAATAAAAGAAGAAGACTATAACAAAATGACATCCTTTATAGGAAATCTTTTTGAAACAGGGCTTAAGAGCAATGATTATTTTCAATTTGCTATTCTGACCGGATGCCTGCGCATCACTAAGGAAAGTTTCTTCACAGGGCTTAACAATTTTAAGTGCGTTGGCGTGAATGATGAACAATTTTCCGACAAGTTTGGCTTTACTCATGAGGAAGTGCAGTCACTTTATGCGGAACATGGCTTCAGAGACAAGATGGATATACTGCAAGAATGGTACGACGGCTATTGTTTTGGGAGCAATCAGTTCATGTACTGCCCATGGGATGTCATGAACTATCTTTATGACCTGAAAGTATCGCAGAACGCCAGACCTAAAACATACTGGAAGAATACCAGTAGCAATGATGTTGTAGAGTATTTTCTTTATAATTATATGGAAAAACTTGATGATAAAATTACCACATTGCTGAACAATGGCTGTATTGATGCCGAGATACAAGAGGAGTTGACTTATAAGACTCTCTATGACTCAGAAGAAAACTTATGGACTCTTCTCTATCTCACTG
>CAVLCT010000026.1:0-24909 GCA_963661665.1 Bulleidia sp. | reverse complement strand
TGAAATCTGGATTATCCTCTGCAGGAATTCTCCCCAAGAGACTGTAGCAAAGCCCCAGCGGATACCCGAATCTGTTCATAAAAAGTCAGCGGTCTTGCATCAGCTAAAAGTCCAGGCTGCTTTTATCCAGAAGAAATTGTAAGAGGCTCATAATAAGAATGCCGTCATCATTGTAATGCGGCGTTAAACAGTCTTTTGTAATTAGTACTTTCTTAAAACCATCTTTTGTCAGAAGAAGAGGACGTTGATCCTGGGTGAGCTTTTCTTTCTCATGAACCGAGAAAGCAGATTGTATGTAGTAGCGCTTTGAGCCCTTATTACAGACAAAGTCAATTTCATACTGTACATGTTGTCCATTGCCAGACTGGTTTGTCTTGTTGAATGGAACGACTCCTACATCTACAGAAAATCCACGTATTTTCAGTTCATTGAAGATTATATTCTCCATTGCATGAGTTTCTTCTATCTGACGAAAGTTTATCTGCGTATTCCGCAAGCCTAAATCTGTAAAGTAGTATTTATACGGAGTATTGATATATCTTTTCCCTTTAACATCATAGCGAACTGCCTGATCAATAAGGAAAGAGTCACATAAGTATTCTATATACTTTTCAATAGTGTTTTTGCTGATGGCTGTCTGCTTCATGCTTTTGAATGCATTTGAGAGCTTTGTCGGGTTGGTAAGCGAGCCAACAGAGAAAGAAAGGATATTTAGTATATCGTTCAGTTCACCTGTTTTACGAATTTTATGTCTGCGTATAATGTCCTTGATATAGGTTTCATCCAGAATGTCCTTCAGAAACGCTGATTTTTCATCCGGGTCATTCATCAGGGCAATTTGCGGCAGGCCGCCGTAGAGCATGTATTCCGTCAGGGCCTTTTCCTGTGAGTCCTGATATACGGACATGAATTCAGCAAAACTGAGCGGGTACATATGTACTGCAATGCCCCTGCCTCCAAATTCAGTGGCAACGTCTTTAGAGAGGAAGCGGGCATTGCTTCCGGTAACGTAGACATCGACATTCTTTCTGTTATTCAGGCTGTTGAGCACAGCAACAAAGTCGTCGAGCATCTGTATTTCATCAAGCAGAATGTAGTACCTGCCGCTGTCATTGATTTGTCCTGTTATGTACGGATGAAACACATTGGGGTCGCGGAACTGCCTGTTCTCAAAAAAGTCAAAGTTCATTTCAAGAATATGGCTGCTGTCTGTTCCCTCTGCCAGAAGATGGTTTTTGAAAAGATTGAACAGCAGATAGGATTTGCCACAGCGGCGAAGTCCGGTGATTACCTTGGTGATACCATTGTGTTTTTTACTTATCAGGCTGTTGAGATAGGAATCTCTTTTGATTTCCATGGTGCTACCTTCCCCAAGGTACTACAGCGGGTGAGTACAGGTGGCGCTACGTGCGCCAGCTCTGCAAGAAAGGATCCTGACGACTGCAAGTCATTTTATGGAAAAGCAGTCAGCTGTAGGAATTCTAATGACTATTTTTGCGGGTTTTATGATATTTAGTCAATAGAAAAGGATGAGAAAAGATGCTGGCTGGAAGACCAGGTATGGAAAGGGGGCTTTACTGACTATTTTTGCAGTAAATCGCATAAATAGTCAGTAGTTGCGCCGGAGCCATCTGCAAGAAGGGATGCCTGGACACGGAAATCTCAGTATTCTGCTGACTATTTTTGCGGGTACTGGAAATTTTGTACAATAAAAGGCCACCCGCACAAAGTGCAGGTGGCCAAATGAGGGAAATTCAAGAGTTGCGCTTAGTGCCCTACATAAGGAACTTCAGCGGAATAAGGGAAAGTTCCGGTACAAAGAGCAGCAGGAAGAGCATGAATATCTCAACCAGCAGGAAGGGCATTAATTTCTTCACCAGGTGGGCAAACTTGATTTCACCAATGCCGCAGACCACGTAGAGAACCGTTCCAACAGGAGGCGTGATAACGCCGATGCCCAGGTTCAGGATGAAGAGCAGGCCGAAGTAGTAGGGGTCGATGCCTGCCTGGGTGATGAGCGGATAGAAAACAGGGGCAAAAATCAGGATGTTGGGCGTTAAGTCCATCACCATGCCCATGAACAGCATGAAGACCATGATGGCGCAGAGCAGAAGCTTCGGCGAGTCAATGAGCGGGCTGAAGAACTGCACGACCTGCTGGGGTATCTGGGCAACGGTAATGAAGAAGCCTACAGCTGATGCTGTTGCCACGACGAACATGACAACTGCCGTTGTACGGGCTGCAGTGGCTGAGACACGGATAAGTTCGCGTAAGCTCAGCTCGCGGTAGTAGCCCATGCAGACCGCGATTGCGTAAATGGCAGCAAAGGCACCGCCTTCGGTGGGTGTAAAGATACCAAAGCGGATACCGCCAAGCAGAAGGACAGGCATCATGAAGGCCGGAGTAGAATCCAGAATGATGCGGCGTACTTCTGCCTTGGTGAAGGTTTTTGTATCGTTGTAATTGTCTTTGCGGACGATGAAGTACCAGCACACCATGAGGGCCAGGCCAATGATGATACCGGGAGTCAGGCCTATCATGAAAAGTTTTGTGATAGAGAGGCCCGATACTGTGGCGCCAAGAATAATAAAGTTTGTGCTGGGCGGAATGATGGGACCTAAGATAGCACCGGATGCGATAACGGCACCGGCACGGCCCTTGTCATAGCCAACCTGTTTCATCATGGGCAGAAGAAGCCCGCCAAGGGCTGCTGCCTCGCCCACTGAGGAGCCCATAAGGCCTGCAAAGATAATGGAGGCCACAATGGCTGCATAGCCCAGGCCGCCGCGGATGTGTCCCACCATGAGCTGTGCTAAGGCAACAACTCGTTTTGACAGGCCGCCAGCGGCCATAATCTCGCCTGCAAAGACGAAGAAGGGAATGGCCAGCAGGGGATAGTTATTGGCACCATCCAGCATGGAATTGGGGATGATCATGGCATCCCACATGCCGGAGTGGAACATGAGCACCACTGCGCAGATGGCAAGCACGATAGCCAGCGGTATGCCCAGTAGCATGAAGAAGAAGAGTGTTCCCAGGAAGAGTACTAATTCCATAATGTTGCTCCTTTAACGATTCCTACAGTTCTTCATTCTTCAGGAATTCGTTAATACGCTCTTCCTTGGTCATCTTCGGATGGTACTTTTCGTTAGGCGTGCGAAGTATTACCAGAATATCACGGATGAATATTACAATGGCCGCCGCTGCGCAGATGGGGAGCGAACTGTTGATAAAGGTCATGTTGATGTTTGTGGAGACCGAGTACGTATCTGCGGTCTGTAAAACATACATAATGCCGCCGGCAAGCAGCAGGCCCATGGCTGCCATGGAAATCAGGATGGCAATGATATCGACCACTTTTCGGGTTGCCCCGTGCAGATGATCGATGAGCATGTCCACGACAATATGTTTTTTGTGGTAGAAAGCCTCAATGGCACCAAAGAAGGTCACGTAAATAAATAAGAAGCGTGCCCATTCCTCACTGGGAGGGAAGCTCGACCTGAAGGCATAACGGAGAAATGCATTGTAGGTAACGAGGGCAATCATGCTCAGGAAGATGATGGCGCAGAAGAGTTCAAAGAGAAAACGTCCGCTGCTCTTATCCTGAGTTTTTGATTCAGTAATTTCCGTTGCCTTGGGAGCATTCAGGGTTTGAGACTGTTGTTGGTTGTTGGCCATAATATTGGCTCCATACGGACAAAATACTGTTTCAGGGATGAACTGGCTGAACGAGTACAGGCCTGAAAAAGGGGTCACGGCCGTACAGCCGCAACCCCTGCATTTTAATTAACTACTTGTAGGCAGCAGCGCTGTCGAGGATTTCCTTGGCATTGGGAACGTAGTTCTTGGACTTGGGATCCGTGAACAGGCTCCAGCTACGCTCGCCGGCTTCCTTCATGAACTTCTTGAGGTCGGGAGTGGGCTCAACAACGCGGCCCTTGTGAGCGATAACTTCCTTGGCGGCCTTTTCGTCGATGGCGATGGCGTTGGCCCAGCACTCTTCGGCTGATTCCTTGGCAGCCTGATCAAACCAGGCACGATCCTGGGCAGGCAGGCCCTGGTAGAACTTCTCGTTGATGTACAGGCCGTGGATCACGAGGATGTGACGGGTCTGGGTGATAACGGGGCACTTCTCGTACATCTTGTCGGCAACGATGTCGCCGAGAGGAGAGTCGCCGCCGTCGATGACGCCCTGGTCAAGAGCGGCAGGAACTTCGGCGAAGGGCATGGGCTGACCGGAGATGCCGCATTCCTTGGCAAAGTTGGTGTACAGGGGGATGTTGGGCACGCGCATGCGCAGGCCCTTGATGTCGTTGATGCTCTTCACTTCGTTCTTGGTGTAGAAGTTTCTGAAGCCAAGAGGGAAGGCGTTGATCATACGCAGGCCGGACTTTTCGGGGAATCCCTTGTGGATGAGCTCGAAGGTCTTGCCATTCATGGCCTTGTGGGCGTGCTCATAGCTGTCGAACAGCATGGGGGTCTCAAGCATACCCATGGAAGCCTGCAGAGAGGAAGTCTGGGTGCCGGTGGCACACATTTTGATAACACCTTTGCGGGTGTTGGCAATGTAGGCGTCTTCCTTGCCCAGCGTGCTGTTGGGATACACCTCGACCTTGTATTTGCCGTTGGACAGTTTTTCGAGAATTTCGCCAAACCTGTGCATGACGATGGTCTCGGGCACACCCTCAGGTTTCATACCTGCGATCTTGATGACGGTTGCACTCTGTGCGGGTGCAGCATTCAGGCAGGCTGCGCCGAACATAAAGGCGCAGATAAGCAGTAACGCATGAATACGTTTCATCGGGACCTCCCTAAAGATTACCGAAGCCCCCTGTTTTGCTAAGCTGTTCTGTTTTCGCAGGGGAAAGAAAACAGAGCCGGTTAGGATGCTAACTTGTATGCCCAAAAGACAGCAAAAGTTGCAGAGCATACTTGTTTACATTGGTATATCTATACTCTGAAAAGGGAAAATGGTCTACAGTCTGAATCATATTTATTAGCAAGGGAGTATGCTTTGCGGCTGGTCTTTTTTATGGGACTGCTGCGTACCTTCCCTGGCTTTTCTTGAAGCACACGCTGTATGGTGCTAAGCAAAGCCCCTGCAATGCCGGAAATCCCAGGCATGGCAGATGTCCATGCCGTGTGTTTTAAAGGAGCTTCCATGCCTGAACTGCCTGAAGTAGAAACCGTTGTCCGCACCCTCAGGCCCCATATACAGGGCAAGACCGTATTGTCTGTACAATGCTTCGGGGCATCCTGCCTGGCTCCTGCCAGCAGGCCTCCTGAGAGCTTGTGCGGGGCTTTGGTCTCAGGCGTTACCAGGCGCGGCAAGTACATTGTCATCCGGCTTGAAAAAGACGGAGACAAATTCTTTCTTGTGGTTCATCTGCGCATGACAGGCAGGCTTATGGCCTATGACAGGCCGTCTTCTGTTTCGCCTGTTGCCTCATCGGCTCCGTCTGCTTCTTCGTCCTCTGTCACGACTGCCTGGCCTGAATGCCTGCTGGACAAGCATGCAAGGGCCATTTTCATGCTTGGGGAAGTTCAGGACAGCACGGCTTGCTGTGCCATGGTCTTCCACGATGTGCGCAAGTTCGGGCGCCTTTTTGCCGGCACGGAAGAAGACCTTCAAAGCTGGCCTTCCTGGAAAAAGCTTGGCCCAGAGCCTCTTGAAATGGGGGAAGAAGCCTTTGTGCAGGCAATGAAGGGGAAGAGGGCTATCAAGAAAGTTCTGCTTGATCAGACACGGCTTGCGGGTGTTGGCAACATCTATGCTGATGAGTCGCTCTTTGCGGCCGGCATCCATCCTTCAAGCAATGCAGACAGCGTGCCTGATGCTTCGCTTCGCCTTCTGTACAGGGAGCTGTGCCGCATCCTCCGTCGTTCTATTGAGGAGTGCGGCAGCTCCATCCGCGACTACCAGGACGCAGACGGCAATGTGGGGGCCTTTCAGAACTATTTTGCCGTCTACGGCAGAAAGGGCGAGCCCTGCAAAACCTGCGGCAGGCCGCTTGAACGGACAGAAATCGGAGGCCGCGGCACTGTTTTCTGCAGCCACTGCCAGCGCCTTTTTGAGTGATAATCTGTAAATACTCTTGTTACAGCATGAAACCCTATCTCTTTGTTTTTCCGTACAATAAAAAAGAAAGTCCAATTTTATTGACAAAATAAAAAGGAATAGTTACTGATTAGATAACGATTGGATAGTAAAGAGGTATACTTTATGCAATCACAACCGCATCAGACACGCATGACCCGTCAGCGTGCAGTTATCCTGGAAGAATTGCGCAAGCTGACCACCCATCCCACTGCTGATGAACTGTATCAGATTGTGCGGGCAAGAATGCCCCGCATCAGTCTGGGCACGGTGTATCGCAATTTGTGTTTCCTTTCGGACTCAGGAACCATACTCAAGCTGGAGACTCCCGGAAACGTAAAGCGCTTTGACGGCAATGTGAACCCGCATCAGCATATACGCTGCGTCTCATGCGGCAGGGTTGCCGATGTCCCCGGTGAGGTGAGTCTTCCGGATGTGCACTCCATGCAGGTGCATGGCTTTTCAGAAGTGCTGAGCAGCCGTATCGAATACGACGGCATCTGCCAGGCCTGTGCAGACTTCCAGTCTGAAGAAGATGAATGCGCTTCTGACGCATGATTTTTACAGTTGATTTGCCGCTTCAATTGTCGCGTGCTCCAAACAGATTTCAGGCATACGTCAGGATAAAACTGCCTGGCCTTTTCGTTATCCACGCTCATCAGTAGGCGATAATGAGTCCAGCGTAATTCGCTACGCAGTGCGTGGCTAACGTCAAATAAAACTGACGCATATTTGTTGGAGCTCAGCTGCGGGGCTGTCATCACATCTATGCGGGCGTACTATTTAATGGTCAGATGCCAGCCCGTATAAGGGTGCTCCTGGAAAGCGTTCCGCATCCTCTGCCTTACTGTTCTCCCGTGCCTTCGTCCAGGCGGGCAATGGCACAGTACTGCCCGTGGCAGGCCCGCAGCAGATCGTCCGGCGCAAGGTTCAGCTGCACGCCGCGCAGGCCGGCACTCACATAGACCCTTTCATGCAGTATGGCCGTCTCGTCAATAAAGACGGGATAGTCTTTTTTCCCTGCCAGAGGGGAGCAGCCTCCGCGCATATACCCGGTAAGTGGCTGAACCTCCTTTAAGTGCACCATCTCCACGCGCTTGTTGCCAGAAAAATGGGCCAGCGCCTTGAGATCCAGTTCCGCTGCTGCCGGAATGCACGCCATGATCACACCTGTCTTGTCGCCGCGGGCGACCAGGGTCTTGAAAACCTGTGCCGGATCGGCGCCAAGCTTTGCTGCCATGGTGACGGCTGAGAGGTCGGAGAGATCCACCTCTGCCGAGCTCATGGAATAGTCTATGCCAAGCTCGTCCAGCAGCCTTGCGGCATTGGTTTTGTTCAGCTTTTTGTCGTGTGCCATACTGTTCTTCCCACCCGTGCCTGTTTGCGGCCATGATATCCAGATACAGGCCTTATCCTTTCTTACTGCCCTGGCGTGCGCCTTGTCCCCCAGACAGAGGCCAGAAATTCCTTAAAACCAGATTCCTTTTTTGCCATAACATCATCAAGGGCCGGGACAAGCTTGAAGGAAAAGGCCTGCTGCAAGTCCTCTTCCCTGCCGCTATTGTCGATAACCAGCTGGCATAGGGAAAGCTTCTTTTCTTCCTCAAACTGCCAGCTCTCTATGCTGGCGCATTTTTCCCTTGTCCAGCCCCTGTTTTTTGAAAGCCGTTCAGTCCTTTGAGCAAGGCCAGCCCTGACACCGATGCACAAAGGCTTCCAGGAAGAAAGCTTCTTATGGAAGGCGCATTCAAAATAGAGCGGGATTTCGGCAACGGCCCTGCGTTCGCCCTTCTCTGTGCAGGCCTTGAAGAAGTTTTCAATGTCGCGGAGCACCAGGGCGTGCACATAGGCTTCTGTTTCGCGGCGTATGCCAGGCTCATCTGTAAAGAGCTGCATAAGCCAGGCCCTGTCCACTGAACCGTCCTGCGCCAGGGCATCGTCCCCGAAGCGCGTCTGCAGAAAGGAGGCAACAGGGCCGCCCTTGGCATAATACCCTGAGACAAGCGCATCGGCACTAATGGTGCTTATGCCGCTATCGGCAAAGAGCCTGAGCAGGGATGACTTCCCCGAGCCAGGACTTCCTGTCACCACTATGCACTGCGTTTTGCAACTGAGATTAAGCAGGCACTCTTCCATGTCTTTTGGCGGCGGCAGGAAAAACTCCATCTGCCTGCCGTTTGCAGGATGCGCAAAGGTAAGGTGAAAGGCATGCAGCATGACTCTTTGTGCCATGTCTTTTGCCTTAGAAAACTGCCCTTCGGCATAGGTGGCATCCCCAAGCAGGGGATGGCCAAGCGATGTCATATGCACCCGTATCTGATGGGTACGGCCTGAGTGAATGCGCACTTTTACAAGAGAGGCCGCATCGTCCTCAGCCGACCACAGTACCGTATAGTCGCTTTTGGCCTCGCGCCCGCCCTGCGAGACAGGAACGCAGGCCATGCGTGTCTTTATGTCCGGATTCCTTCCTATGCTTTTGTCAACGGAACCTTCCCTGTCCGGCCTGCCAAAGACTATGGCCAGGTATTCCTTATGGACTTCCCTTGCGGCAAAGGCGTCTGACAGGGCCAGCCTGGCAGCTTCATTGCGGGCGACTATGATGAGTCCGCTGGTTTCCTTGTCAAGGCGGTGCACAATGCCGGGGCGCAGGCCGCCCATGGAGGCTATGTCAGGATAGTGAAAGAGTATGCGCTGTATCAGTGTGCCAGAAGGACAGGACGGGCATGGGTGGACAACTATGCCGGCAGGCTTTGAGAGAACAAGCAGATCCCTGTCTTCCCAGAGCACCTCTATATCGCCTTCCTCGGGGACGGCATTCTCTTCTGATGCAGGGGCTGTGAACTCTACTAAGTCGTTCAGTTTCAGGCGCAGGGACGGCTGCGTTACGACATTGCCGTTGATGCGGCAGAAGCCTTCTGCAATGGCGCGCTTGATGCTTTCCCTGGAAAGCCCGGAAGAATTGGCACAAGGCACCGTTCCTTCCGCCGTCAGATTCTCTTCTTCTGCATGGGAAGAATCAGCAATGCCTGCTGTATCTTTATTAAGCTGCGGGCTTTGCAGGCAGGGATCCTTTCTTGCCGCCTTTTGCACCAGAAACTGGTCCAGGCGGGGGGCTTTTCCGTTTTTGAGATCATCTGCTGCGACAGTCTGGGAAAGCATCATGGTGCAGTCCGCCTCAGGTACTTACCTGGGGCTTCCTCCCAGGATGGTCAGGGAGTGGAAACGGTCTCCGATGGTGGAATTGTTGTGCAAATTGGGCAGTTCTGCGCCAGGAGTCATGCCTGTGACGACCACGCGGCCGATGATAAGCCTGTCGTCCTCGCCAGGACCTTCGTCAACACGGATGCCCCACAGATCATGCAGGATGACGGGATGTCCCTTGTATGAGCCCACATAGAAGGTCACATGCCCCTTGAGTGTCAGCAGCGATGCAAAGGGCACGCCCTGGGCCAGAACTGCGCGCTCCTTGGCAGAGGCGCCGGAAAGGCCTGCCAGTGAAATCTGGTTGCCGGCCCTTGCCTGGGCCTGGGAGTTGCGGGGAAGCCAGATGCCGAAAGGCGTCATAAGGTCCCTGGTCATGGAGGAACAGTCGCGCAGGCCCAGCATGCCGCCCCAGCCGTACTTCTGGCCAATCATCTTGTTGCCAAGATTTGCCACATTGGCAGGCGTCATGGGCATGGGCATGGAGGCAATGCTGCCGTCAGGCACCTGGACAGCCTTCATGGCGGCAAAGCCCTGGCTGTCCCTGGTGGGGATCATAACTGAACCGGCTCCGGCCTTTGGAAGGACGACGCCGATTTCGCCTGTGCGTCCGCCGGCAAGGGAAATGCCTTCCTCAACAAAGGCTGCCTTGGCAGCACTTTCCCAGGCGTCAGCAAAGGAGTCGGATGCTATGGCCACATCGTTGGCCGCAATCCAGCCGCTGGCAAGGGGTGTTTCTGCATAGTACCAGCGTCCGTCCCTGCTCTTGTGGCAGAGGAGTACTGGCATGCCCATGGGCAGGCGCGAGTACTGGAACAGATCAAAGGGATTGTCCTTGGGATTGGCTGTGGGCTTGGAGTAGCGCCCTTCCGTGGTGGGCATCTCGCGCAGGTTGGCAGATCGTATGGTGATGCCCTTTTCGTTGGTGTTGGGCCAGCTGTTCATGCCGGCATTGCTGCGCATGGCCTGCCATTCGTGGTTCTGCCACTGGGTGCTTCCGTTCTTCCAGCCGCGGGCCTTGCGCTTCAGCATGAGCTCTGCGTCTTTTTTGCTGATGGAAGGCTTGTCCATATGCCAGGAAGAGAAGAAGCGCTTGTTCCATTTGCTCATGGCAGCCGACGCCTCAGACCTGGACAGTATGGGCTGGTTGCGGTCGGACCCGAGATAGGCTTCCAGATTTTGCGGCATGTTGCGCACATCCCTGATTTCCTGGCCGTAGCTGTAGTTTGGCCGTGAAGGCCCGGGCCTCTGCACAGTGCCGCAGGCCGAAAACAGCATAAGGCATGCAAGAAGACAGGGGATGCTTACATATGGGCTGATGGCAGTGCCTGGACGCATGGACTTCTCCTTGACCTGAGGCTGCCGCTTTCTGACAGAACAGATCCTGTGTTGCAAAAGACGGATACAACAAAAAACAGTACTAATGTTTATTGCGGCTTATAGAACAATTGCCCTGGAAACTCAAACTACGGAGCCATGGCAGAGTCACGGATGCTGCCCTGGATAATGCGATGGATGCCGTGCTGACCTGGGGCGTTGGGACGGGAACCGTGCCATCAGTCTCCTCTGTCAGGCCTCTACGGACTGGTTCCTGCAGAATACAGGCTTACTCAGGATATGGTCACTGTATACTGCTTTAAGAAGTCAGCAGGATGGTAGGAGAGCTTTGCCTGCCTTAAGCCGTCGTCGTCCATGTCCTCGGCACGGTTGACGTAGGGGATGCCCTGGCATTCATTGCTGACAAAGGCCCAGTTTATGGCCTGGTAGACGCCGCGTATGCCGCTCATGCCCTTTTCGTAGTGCACGCCCATGGTCATATTGTCCAGGCGCTCCCCTATGGAAAAGGCGACTATTTCGTCATTGATGTAGAGGGCGCCGCCGCACAGGCTGCGGAAAGAGCTGAAATGGGAAAGCAGCTGGTTCAGGGCAAAGTTTTCCCCTGCCAGGGTCTCTGATCCCGCACAGTCGTTCCACTGGCACCAGGTGTCCTGCAGGGCCAGGCAGTCTTCTATGATGCTGTCGCTTATGGGGCGGTAGTCCGGCTCTCCGTAGGCTTTTCTGTAGGCAGAGAGGTGGTTCTTCTTCTTGTGGTAGCGGTTGCCTGAAAGCGTGGCCAGATCCTCTGTCCTGTAGATATACTCAAACTGCCCCCTTTCTTCCCTGGACTGGATGCGGCTGCCCAGCCGTTCGCGCCACAAGGCTTCCAGTGCCGCCGGCACGCAGATGAACTGCATGCCTGGCTCAAGGATTTTTTCCCAGTCTGTGGCAGGCCAGTCGCCCACAGGCGCCCAGTAGAGGTTGGGCTCAAACTTTGTAGGCCTGATCCAGCAAAGACCTTCATCAAAGGCCCACTCAAGGCCGTTGTATGCTTTCCAGCCCCAGAGGGTGACCATGCTGTAGGTCATGGCCCGCTCCGGCGTCTTCTCCCACAAAGGGTAGTACATATCGGTTTCTTCCAGGGAAACCGGGTGAAAAAGCTGTGTGTTCATGCAGTGTGCCTTGAAAAAAGTACGTCAAAGAATGCGGAAGCCCTGTATGCTCCAGGATCGTTGCCGGTCCGGATCATAAGGAGGTAGATGGGATGATGTCAGGCGCAGGAGGGTTTGTCCTTGTACATGGCGTAGTCCATCCAGCCGTCCCTTTTGAAGAGGAAAAACATGATGCCTGCCTGCACCATCTGCGAAAGCATCATGGCCAGGAAGATGCCGGAGGCATCCTGCATCACCATGTGCCCCAGAAGGTAGCCCAGCGGCAGGCGGATAAGCCAGATAGTGCAGCCAAAAACAAGGAAGTTGATTTTCGTTGCACCGGCTCCCGTCATAACGCCGCCAAGCACGGTGGAGGCAATGGAGAAGGGCGTTGAGACAAGGTTGTAGTCAAGGTAGGTGACGATATAGCGGCAGGTGTCCGGATCCGTGCTTAAGACATGGGCAAGCTCGGTCCTGAACGGCCAGATGATGCAGGCAATAATGCTCATCATGATAACCGCCGAATACAGCAGGGAGTTTGCTGTCCTGCGTGCATTTGCCCTGTCCTTTGCGCCAAGGCAGTTGCCCACCATGATGGAGGCCGACATGCTGAAGGCCATGGCAGGCATGAAAAGAAAGCCTTCAATGCGCAGGCCTGCCGTAAGGCCGGCAAGGGCAAAGACGCTGTCAAGCGGCACCGAGGCAGTCAGGACAAAGAGGACAAGGTAGCCTGAATGCCAGACTGCATTGGAGAGGCAGGCCGGCATGGTGACGCCCAGAAGATACGGCAGCCTTTCTTTTGCCCAGGCAACAGAGAGTCGGGAGGCTCTCTCTATGTATCCTTTCTTTATGAGCAGCAGGCAGTTGACGAAGGATCCCAATATGTTGGCAGCCACGTTCGCCATGGCAATGCCCTTAAAGCCAAGGCAGGGCAGGCCGAAGAGGCCGAAGCTTGTCCCAAAGCACAGGAAGGCCTGCAAAAGGGCGACAAGGGCCATGACAAGTAGCGGGATGATGACTTCCCTGGTGGATCGGAAGATGACCCCTGAGGCCGAGTAAATATACACGAAGGGCAGCCCCAGCATGTAGATGCCAAAGAGCTCCCTTGCCACCGGCAGGGCAGATTCCGGCAGGCGCACAAGGTGCAGGATTTCTTCCTTCCAGGCAAGGCCGCAAAGAGCCATGCCAAGGCCCAGCAGAGCGCTGATGGCCAGTGTGGCGGCTATGTATTGTTTGGCAAGGACAGGCTCCTTTGCGCCTAAGGCCTGGCTGATGGCTGCCGTAGCCCCTGCTGCCAGGCCCATGCTGAGCACAGTCAGGAAGAGGTTGCACTGCACCACCATGCCAAGGGCAGCCTGTATGCCGGCAGAAAGATGGCCGGCAGCCAGAATGGGGACAAGCGTCATGACAAAGACGATGTATGTCATGACGACCTGCGGCCAGGTGAGCTGCCATATGGCTTTGGGGGAGGTGGAAAGTGCAGATGAAGACATGCGGTCCGCTTATAAAGAAGGTCCTGCAAGGCAAAAGGATGCCCCGGCTGACAAGAACAGGACAGGGGAGCAACCTTATATAAGGCTGTTTCCCTGTCCTGGAAAGAGGCTTTGCTGGAAACAGGCCTTGCAGAAAAAGCCTGCAAGCCCGCTTATGATAGGTACTGATGTTGTGCTGCGGCTAGCGGACGAGGGCTGCCGTCAGATCCTCATAGGTCTGCCTGCGGCGGATGAGCCTGGCCTTTCCTTCCCTGGTAATGAGGACTTCGGCAGGCATGAAGCGCGTATTGTAGCTTGATGACATGGAGAAGCCGTAGGCTCCGGCGTCAAGGATGCCCACAAGGTCTCCCTCGTGCATCTCGGGAAGCAGGCGGTCCTTGGCCAGGATGTCGCCGCTTTCGCAGATGTTGCCTGTAATGGTCTGCGGCATCTCTGCCCTGGAAGCATTCTTGTCCTTTCCGTAGATTTCCACGTCATGGAAGGAGCCGTACATGACGGGCCTCTGCAGGACGTTGAACCCTAAGTCGGTGCCAGCATAGCGGCGCTCCCCGTTGTTCTTTATTGCCTCTACCGTGCCCAGAAGGACAGAGCATTCGGCAACAATATAGCGCCCGGGCTCAATGAGGAAGCGTCCTGCATAGCCTGTCTTTTCCTTCCAGGCAAAGAGGAGCTCGTCCAGGCCGGCGCCAAGGCCGGCAAGGTCAAGGCGGGCTTCCCCTTCGTACTTGTGGTAGGGGATGCCGAAGCCGCCGCCAAAGTCGATGATCCTGATATGGGAGCGCATAGCCTTGGGCATGCCGTCGATGAGGGACAAAAGCACTGCGCAGGCCTTGATATAGCCGTCCGGCTCCATGAAGCAGGAGCCGATGTGCTGGTTTACGCCTGCAAGGGTCAGGTGATGCTTTTCAAGCAGGGCCTGCACGGCAGGAAGGTCTTCAGGCAGGATGCCGAACTTTGTTTCCTTGCCGGCTGTTATGACTTTCTTATGGTGCCCTGCGCCTATGCCGGGGTTCAGGCGTATCATGACGCTGCCGCCCGGATTGAAGCTTCCGTACATGTCAAGCTGGGAGAGGGAGTCAACGCTGACCACAAGGTGATGGTTAATGGCATTGCGCATTTCGGCGGCAGAAATGTTGTTGGAAATATAGAGGATGTCCTCTTCCTTGTAGCCGGCCAGAAGATCCATGTGCAGCTCGCCGGGGCTCATGGCATCCACAACCAGGCCTTCCTCGCGGACGATGGCAAGCAGGGCAGGGTTGGAATTGGCCTTCACCGAGTAGTTGACGCCAAAGCCCGGGACCTTGCAGAGGTTTTTTAATTCCGAGCAGCGCTTACGCAAAATGCTCTCGTTGTAGACATAGAGGGGCGTGCCGTACTCTTCGGCAAGGGCGGCCGGCTGAAGAGGGCCAAAGAAGCTGATGCTGTCCGTATAGGCAGAGCGGATGTCTGTCACAGTCATTCTCCGAAAAAGCTGCGTGCAAGGGATACAGCAGTTTTCCTTTAGCCGGGGGAGAAAAAGCCGTTGCATGCAAGATCAGGTGCTGCTTTGCACAAGGCATGCCGGCCCAGGCGTCCGGATAGGTTTGCGGCATCAACGCAGAAAGATGGCAGGGGCGTGTATTGCAGTGAAACCCCGTTGTTCCGTCCTGCTGCAGGAGCGCTTTTGCGTCTTCCGTGCACGGGGGCACAGGCTGCGGAAAAACTGAGTGGCTGATCAAATAAGAAAGACAATATTTAGTTCCCCCAAAAGGGCGTGTCAAGGCAGAGTTCCGGGCAAAGATCAGGGCAGAGATCAGGGCAGGGTACGGCATTTGCTGAGCCAGGAGAGTGTAGCGCGGCTGCAACGGTGCAACTGGCTTCTTGTTTCTCCTTGTTGTTTAGGATATGAGTACAAGATCAATAGTAATTAAGCCGGGAAGTGGCTGAACAGGCTGTACGGGCGCAACTGCCCTCTCATGCCGGCAGGCCTTCTTTCTGCTCATGCTTCTTTCCGATATCTTTTAAGGAGAATCTCCCCATGGCCATTGAAAACGGCGATACTGTAAAAGTCCACTACGTCGGCACCCTGAAGGACGGAACCGAGTTTGATTCATCCAGGCGCGAAGGACGTGAGCCTCTTGAGTTCACCGTTGGCCGCGGCCAGCTTATTCCCGGCTTTGAAAACGGCGTGAAGGGACGCGAGGTGGGCGACCGCTTTACAGTGGAGATTCCCTGCGAGGAAGCCTACGGCCCTGTGAACCCCGAGCTTGTCTTCTCTGTTGACCGTTCCCATGTGCCTGCCAATATTCCCGCCGAAATTGGTACGCCCATCCAGCTGACCAACGAGCAGGGCCAGTGCATCTACGCCGTCATCAGTGCTGTCTCCGACAAGGAAATTACCCTTGATGCCAACCAGCCCATGGCCGGCAAGGACCTTATCTTTGATATCGAGATTCTTTCTGTAAAGTAGAAGGTCCTGCTGTCAGCAGAAATTTTTCATCAGTTCCGGCAAAGACAGAGAAGGCGCCAGGAGTCAGTCATGAGCAAGATGTCCGCACGGCAGAGTGCCATTCAGGCCATCACAACCTACAATCCCGAAGCAACAGGCTTCAGCTACCGGGATATAAAGCCTACAGAGCTGTTCGGCTGCAATGTCTTTAATGACAAGGTGATGCGCGAGCGCCTGCCCAAGGCTGTCTACCGTTCCCTGACCAAGACCATACGCTATGGCGAGACCCTGGATCCGGCTATTGCCGATACAGTGGCTGCCGTCATGAAGGACTGGGCCATAGAGCACGGGGCCACGCACTACACCCATATATTCTATCCCCTGACAGGGCAGACAGCCGAAAAGCACGACACGTTTTTAAAGCCCGACGGCACAGGCGGCGTCATAGCCGAATTTTCCGGATCCATGCTCATCCGCGGCGAGGCAGACGGATCCTCCTTCCCGTCCGGCGGCCTGCGCTCCACCTTTGAGGCGCGCGGCTATACGGCCTGGGACGTGACAAGCCCTGCCTACCTGCAGGAAGGCCCCAACTGCACCGTCTTGTGCATACCCACCATGTTCCTTTCCTGGACAGGTGTCGTCCTGGACAAGAAGACGCCCATGCTGCGTTCGGGCCAGGCCCTGAACCATGAGGCCAGGCGTGTCCTGGACCTCTTCAATGTGCACACCGAACTTCCGGTCGTGGCCTATGCCGGCCTTGAGCAGGAATACTTCCTCATTGACAACAACTACACCTTTGCCCGTGAGGACCTGCTTGTGGCAGGGCGCACCCTCTTTGGTGCCAGGCCTGCCAAGGGGCAGGAATTCAGCGACCAGTATTTTGGCGTCATCCCCCAGCGCGTCTTGTCCTTCATGATGGAGACAGAGCGCTACCTCTACAAGCTGGGCGTGCCTGTCAGCACCCGCCACAACGAGGTAGCACCCGGGCAGTACGAAATTGCGCCCTTCTTTGAGCAGGCCAATGTGGCTGTCGATCACAACCACATGATCATGGCAGCCCTGCGCAACGTGGCCAAGCGCCACGGCCTCAAGTGCCTGCTCCATGAAAAGCCCTTCAACTGCATCAACGGCTCAGGCAAGCACCTGAACTACTCTGTGGGCAATGCCGAGCTGGGCTCCCTCTTTGATCCCGGCGACACGCCCCATGCCAATGCCAAGTTCCTGGTCTTTGTGTGCGCCCTGGTGCGCGCCGTGCACAAGTACGGCGGCCTTCTGCGCGCCACTGTGGCCTCTGCCAGCAACGACCACCGTCTTGGTGCCAACGAGGCGCCGCCGGCCATCATGTCCATCTTCCTGGGCGACCAGCTGACAGAAGTGCTGGCAGCCTTCCGATCAGGCCATCTTGAGCAGGCAGAGTCCGGTACCAGGAAGACCATGATGGATCTTGGCGTGGATACCCTGCCCAACCTGCCGAGAGACCCCGGCGACCGCAACCGTACCAGCCCCATAGCCTTTGTGGGCAACCGCTTTGAGTTCCGTGCCTTGGGATCCAGCCAGTCGGCTGCCGATTCCATCACGGCCCTGAATGCGGCCATGGCGGATTCCTTAGGCTTTGCCGCTGACTGGCTTGAGAGGGAGATCAAGGAAGGCAAGTCCTTCAACGATGCCCTGCAGAGCTTCATTACCCATGTCATGGAAGAGCACAGCGCCGTCATCTTCAACGGCGACGGCTACTCCGAAGTGTGGCAGAAGGAAGCTGTGCGCCGCGGCCTGCCCGACCTGCACAGTGCGCCCGAGGCCATTCCTGTGCTTGAGTCGCCAGAGGTCATGGAGCTCTATGTGCGCCTTGGCATCATGAACCAGGCAGAAGTAAAGGCCAGGGCCGAGATTTATCTTGAGCAGTACTGCAAGACCATACGCACCGAGGCAGCCCTGACCGTGCGTATAGCCAGGACAAAAATCTATCCTGCGGCCTCTGCCTACCTGAACCGGCTGGCCTCAACCTGCCAGATGCTCATTTCCCTGAACCGCGAGACAGAGACGGATACGCTGGACCAGGTCAACAAGGGGCTCATGCATCTCAAGAACTATACGGACGATCTTGAGCGTTGCGTTGAGTCCGTGGTCGCAGAAGAGAATTTTGAGACCAGGGCCGGACGTTGCTGCCAGGAAATCCTGCCAGCCATGGAAAAGGTGCGCAACATTGCCGACAGCCTGGAAGGCATATTGCCGGAAGACCTGTGGTCCCTGCCCACCTACCAGGAAATGCTCTTCAACAAGTAAAACTCCAAGTATAAATCCTTAAGGAGATATAGTTCATGCCCCGTGTTGATTCCACTCCGCTTGCACAGGACCAGACCCTTCTGGCCAACATCCAGTCAGAGGTCGCAACGGAAAGCCGTCCCCTGTTTACTTTTATCGTAAACAACAGCAAATATATTGTGGCGATTATCGTCCTGCTTATCGTAGCCCTCCTGGGCACGGCAGTGTACAGGTACGTACAGAACTCAAGGCAGCAGGAAACATTGGAGTCCATAGCCAAGATCATGCAGCATCCTGCTGATGCCAAGCAGATTGCTTCCCTGGAAGAACTGCAGAAGACCTGCCCCTCTTCCATGCAGCTTCCCGTGGCCGTAGCCCTGGTGCAGAGCGCTGTTGCCCAGGAGAACAGGGAAAAGGCAGCCGAAGGCTACGCCAAGGTGGCCGCTGCCGACTATGACAATTCCTTGGGCCTTGCCTCTGCCGTCAGCCAGGCCGGCGAGCTGCTCTTCGCCGGCAAGTATGCCGAGGGTGTGAAGATTTTGCAGGGCATAGCCCCGAGGCTTCCCGAGGCTTCCGGCTTGCAGGTGAAGATGATGCTGGCAGAGGCCGCTTCCAGGGCAGGGCAGTATGATCTGGCTGCCAAGACCTACGACGAGCTGGCAGCCTCAAATGCCGTGAACGAGCTGGACAGGGAATATGCAGCTTGCCGCGCAAAAGATCTGCACATCATGGCCAAAAACGAAGCCGGCACAGGCAAATAAGAATTTTTAACTGCTCCTTCCTTCAAATAAGGGAGGACTATATTCATTGTCCTGAAGTCGGCATCCCCCTGCCCGGAGGTGCCGATTTCTTGTTAAGGAGTACATAATGAGCAAAAATCCTCTGCTTGAGGGGAAAAAGGGTGAACGCCATCTGCTTTTGGGCAACGAGGCCATTGTGCGCGGAGCCCTGGAAGCCGGTGTCCATGTCGTTACCTGTTATCCCGGAACTCCGTCATCGGAAGTGCCTGATACCTTCCGCCGCATAGGCGGCACAGGCGACCGCTATTATCTGCAGTACTCGGTCAATGAAAAAGTAGCTATGGAAGTGGCCTGCGGTGCAGCCCTGGCCGGCGGCAAGGCCCTGGTCACCATGAAGCACGTGGGCCTCAACGTGGCAGCCGACCCCCTGTTTACCACTGCCTATACCGGTCTTCCCGGCGGCCTGGTGGTCCTGTCTGCCGACGACCCGGGCTTCCATTCCTCCCAGAACGAGCAGGACAACCGCAACTATGCCAGGGCAGCTTCCCTGCCCTGCTTTGAGCCCTGTTCTGCCCAGGAAGCCAAGGAAATGACCCAGGAGGCCTTCCGTGTGGCCAGGGAGCTGGAACAGCCTGTGCTTCTGCGCACGACGACCCGCGTCAACCACATGCGCGGCGCCGTGACCTTTGGCGACCTGCCTGCCGGAAAGGAAGAGGTGGTCACTTTTAAGCGCAATCCCCTGCGCTTTGTGCCCGTGCCTGCCGTTGCCAAGGTGCGCCACAAGGTCCTGGAAGAAAATATGGCAAAGGCCATGGCCATTGCCGAAAAGAGCCCCTTCACCATTGAACATGTGCCGGCATCAAAGCCCAAGGCCGGCATCATCGTCTCCGGCGTGTCCAGGAACTATGTCTCTGATGCCCTGGAAACCCTTGGTGCAAAGGACAAGGTGTGCGTGCTGGAACTGGGCATGACCTGGCCCCTGCCTGAGGCCCGCATCCGTTCCTTCCTTGAAAAATGCGACAAGGTCCTGGTCGTCGAGGAAAACGATCCCCTGCTTGAGAACGGCGTGCGCGTTGTCTGCCAGAAGGCAGGCCTTGCCACTGCCATTGCAGGCAAGGGCGGCGTCCTGACCATCCAGGGTGAATACTCCACCCCCCTGCTCATTGAAGCCCTGCAGGACTTCCTTGGCATTAGTGGCGAAAAGGCTGCGCCTTCCTGTCCGGAAGACCTGCCCAAGCGTCCGCCCAACCTCTGTGCCGGCTGTTCGCACAGGGCCGTCTTCTATGCCGCAAGGCAGACCTTTGGCGACGATGCCATCTACTCCTCTGACATCGGCTGCTACACCCTTGGCATGCTGCCGCCCCTGCAGTGCGCAGACTTTCTGTTCTGCATGGGATCGTCCATTTCCGGCGGTTCCGGCTTTGCCATGATGGCAAAGCGCCAGGTGGTTGCCTTTATCGGCGACTCCACCTTCTTCCATTCCGGCATGACCGGCCTTGCCAATGCTGTCTTTAACCGCATGAACGTCATTGTGGTCATCCTGGACAACGGCACAACGGCCATGACAGGCCATCAGCCCAATCCCGGCATGATGCAGGAACAGCTTGGCGATTTGTGCCAGCATCTGGACATAGAGTCCATTGTGCGCGGCCTGGGTGTGACGCAGGTGAAGAAGGCCAAGTCCTTCAACTTAAAGTCCGTCATGAATGCCATGCAGGAATTTGCAAAGCTGGACGGCGTGCGCGTGCTTATCTGCGAAGAGCCCTGTGCCCTGTATGCCCGCCGTGCCCTGCACAAGGGCGGCGAGCGCTATGCCACTGTCTCCCAGCAGAATGAGGACACCAAGCGCTGCTTTGACACGCTGGCCTGTCCTGCCTTCTGTCTCAGGGACGGTGCCTATGCCGTCGATTCAGAGTTGTGCACAGGCTGCGGCGTCTGCCTGCAGGTTGCACCCAAGAGCTTCAAGCTGGTGCAGCGCGGCTAGGGAGGATGATGGAAATGGACGCAACTAAGAAACTTCGTATTTACTTTACAGGCGTGGGCGGTCAGGGATCGCTGACCGCAACTGCCCTTCTTGCCAGGACTGCCCTGCATGCCGGTGTCGATGTCGTAGCCGGCGAGGTGCATGGCATGGCCCAGAGAGGCGGCGTCGTGGAATCTGTCCTGCTTCTGGGCGGCTGGCGTTCTCCCAAGCTTGAGCCGGGTGAGGCTGACCTTATGCTGGGCTTTGAGCCTCTGGAAACTCTCAGGGGCCTGCCGTACCTGCGCAAGGGAGGCCAGGTTTTTTCCAGCTCCGATGCCATGGCTCCTGTGAGCGTCTCCATGGGCAAGGCACAGTATCCTTCAATGGATGAGATCAAGGCCAAGGTCGGAAAGGTCGCTTCTGAGATGCACTTTCTGCCCTGCCGCGAGCTTGGCCTCAAGGCGGGCGCCATGCAGGCAGGCAATACAGTGTTGCTGGCTGCGGTGTGTGCCTCAGGCGTGCTGCCCTTCGGAGTAGATGTCTTTGAGGAAAGCCTGCGCCTTTTCCTCCCCGCCAAGTTGCTTGATGTCAACTTAAAGGCCCTGGAATACGGACGCAGCTTCTTTGAGTAAGAAACTGCATGCCTCCTTTGTCGAGGCAGTGAAATAAAGACAAAAGCCGCCGGTTATGCCGGCGGCTTTTTCGTATCTGTGAGTGCTGATTTTTCAGAATCAGAGTGCTGATTTTGGTCAGTGAGTGCTGATTTTTCAGAATCGGAGTGCTGATTTTGGTCAGTGAGTGCTGATTTTTCAGAATCGGAGTGCTGATTTTGGTCAGTGAGTGCTGATTTTTCAGAATCGGAGTGCTGATTTTGGTCAGTGAGTGCTGATTTTTCAGAATCGGAGTGCTGATTTTGGTCAGTGAGTGCTGATTTTTCAGAATCGGAGTGCTGATTTTGGTCAGTGAGTGCTGATTTTTCAGAATCGGAGTGCTGATTTGGGTCAGGTGAAGCTGAAGATGGTTGCAAAAAATCTTGTGGGCTAGGGTTTTTCGGGGGTGCCATATCATATCCCTTGATAGTTCATTGGCTCCTCTGGTTTATTCTCCCTGTGAAGGGATATTATCATTGCCTGAATTCTGCAATCTGGCCAATGGCGTACAAAGGAGATTCGTCCCTGCCAGAATTTAGGCCTGTACCAGGTTCCGCAGGTCCTGGAAGCTGGTCACTACGTCGTAGACGACATCCCCGTTGCTGATGGCATTGAAGTGCTCCCTTGCGCAGTGAATCTTGGAGTCCTCAATCTGCCGGAGCTGGCCGGGGTCCCCGGACCCCTTTGTCTCTGCCACAAAGTAGATGTGCTTTTTATTTTCTTCCTTGAAGGTGAAGGCAATGGCCCAGTCCGGGGTATAGCGCCCGACAGGTGTTGAGATATAAAACCCGTCCGGAAGCTTCACATAGACCGCAACGTTTGTGCTGGTCTCAAGATCCTTTGCAAACCGTTCCTCGACAGCCGAGTCATACACCACGTGGTCATAGAGGTGCTTGTCCGCCTTCATGGCATTTTCGCCAAGGCGCCCTTTGATGGAAGCTTTGGTAAATATGTCCGTGTCGTAGCGGTCATTTGTCTTGTCGTAGCGGATTTGCTGAATAACTGCCCTGGCTTTCTCGTTGTTGATAAGCATGGCTGCCCTGAGGAAGAACTCCTCAGGATTGTCCCTGAACTGCGCAAAGACTGACGGCCTGATTCCTCTCAGAATGCTGATAACGGCCCTGCGGGTAAGCCCTGTTTCCTCCACAAGCTTGCCGACAAGATCGTAGCGCACACTGGCGCCAGGCAGTATGGCCTGCCTGTGGCAGGCGGTTGCTTTCAGGTCAAAGGACTCTCCGCTCTCAAGCTGCTCTTTTGACCCGATTTGCTCCATTGTCCCTGTCTTTACGTCAAAGAAGACCTGGGACACGTGCAGGTTGCTGTCCAGTGAGGCAATGGCCTGCCTGACAAGGTCGTCTGTATTGAACTCAACGTGATAGACCGTCTTTGCGTTGATTTTCTCCCATAAGGCCCTGAACTCATCCTTTGCCAGCTTGTCTTCGTCAACCTGGGCTTCCACATTCAGCTTGCGGGGATCAATAATAACAGGCTTCCATTTGCCGTCGTAGACTGAGTCAAGAATCTTGACCATATCGCCTGCTGTCCCGGGGAACTGCTTGGCGGCGGTTACTGTCTTGTTATTCTTGTCTTCATAGTACTTGTCAGTCAGGACGCCTTTTGCGTCGATATAGCCGGCTTCCTTAAGGTCAGCCACGATGAGCCAGGCAGTTTCGGCATCGATCTCATGCTCTGTGCCCTGATCGTCCCTAACTATCCGCCCTTCAAAGAGCTCTGCCGTAACCTTGCAGGGGCGGTAGGCTACAGCCTCGGCAAGCTCTGTCTGCAGGCCCCTGGCAAAGCTGTCGTAGCTTTCACTGGCAACAACTGTCAGGACATTTATGTCCTGGACATCGTTGCCAAGGACGCTTTCGTCCATGCGCTCGCCCTGCCTGTTGACGCAGAGCCTGAGGCCGCGGCCCACTTCCTGGCGCTTGCGGACAGTGCTGCTGCTCTGCTTCAAGGTGCAGATCTGGAAGACATTGGGGTTGTCCCAGCCCTCGCGCAGGGCAGAGTGGGAGAAGATGAAGCGCACAGGGGAGCGCACCGGATCGCAGTCCAGCAAGAGCTCCTTGTCCTTCATGATGAGATCGTAGGCATCCACGTCGTCCGTGGTGGTTTCCTTGCGGGCCACCTTGGAGTCGGTCATCTTGCCCTTCTTGTCTATGGAGAAGTAGCCGGCATGGGTCTTCTCTGCCGCTATGGCATTGAGGTAGCTGAAATACTCTTCTTCCCCGAAGCGCATTTCCAGGCTGCCTGTGATGTCCTTGTATTCCTCTTCAAACATCTGCGCATAGATGCCGTTGGCAGCCTGGCCTTGCGCATCGTAGAGCCTGTATTTTGCCACCTCGTCAATAAAGAAGAGGGACAGCACCTTGATGCCCTTGGAGAAGAGCTTCCGCTCCATCTCTATGTGGCTCAGTATGGTCTCGCGTATCTGTATGCGGCGCAAATCGTCTTCATTGATCTTGCCGATAACGTCGCCTGCATGGATTTTGGTGCCGTTGACAAATTCCACGGAGTCGTCGCGCCCGTCAATCCGTGACACGATAAAGTTGTTCTTGTACTCCTCTAATCCCCCTGAATGGTCGTAGAGGTTGTAGCCTTCTGTAACGATGCGGCTGACCTTGCGGATGCCGGACTTTCCCTTGCAGTCAAACTGGATTGTTGCCGTAGGGGCGTCCTTGGAAAGGTTGATTCCCTCAAGGTAGACGTAGCCTTCCGTGGCCGCTGTGCCGCACTCTGAGATGCCCTTGACGGCAATCTTCTTCACCAGGTGCTTGTTGTAGGCCTCCATGGCGTCCAGGCGGTAGATCATGTTGTAGACGCTGTCGCTCTTGTGGGTAGCAGAGTAGCGCAGCGTCAGCAGGGGCATGAACTGCCTTAGGTTTTCCTTGGTCTGCTTGCCCTCCACCGACTGTGGTTCGTCGATAATCAGGATGGGATTGGTCTTGGCCAGAATGTCAATGGGACGGCGGGAGCGGAACTCGTCCAGTTCCATGCTGATGCGCCGGGCATCCTTGCCCCTGGCATTGAAGGCCTGGGCGTTGATTATCATGGCGCAGATGGAATTGTCAGACGCAAAGCGGTCAATCATCGTCAGCTGCGATGAGTTGTAGATGAAATAGCGTATCTTTTTGCCGTACTCTGAGGCAAAGTGATCCTCTGTCATCTGGAAGGTCTTGTAGACGCCCTCCCTGATGGCAATGCTGGGCACGACGATGATGAACTTGCACCAGCCGTAGGCCTTGTACAGCTCGTACATGGTCTTGATGTAGGTGTACGTCTTGCCTGTGCCTGTCTCCATCTCAATGGTCAGGTTGTAGTGCCCTTCAAGCTTGTCTGAAGGCTTAATCAGGTTGGCCCGCTGGATATCCTGTATTTTGTGCAGAATCTTCTCGTCTGTCAGTTCCGGCACAATCTTGTTGTTGCAATAGCCGGTAAAGTCAACAGAGTCGGTCAGGCCAGGCTGCTGGCTGCGGCCCCTGTCTATCAGGTAGGGAGACTTGAAACAGGGCGGCTGGTCCTTGAAGACTTTCACGACAGCCTGTGCTGCCTCTTCCTGAAATTTCTGATGCTTGAAGCGCAGTTTCATTGGTTTTCTCCGGTT
>CAVLCT010000025.1:5354-25441 GCA_963661665.1 Bulleidia sp. | reverse complement strand
CATGGCATAACAAGGCCTGGCTTTGCTGCCGCAAAGGTTGCTGTGGCATCTGCCATGATGGCGCAGGGACCTGGGGTGCCGTTATTGCAGTCAAGGCCTGAGGGAATATCCAGTGCCAGGGTAAACTCCCTGTATTTTTTCTTCTGGTTGCAAAGAGCAATAATGTCCTGGCAGTTTTGGCGCAGCGTGCCGGAAAAGCCTGTTCCAAGCAGCCCGTCCACAAGGATGTCGCAGTCTGCATCAAATAAAGCAGCAGGCCTGAAGGAAAGATCGCATGTTTTTGCCAGCTCAAGGTGGAAGAGGGCGTCTCCCTGTATTTTTTCAAGGACCGGCAGGTGGAAGACCGTAACATCTGCCCCCATGTCATTCATAAGCCTGGCTAGGCAGACTGCATCGCCGCCGTTGTTGCCGCCGCCCATGAGCACAGCTGTCTTTTTGCCTTTAAGATAGGGGATGTATGAGAGAAGGACACGGAGCGCCGCCTGGGATGCGTTTTCCATCAGCATGATTCCGGGGATTCCCAGGCGCACGCTTTCTTCGTCCCAGCGGCGCATTTCTTCGGCCGTGGGCAGAGGATCCAGAAACGTATCGTATGGCATTGCTATTCCCCTTCAAGCACGACAAAGGCCACGGCGGACAATTTGTCATGGCTGACTGTCACGTGCATTTTTGTGACGCCAAGCTCATGGCTCAGGCTCAGTGCCTTTCCTGAAAGGACCAGGAACGGTGCTCCGGCCGCATTGTTAAAGACGGCGATCTGCTTAGGCCCGATGCCTTTGGCAAAGCCGGTTCCAAGGGCCTTGACGCACGCTTCCTTGGCCGCCCAGCGCCCTGCAAGATAGGCAACCAGCCGCTCTCCCGCAGGCAGCATGGCCAGTTCGTCCTCTGCCAGGATTTTTTCAGCAAAGTGCCTGTCAAAGCGTCTGAGTCCTGCTTCCATGCGCTCAAGCGTTACGATGTCTGTTCCGATACCAAGAATCATCTTTGCGTCACGTCTACAAAAAAGGGGACGAAACCCGTCCGCCCCCTTGTCATTATCATCTGCAGTATGATCTACCGTTATTTTGCTTCTTCGTATTCCTTTTTCAGGCTCTGCATGACCTCATGCACAGTGGTGATGGCAGTTATTTTGCCAACATTGGATCCGCAAAAAGCAAAGCCTGCCTTCAGGTTGCCCTTCATGGCATTGAGCAGGGCCCTGGCAATGCAGTAGGGCGTCTTTTCCCTGTCGCAGGTCTTGACGCAGTGGTACATGCACTTGAAGGGCTTGGTTTTGCCCTGGCGCGAGGCTTCGATGAATTCATTCTGTATGGCGCGTCCGGGCATGCCCACAGGAGAGTGAATGATGGTCACGTCTTCAGGCTTTGCGTTGACATAGGCTTGCTTGAAGCGGATGTCGGCATCGCATTCTTCTGTGGCCACAAAGCGGGTTGCCATCTGCACGCCAGAGCAGCCTGCCTCAAGCAGTCTGCGCATGTCACCGCCTGTGAAGACGCCGCCGCCGGCAATGACAGGCACGCTGCGCCCGCACTGGTCCTCAAGTTCCTTTGCTACATCGACCACAGGGCGGACGATATTTTCCAGGGCAAAGCTGGCATCATTTATCTCATTTTCCTTGAAGCCCAGATGGCCACCGGCCTTCGGCCCTTCCACCACAAAGGCATCGGGCATGTAGTTAAAGTGGCGCATCCACTTCCTGGCCAGGATGGAGGCAGCCCTGGCAGAGGAAACGATGGGCACGAGCTTTGTCTTGAATTCTTCCTTTTTCTTCTCGCAGGTCTCAAGGAGAAGCCTTGGCAGGTCTGTGGGCAGGCCTGCGCCTGAGAAAATGACATCGGCCTTTGTTTCAATGGCCGTGCACACCAGCTGGCTGAAATGGGTCAGGGCAACCATGATGTTCACCCCGATAATGCCCTTTGTTTTTTCCCTGGCTTTCAGGATTTCGTTTCTGAGGGCGCGGATGTTGGCGCCTTCAGGGTCTTTGGACACATCCTTGTCCAGAAAGCCTATCATGGCTCCGGCAATGACGCCTATGCCGCCTTCATTGGCGACGGCAGAGGCCAGTCCTGACAGGGAAATGCCTACTCCCATGCCTCCCTGGACAACTGGCATCGGGGCGGTTAAATCGCCAATTTTAAGAGAGGGCAGAGCCATGGAATCCTCCTGGAAGAGCTGAGTCTTATCGGTCCTTTAAAGAATGTACAGTATGGGTACAGCCATCTGTCAGGACTTTAGAAACTAAAATAAAACTTACCTGTTTAGTAATATCATGATTTGCTTTTCCTGGCTAGTGTGTCTTTTTTATCCGCATCACCCATGTATTCTCCTTTCCCTGTATGATGTTCAGGGATAGCGTCAGCACTGTGTCTGTATAAGGTTCAGTATATGGTCTCTTGCCCTGCCGTAGCGGGCATCTGGCAGGACTTCTATAAGGCGCACTATATGGCCTTCTTCCTTCATGATGCGTTTTGCAGACGGCGAGTGCATGTCATTAAACCAGGATCCCAGAAGCAGGCGGAAGTCATTGACGCTTGCAAGATCCGCATAGCCGGCAACCTCGTCATTGAGGGTACAGTCTATGACTTTTTGCGAGAAGAGCTCCGGATCGTCTGGCAGTGAGAGCACGACAGTCGGCTCATATGGCTTGTGCGCCAGGTGTTCCGCCATGATGCGGATGATGTCCAGCTTGTCGGCGTCCCTAGTGACCTTGGTGACCAGGGATGTATCGTATGCAAGATCGTCGGGAAGGCGGTAGGCATTGTGCAACTGTATCGCCCTGATCACTGTCTTTGCCACAAAGGGCTCGTGCTGCAGAACATGGTAGGCTTCGGCAAGCTGTGCCCCTGCTTCGCCGTGGTTGCAGGAGTCCGCATCCCTGAATGTTTTCCAGGCACGGTACTGCGCAAAACGCGCCAGATCATGGTACATGGCTGCCAGAAGGCACGCCCTGGCAAGAGGGGCGGCATAGCCTTCGCTGACAGCTATCTTCCTGGCATGGGCCAGGACGTTAAAGCTGTGCTCAAGCTTCAGATCTTCAGGGTACGGATCATGAGGACAGATGCTCCGCTCGATGGCAGCGTACTTTTTGAACCATTCCTCATGGCTTGTGATGTCAAAGGCATCCTTTGAAGACTGGGGAACAGGCGGAAGAAGATCGGATGAGAGTGCAATATTCATACGGTAGCATACCTTCAGACAGCATGAATGAAAGAGAAAAGCAGGACGTATGCCCTAAGACAGCCTAGCGCAAGGCGGGGGAAAAGCTCAAGTGGCGGAAAGTGTGCTTTACATGGGAAAGCAGGGTGACGCTATCTTCTTAAAATTACTTGCGTTTTTAAAGTGGTAGTTGGCCGTCTGGCGGAAATTTACGGAGTTATCTGTAAAATCTCAGCTCTGTTTCAGATCGGCTCAGATACTGAGTAGATATTTCTCGATTTTTCGGATATATACAACTTGCAGACGTGGAACAAAATAGCCTAGATGGCCATTTTTGCCCTGCCACAAATTTGTCAACACGCCCAAAGGAAAACTATGAAACGTGTTATCACCTATGGAACATTCGATTTGCTTCACTATGGTTATATCAATCTTTTGAAGCGTGCCAGGGCTCTGGGAGATTATCTCGTTGTGGCCATTTCGACAGATGAGTTTAACAAGAAGATGAAGAACAAGGTCTGTATTCAGACCTATGAGGAACGCAAAACCATATTGGAGAATCTGCGATGTGTTGATCTGGTTATTCCTGAAACAAGCTGGGAACAGAAGAGCCATGACGTTATTCTTTATGAGATAGATACTTTTTGCATGGGCAGTGACTGGCAGGGCAAGTTTGATTTTTTGAAAGAGTATTGTGATGTTGTCTATCTGCCCCGTACAGAAGGCATTTCCACAACCATGCAAAGGCCAGATTGTACAGATATTTCACCCTGAAAAGCACGAAAAAAACTTGAAAAATATGAAAGATACCCAGGTTTGTGATGGTAAGGGGGGGCTACAATCCGAATGAAGCGGGAGGCTTGATGTGGCATGTCCCGGTGATTGATATTGAGCATATGGCGATAACTTATTGATTTTACATATAAATTTTTTTTAAAGAAGTTGCGCTCCAGTTAACGGTGGTCAATGTAGGTGCGTTTTCGCTTCATTGCCGACGTTTACTGGTTTCCTGTTTGGTCATCAGTGATGGTTAGTGAAAAAAAACGACTAATAGAAAACATACTTTCGCTTGGATTGATTCAGGGGCTTAGTTATGTGGTGCCTCTGTTGAACATGCCCTATCTGGGGCGAGTGATTTCCGTTGATCACTTCGGGCTGGTGTTCTTTGCCCAGGCGTTCATGGTGTATTTCATTGTCATTACGGATTATGGCTTTGAACTCTCAGCGACGCGGGATATTTCTGTTCACAGGGATAATCCTGAGTATGTATCACAGACTTTTAGTGCGGTGATGACGATCAAACTGGGACTGTTGTTTCTTTGTTACGGCATTCTTGTCCTCACCTCCTATTGGATACCGAAGGTAGCGCAGAACTTTCTTCTTTTTCAGATCACCTTTCTTATGGTGGTGGGGAGTGCTCTTAATCCCGTGTGGCTTTTCCTCGGTATGGAGCGTATGAGGAGTCTCACGGTCATCAATATCTTCTCTAAGATCTGCCTCTTGTTGGCGATGATCGTTATGGTCAAAGGGGACAAAGATTATCTCAATGTCGCGGGAGTTTATGCGTTTAGTTCTCTTTTGGCTGGCGTGGTGGGATGCGTGGTTGGTGTTCGCCTTTTTGGTATTCGTTTGTGCTTCCCCCTATGGTCTGTGGTGTGCAGTACGTTCAAGAAGAGCACAGAGTTCTTTCTGTCGCGAATTTCGGTAACCGCCTTGGGGAGCACGAATACCTTTTTTCTGGGGCTGATTTCGGCAGACGCCATGGTGGGGTATTACGTGGCGGCTCAGAAGCTGAGCGAAGCGATGAAAGGGCTTCAGTCACCGATAAAGAGTGCTTTATACCCTTATGTGGCAAAGTATAAGAACATTGATTTCTATAAAAAAGTTTTTTGGACAGTCGTCGTTTTTTATGCCGTGATATGTCTGGTGTGCATCGTACTGGCAGAGCAGATAGTAACGCTTTTTTATGGGGATGGCATGGCGGATGCCGCAGGGCTTTTTCAGCTTTTTTGCGGTGTGGTGATGGTGAGCGCACCGTCCACGCTGATTGGTTACCCTTTGCTGGGGGCCATGGGCTACACACATGAAGCCAATCTGGCTGTGGTTGTGGCGTCAGTTTTTCATATCGTGGGGCTCGCCGTTTTGTATTTGGCAGGGGGGCTGAATGCCTATTCCATGGTGATTCTTACGGTGGTGTCGGAGCTAGTGATCTTCGGGCAGTGGGGCTGGCATGTCTGGAAGCATCAATTGCTGAGCAGGAGCATAAAGGAATGAAGTTGATAAAGAAGTGTATTTCTGGGGGGCTGAGTCTTCTGCGGAAATATCGTAATGATTTGCGGTACAAGCGTTTTATGAAAGCGGTGGAAATTTTGTCCCCTTACGTTAACGTTGATTTGACGAAAGATGGAGTAATGACCGCTGATCGGGGAAAGATTGTTTGGCAGTTGTGGTTGCAGGGTGAAGACAAGGCGCCTCCGGTGGTGAAGCGGTGTTTTGAGAGCGTGAAGCGTCATTTGCCTGATGGCTACCGTCTCATAGTTTTAGATGAGAAGAGTCTTAAGGACTGGGTGGAGATTCCTGAATATCTGGAGCAACGATACAAGTTGGGGCAGTGCTTGGCGGCAAATTATGCGGATTACATTCGAACCTGTCTTTTGGTGAAGTATGGCGGAATATGGATAGATGCGACTGTTTATCTGTCTGGGGACTTGCCCAGAGACATAGTTGAGTCCGATATATTTGTATTCAAGGAACACCTATGGTGTTGCTGTAATACGGCGCCGGATGATGATTTTTTCTTGTATTTAGCCGCCAACCATTATGATTCAGCGCTTTACGGATCCAACTGGTTCATAGTGGCCAAGCCGGAGCGGATTGTGCTTCGTGTGATAAAAAAGGCCTTTGAGGATTATTGGAAAAGCAAAGATTATCAGTGTGACTATTTCATGTTCCATATCCTGTTCACACTCGCTGTAATTCGGAGAAGAGACTGTCGCATGGAGTTTGAGTCGATGCCTAACTATCCAAACGATATTCCGCATTTATTGCAAACTGGATTTAAGGCGAAATATAGCGAAGAGGCCTATGAAGCATTAATGCGCGTGACGCATGTGCACAAGCTGACGTATCGACACGGGAAAGTGGTTAAGAACAGCATGCTGGAGCATTTTCTTCAGATGGCTTGACGATTTTGGGGTAAATAGGATTTTAGCAATGGAAAAACGAGAATTAACGCTTCAAGAGATTCAGCAGGCAGCATTCTGCGTACTGAGGGAAATTGCACGGATTTGCGACGAGCAAGGGTTCAAGTATTTTCTTGCGTATGGCACTCTTTTGGGGGCGGTTCGACACAAGGGTTTTATTCCTTGGGACGATGATATTGATGTGATCATGCCGCGTGCTGATTTTGACAAGTTCATTCGTTATATAAAGACGGATTATTCAGGTGAACTTGTCGTGTGCGATCGCAAGACGACGCCGAATTATCCCTATGGCATTCCGCGAATTTGTGACATGCAGTACCAATATGTCTCCATGAACAAGTGTGAACCCTCGTTCGATATAGGGGTGTTCGTGGATATCTATCCGCTGGACAACTGTAGTGGGGATCGCAAGAAGGCCTTCCATCTTTTTGAGGCGGCTAACAAAAAGAATAAGTGGTACTCCTATTACGTTGGAGTTGGCTCCGTCAACTTGCTCAAGAATGCAGTCAAGAAGGTCCTTAAAGCGATTTTGCACGTTTTGAAAGGAAATGACTATGCACAGCGCATTGACCAGGAAATCGCCGATCTGATTCAGCGTGAAACATCGGACAGAGACACATCACTTGCTGTGACGGCGTGGGCCAACAATCATGTGATCTACGACAAGTCATGGTATGAAAATGAATGCTGGTTGGAATTCAACGGTGAGAAGTTCCGCGCCCCTGCCAATTATGAAGCTTCTTTGCGGGAGAGCTATGGTGACTTCATGGTGTTGCCGCCGGAAGAGAAGCGGCATCCGTATCACGGCTACAAGATCTACCTCCGCGAAAAGTAGAAATGCGAATTGAGAAGGAGCAGAGAATGTTGAGTTTTGCAGTTGGGCCGGTGACATCAGAGGATTATCTTCTCGCGATTGGCGGCGAGCGGGTGCCGTTCTTTCGCACGCCTGAATTTCTGTATAATCTTTGCGGAAGAATATGCCAGACAGGGTCTGGATCTGGGAGAGGCTCTCAGGCTGCTTGATTATACAGCATTTTTTGATATTCGGCAGATACCGCAGCCATTCGATGCCTGCGGCATTGTTTAGCCTCTGCTTGAATACGAAAGCCTCAGAAGGCAGTAAAACGGTCTGTATGCAGTTACCAATTCAGGAACGATTTTGCTGGCAAAGCGCCTGTCAGCCTTTCCGTAGCTTTTCGCAAGGCACTGCGTATTGCGCAGTACAGGGGCAATGACCACCTGCATTTGCTGAGGGACCGGACCGTGGAAAAAGGCTATGCGGCAGGATTTGAAGAGTGTATGATGTATTTGGGTGCGCTCCTTCCTGAAGAACAGGTTATTGAAGGTGCCTTGTTCAGGCAGAGGATGTGTCAATGCCCTGATGCATCAGGATTTTTCTCTTACAGGCACAGGACTTGTTGTCGAAATTTTTGACAACAGGGTAGACTTCGTATGGCTTGAACGCCAACATATTTCAATGGCGCCAGATTAACGCCAGAATGACGCCACGATTAACGCCAATTGGCGTTAATTTGGCGTTAATCGTATGGAAGGTTACCCTTTATTTCAGTCCAGATGCGAGGCACAAAGCGGACCGTACTCGCAGGTTTCGCAAAAAGCGTGCTCGCTGCCGCATTTTGCCAGTCTTTCGGCATGCTTCATGTGGGTAATCACCAGCCTGACAAGCGTCGGGCACAGCCCGATGGCCTCATTTTTGTCTGTCAGGGGGATATTTCTGCCTGATGTATTAAAGAAGGAGTATTCCCTGCCGTCATCAGACAGCTTGACAAAGCAGGCATCAATGATGTCGCCCTCAGGCCAGCCTGTCTTTTCAGAGTTGCGCAAGTCCCTGGCTTCCAGCCTTGTTGCCAGGCCCATGGTAATATATGTCGGTAGCTGTATGCTTCCGGCCAGGCTGCCAAGCTGCCTAAAAAGCTCGTCCAGGCGCTTTCTGTCTGCTTCGTCCAGGCTGGTGCGGCCTGCCAGCTCTTCTGCATCCCTGAAAAAGTCCGCATCGTTCCACAGCCCTGTCCTTATGTCCGGTAGCGATCTGCTGGTCTTGTAGTCCAGCACCACAAGCCCTGACTGCCTCCTGTCCAGGCGGTCAACACGTCCTTTCAGGGTAAAGGTGCTCCCTGCTGCCTCAAGGCTGCTTGAGAGCTCATGCTCAAGCAGGACAGGGCAAATGTCGTCAGGCATGTTCCTGACATATTGAGCCAGCTGCTTTCTGCCTGTTTCCCGCAAAAAGGCCAGGTTCTCGGGAGGCAGGGTTATGGTCAGCCTTGTGTCGCCGGAATCAAGGCTTGTTTCAAAAATATCCAGCAGTTCTGCTTCGTATTCCTTCCTTGTCCTTTTGTTTTCATCCTCATCCTGAGGCAGCGTTTCTTCAAGATGCCCTTTGTGGAAGTTTTCCAGCACGCTGTGGATAAATTCGCCAACCTGCAAGGGATCATCCTTCTCATTGACGACATCGATCTCGCCAAGCCCTGCCAGGCGCTTGAAGGCAAATTTTAAGGGACAGTGCAGGTAGTCATCCAGCAGGGACGGCGAGAGCGGGCGGGAGAGGACGGTTTCCAGCGCATCCTTCACCCTGCCTTCGGTCCTTATGCTTCTCGGGGACGGATTCATGGGCGTGATATGGCACTCTGCCTGCCTGAGCGGCTCTGTCCCGCCTGTAAAAATATGGCCTGCCTGCTTTTCCAGCTGCCAGATATAGTCTTCCACATAGCGGCTGCGGACCTTCTTGCCGTCAAAAAGCAGGCTGTTGCTGACCCCTTCCTGCCAGTAGAAAAAGACCTCCCCTGAAGACTGGCAGAGGCGCATCACATTTTCCGCAGTGCGGCTGTCTTCTTCATTAAGGGCAGGAAGCCCCAGCAGGGCCCTCAGGGAATCCGGCAGAAGTGGATCGCGCTTTCTTGCTCCTGGCAGCATGTCGTCCGTGGCTTCTGGAATATACACCTTGTCAAAGCTTATGAGCGCAGCCTCAGAAAGGCTCATGACCATGATTTCGGCTTCCTGTACATCCTGCCTCGGGGCAAAGGCTATATGCTCTGCAAGGCAGAGCCTGCCAAAAAGGTGTTCAAGCGTTTGCAGGGAGAGCTTTTCATGAAGCATGAGGCAGTGCTGCATGGACGGCAGAAGGCTGTGCTCCATATGGAAGAGGGCTTCCATGTCAAGGGGGGATGTCTCACGCAGCATTTCCCCGTGTTCCTGTATATAGGAACAGAGCCTTTGCAGGGCCTCTGCCAGCTCCGCAATGGAAGAAACGCAGTCAAAGCCCCTGACCAGGACGTCAAGCAGCCCCCTCATGGCTTCTGCCTCGTCCTCGCGGTCTGCAAAGCTCTGTCCTGCCAGAATGTCGTCATAAGGATCGACAAAGCGCTGTCCCTGCATCAGTTCTGCCCGGTAGTGCCGTATGGCAGGCTGCATGGAGGTTCCGTCAGCCAGGCAGAGGCTGCCCAGTATGCTGGCATCCAGAACATTGGCCAGTTCCTTCCAGTGGTAGCGCCTGCTTGAGTCGCGCAGCTCCTGCAAGGCAAGGCAGCTTTCCACAAGCCGGCACAGCGCTGTTTCCTGTATTGGCAGGCCTAAGGCCACCTCAAGCCGCCCAAGCTTGTCATATGGAACATGATGCAGCACCGGCATGAGCAGGGAGGCATCGGGCAGGATGACGGCGCACCTCTCGTCATTGCCGGCGCCTGCAAGGTTTTTGCCCAGCTCACCAAGCTGCGAATGCAGGTCATAGCCTGCAAAAAAGTGCATCCTGCCGGCTGGAAGGGAGGCAGCGTCTTTGTCGGCAAGGATATCGCCTGTGGCCGGCTCTGCCTCAGCCTGCCATCTGTTCATCCAGTCAAGGTGTTTTAAGGCGCTCCAGTGCAGGCCTTTTTTGTGCTCATGCAAAAGGTTAGGGTCTGTATGCAGCACAATCCTTGCCCCGTTCTGCCACAAAGCCTTCAGCATGGCTTCCTCGGCTTTGGTGGTACAGTGCTGCACCAGGATATAGACCGGCCTTTGCTGAGAAGGCACAAGTCCCTCAGGCACAGGGCCTCCTTCCGTGATGCTTGTATATACGGTCCTGGCCATGGTGCCTCTTGTGGAGAGCCTGTGCTCTGCCAGAAGGGCAAGGTACTCTGCCCCTGTTTCTCCCAGGACAGAGAGCAGCCGCCTGGCAGCAGGAAGGACTTCGCCTTCGCAGGCGTCTATGTCCTGAAGCTCAAGGCCGTTGGCAAGGATCTCGTCAATAAGGGCTGTTATCTGCTCTCCCCAGGGCAGAAAGGCGTCCAGGTTCATTGATCCCAAAACGTCGCAGGCATCGCCTGTGTCGCTGTCCGTGGCTTTTGCCTTTTGGGCAACAGTATGGAGAAGCCAGATTTTGTCATAGAGGGAGGCCTCCTCTGTCTGAGTCTTTGCAACAGATGCATGCCACAGGCCAGAGGCTTCCCTGAGAGGCAGGACGGACGGCAGGATGTGTGCCTTTTTGTCGCAGGCTATGCAGGCGTTAAGATATTTGGCAAAGCGGAACGTGGGCGTAATGAGCAGCGGAATTTCCCCTGCTGCATGATGTGCGCACAAATAGTCTTTCAATTCAGGGATAAAGGGCCTGTTCCAGGAAAAAATGAGAAAGGGGCTTGGCATTGTCTGTCCTTACAGTATCTGTACTTTTTGTCTGTTTTTTGCGCCTGTCCGGTTTCAGCCCTGCTGGCAGATCTTTTGCATGGCTTGCGCAAAGCTTTCTTCGTCCAGCAGGACGGAATGGGCCTTGGGGCCGGTAATTTTCTTGTCAGCAAAGCTTGCCCCGTCAGGCAGCACGATGTGCATGCTTTTGCGCTTAAGATAGACCACGACGCCCAGGGCGCCTGCCATACTGCTGCCTCCGGCTTCAGCAAGGCAGGCAAGGTAGTTCCTGACCTGGCTGTGATGCTGCTCCATATACTCGTCATCCGTAATGCCTGTCTTGTATTCCAGCACCACGGGGTGTTTCTTGTCAGGAATATAGAGGTCCATGCGCATGGTGCGGCCCTTTCTTGCCAGGCCCTGCTCGGGCAGGCAGCCTGCAAGCCAGCCAAAGCGCTCAGCCTGCTGCATGAACCAGCCGGTCTCCTTGCGTATGCGGTCAAGGAAGCCTTCCTGGTTTGAGAGAAAGGGATTTTTGCGTGCGCGCTGCAAAAGGACATGCTCTGCCTGCTCGGCACTTGGGACAGCCCCTTTATGGGGCAGGCGGGCCAGGTCTTCCAGGCAGGCATGGATGAAGATGCCTTCCTCCCTGGCCATGTCCCTCGGGTGGCTTTCTTCCATGTAAGCATAGCTGAGTTTCAGCTCCGGCATCCAGGAAAGGGGATGCCAGATGTGCTCTTCAAGACACGGCTCTCCTGCCAGGCAGGGGAGGGTCTGGCCATGAGCTGTCTCATGGCCGGCCGGCCCGTCAGCTTCCTCAGTCTGTGCTGTCCGGGGCTCCTGTCCGGCCGTTGCTGCTTCCTGTCCTGTTCCTGGCTCTTCCTCAATTTCGCCAGAAA
This sequence comes from Bulleidia sp., assembly GCA_963661665.1. GTDB lineage: Bacteria > Desulfobacterota > Desulfovibrionia > Desulfovibrionales > Desulfovibrionaceae > Desulfovibrio. The sequence goes on along the minus strand of CAVLCT010000025.1, from coordinate 13,569 downwards.
GAGCTTCTTCTGCGTCTGCAAAGGATATGGTGCGTGCAATGCCTTCTGTCTGCCCTTGTGCCTTCTCAAGCAGTGCTTCAAGCAGCTTGCCGTCTCCCTCGGCCTTATCGCTTACAAAGAGCCAGAGTTCTTCCTCGGCCCTTGTGCAGGCTACATAGAAGTTGTTTATGCTTTCAAAGGCCTCGGCAAGCTTTTTGCTGCCATAGGCCGGAAACTGCGCTGTCAGCCTGCAAAGGGAACGCACAGGCTTGGAAGCCCCTTTGGGCAGGTATTCCACCAGGGACAGCGGCGCCCTGTTGTTCGTCCTGCTGCTTGTTTTGGGGACAATGACAACTTTTGCCTGCAATCCCTTTGCCTTGTGGACAGTCATGATGCTCACGGCATCAAGTTCCCTTGGCATGGGCAGTTTTTCCTCTGCCCCGTGCTCGGCCCAGTATTCCAGGAAGGCTGATGCAGACTGCAGCCCCTTGCGCCTGCAGGAGGAGAGGACTTCCAGAAAGCGCCGCAGGAATGGGGCAGCTTCAGGCTCGTGTCTGTAGACGCCCATATGCCTGTACCAGTCGGACACAAGGTCATACGGAGGCAGCGTCTTGCCTGCCTGCATAAGAGGCTCAAGGACCATCTTCCATTCTTCAGGATGTGCGTTTTTCCATATAAGGTAGAGCGGTATGCCGTCTTTGAGATCGTTCTGCCTTGCAAGCTCAAGCAGCTCCATGTCGCTTAAGCCGCACACAATGCCTGAGTCAGGCTCAGGCAGCCTGAAAAGCGATCCTGTCATCATGGTCCAGAAGGCTATGTTGTCTTCAGGCGTGCGCAAAAAGGTGAGCATGGCAACGGTCTGCACAATGAGGGGATGGTCGGCCAGAAGCAGGCTGTTTTCCGTAATGACCGGTATGCCCTTTGAAGACAGGTGCCGCGCTATGTCCATGGCATCCTTGTTCTTCCTGACAAGCACCAGAAAGTCTGACCAGGGACGCCCTTCTGAATGTCCTTTTTCCACCAGGAGCCCGGCTGCCTCTGTCTGCCTGTCTGCAGCACCGGAATCTGCATTGTTGCCGGCATCACTGACGGCATCGTCGCTGCCTTCCTGTTCTGCAAAGCTCATAATGACGACCCTGCCGCCGTCCCTGGTCTTCGGGGCTTCCTTTTGGGCGGCCCCGGCATAGGCCCTTGCCACCTTGCCGGCCATATAGTCCAGCACTGTCTGGTCAGGCGTTTCCGGAACAAGGCCGGGAATTTCCCTGCAGGGGACTAAGGCACATTTCTGGTTTTTGTCAGAAAATGCCCGCAAAAGCACCTCTGCACAGAAGTCCCTGTCCTCAAGCGGGCTGAAGAGCGCATTGTTGAACAGGATAATTTCCTTTCTTGAGCGCCAGTTGCAGTCAAGGGTGAGCCTGTCTGCACAGCCGCTGTCAAGGAGGCAGGTGAGCTCCCTTTCTTCTGCTATGTCGTCAAAGAGCTGCGAGTCGCCGCCGCGGAAGCCGTATATGGCCTGCTTCACATCGCCAACCCAGGTAAAGGTGCCGCCCTTTGAGAGCGCTTCCACCACAAGGGGGCGCAGGGCTTCCCAGTGCTCCCTGCTGGTGTCCTGGAATTCGTCGATGAGAAAATGGCTTATGCTTGTGCCCAGACGGCACAGGGCGTCAGGGACGCCGTACTCCCCTGAAAGGATCTTCTGTACCAGGAACGGGATGCGGTCATTAAAGATCTGGCCCTGTTCCTGCACATTGTCCTCATAGCGCCTGAAAATTTCCACGGCCAGTGCCAGGATGGCCGCATGGTATTTTGTCTGCTGGTACATGGATTCCAGGCAGAGAAAGTCCTGTATGCTCCCCTTAAGTTCCTGGTAGGCGTCTTCCGCTTCCTGAGAGAAGGCGCTTTTCTTTGTTACAGGGACTGTATCCTTGTACCAGAACGCTGACTTGAAAAGATCGGGTTTGATGCGCATTTTTGCGTATGCGGACAGCGGAACAGCAGGGTGTGCATCCTCCAAAGACATGCTGTCAGGCGATACATACTGCGGCAGTCCCAGACTGTCCGTGAAGAAGGCATACACCTGCATCAGCACATTCCGGAAGGACTTGTGGTAGACAAGGAAATCTGACTCGCCGGAAGGTTTTCTGCCACTGGCGTACAGGAGCACTGCGAGGCTTTCAAATATCTTCTGGCGCAGGGAAGGCAATATACCTTTTCCGTCCTTTGTGAGGAAATACTCAGGCATTGTCAGATTGCTGAGGGCCCCGCTGATGAGCAGTGGCATAAGGTCGTTTAATTTGCCTAAAATGGTGTCGTGGGAAGAGAACTTGCTTTTGTCTCCGTGGACAACGATATCATGGCAGACCTCAGTGATAAGTTTTTGGGCATCCCTGCTGCCAAGCCAGGCCTCGTTGGAAAACTGCTCCCAGTAGATTTTCAGGATGTCTAAAGTTGCAAAGGCAGGGGTGAAGTCCGGCGGAATCCCTAAGGAGAGTGCCGACATGCGCACCAGGAGGTTCAGCAGGGAGTCAATGGTAGAGATGTTGAGGCTTGCCCTGTCGCGCAGGATGCGCTCTATCCAGCGTCCTGCCTCCTTCTGCGTCATGAGGGCATCCTTTTCAAGGCCAAGGGCCGCCTGCTTGAGCATCAGCAGGACGCGGTCCTGCATTTCCTGGGCTGCGGCATTGGTGAAGGTGATGGCCATGATGCTGCGCCAGTCACTGGCATCACCTGCAATCTGGCATCCCTGATTATCTGCAAAAGCCTCATCTGCTGGGGAAGCGTTTCCTGTCCTGGTGCAGGATGAGAGGGTCTCAAGAAAGGACCTGGTCAGCGTATAGGTTTTTCCTGAGCCGGCCGAGGCCTTGATTTGCGTCATCTGGGGCATGGTGTACTCCGCTGCATTGGTCTTTGTTCTGCCGCAGGCTTGCGACGGGCGTTTGTCACGGGACTATGTCATTGAATTGTGTCACGGGCGCATGCCGTCTGCCCTGTTTTTACGGCATGCTGAAACGGTTCCCTCTTCCTTTTTAATTTTTTCTTCTGGTATGCCGGGCATACGTATAAACTTCTCTTAAAGGGCGAGGGAACCGTTTGCTTTCTTTATAGCTCAGGCAGGCAGCAATGGCCAGGAAAAAAGTGCTTTTGCCTGCCATTGCCTTCTGCTCAGGATAAGCCGTTCCGGCCGGAAAGTGGTAAGTTTACCCCTGCATGCCTTTGAGCATGCCCTGGCCTGTGGATTCAAGGACGGCACGCCAAATCTCTGAATTGAGGTTTAGGTGGCGGCGTTCGCGGGTGACAAGATCCATGGGCAGGTGCACGTACCTGTCCTGGATCTTGGCAATGACAACGCCTGTCCTGCCGGCCATGGCTGCATGCACGGCATACTGGCCAAGGAAGCCGCAGTAGACCTTGTCGTTGGCCATGGCAGGGACTGAGCGGATGATGTAGCTCGGGTCAATATACTTTATGGCCGTCTCCATGTCCTTTCCCTTAAAGTACTCTTTTATGCGCTGCTTTAAGAAGGATCCGATGTCGCCCAGTATCTTGTTGCCGGAGGCGTCCGTGCCCTCTGTCTTGGGAAGCAGGTGCTGTCCGGCTCCCTCTGCCACGACTATGACGGCATGCCCCCTGTCGCGCAGGCGCTCTTCCAAGGCCGGCAGAAGACCTCCTTCGCCTTCAAGCGTAAAGGACGCCTCGGGAACAAGCACGAAATTGACTTCCTTCATGGCAAGGGTGGCCAGGGCTGCAATAAAGCCTGAGTCGCGGCCCATGACATTGACGATGCCTATGCCGTTGGGCACGCCCATGGCTTCGATATGGGCACAGCTGATGGCTTCGGTTGCCTTGGAGACGGCTGTCTCAAAGCCGAAGGACTGCGGAATGAAGCTGATGTCGTTGTCTATTGTCTTGGGGATGCCCACTACGGCAATCTTGAGGCTGCGGCGGGTGATTTCGTCGTAGATGGCCTTGCCGGCGCGCATGGTGCCGTCTCCGCCTATGATGAAGAGCATGCAGATGTTGTTGCGCTCCAAGGTGTCCACAATCTCGGAGGGCGCCTGGGGACCGCGCGAGGAACCCAAGACCGTGCCGCCGAACATGTGTATGTCCTTGACGTTGTCGCAGGTCAGCTCCTTGTGGCGGTAGCGGTATTTGGGAATAAAGCCCTGCAGGCCGTAGCGTATGCCTATGGTTGCCGCCATGTTGTAGCCGTGGTGCGCTTCCATGACGATGGCCCTGATAACATCGTTGAGGCCGGGGCACAGGCCCCCGCAGGTGACGATGGCAGCCTTGGCCTGGAAGGAGTCAAAATAGATGTGCCTGCGCGGGCCTGCTGTCTCGAAATCCAGCATGAAGGGCTCTTCAATCTGGGCACAGAGGTTGCTGTCTGCAATGATGGGCGTTGTCTGGTCGTCAGCCCAGACCCTGTAGGCAAGGGGGGATTCAATCTTGCAGGGCCCTAAGGTAGCAATGGTGGTGTCGATATTTAAAAGATTCTTTGTTGTCATGGCTGTTCATGGTCCTTCTTGCTGCGGCGGGGTCCGGATATGCCAGGCTTTAAAGCCTTGCCTTTCCGGGATGCCAGAGTACTGCGGGCTTTAAGTTGCAAAAGTCTCAAAAGAATGGGCAAAAGTATATACGGCAAGAGGTGCCATAAGCAAGAGTGCAGCAAGGGGATGACCGGGAGCAGGACTTAGGGACAGAGCCTTGTTCAGGGGCTGAAAATGGCGCACTTAAGGGTGTGTTCCGGGCTTCATCCCGCATTTTTTGGGGCTTGCGCATACGTTGACAAAAAGACGGCCGTGGGCGAAAAAGGAAGCCCGTTTTATCCTCTGTTTCAAGGCGAACTTCACTATGCCCATCATTGGCCTCAGCTTTCACAAACTTGTCCAGGTACAGTACTTTCAGAGTACGGAGACGCTCCCTCTGAAGACAGAGGTTATTGCCGACCTGGATCAGGGGCAGATACTTGCAAAGGTTGTCTCAGGACCGCTTGAAGCTGCCCCTGATGGCGCCGGGGAAGTCCTGCCTGTTGTCATGCGCGCCGCAAGTGAAGCCGATTATGAGCAGATACGGGCCAATGACGAGCTTGCCGGGCAGGCCGGTGCATTCTGGAAAGAGAAAGTTGCGCAGCGCAGCCTGGACATGAAGCTTGTGGACGTGGAAGTGTATTATGATCGTAGCAAGATCATCTTCTACTTTACGTCCAATTCGCGCATTGATTTCAGGGAGCTGGTCAAGGACCTTGTCCATGAGTACAGGGTGCGCATCGAGTTCCGCCAGATAGGCGTCAGGCATGAGACGCAGATGACAGGGGCGGTAGGCAACTGCGGCCGCATGTGCTGCTGCTGCCGCTACCTGCACCAGTTTGCCCCTGTTACCATACGCATGGCCAAGGAACAGAACATCTTCTTAAATCCTGCCAAGGTGTCCGGTATCTGCGGCAGGCTTTTGTGCTGCCTTGCCTATGAGCAGGAAAGCTATGAGAAGTTCCATTCCGAGTCGCCAAGGCAGGGCAAGCGCTATGCAACGTCCAGGGGCATATTCAAGGTTGTGCGCACCAACATGTTCTACAACAGCGTCACGGCAACAGACGAGCATAACGAGGAGCTGAAATTTTCCCTTGACGAGTGGAAGGCCATGTCTCCCGCCAGGATTGACGGGCAGCAGGCGGGAGCTTGCGAGGCGCATGGGCTGGACGCAGGTTCAGGCTCAGGCGAGGGCTCAGGCAAAGCGCAAGGCAGGGGGGCAGGCACAAGGCCTGCAAAGGACAATGGCGGGGCCCGCTCCCAGGGGGCTGATGCCTCAAGGTCAGGTCAGGCTGACAAAAAAGAGGCAAAGCGCCCGACCTTTGTCACAGGACGCATGTCGTTCAGGCAGAAGAAGCGCATGGAAAGGCAGGAAGCAAGACAGGAAGCCCGGCAGGATCATCTTTCTCCCGGAAGCGGGGAGAGCACAAGGATGAATGCAAATGGTGCGCCATCGCAGGCAAAGGCTCCTGAAAGGGAGAGAGCCGGCAAAAATCAGGCGCAGGCCAGGCAGCCCCAGTCAAAAGCCGGGCGGCGCATGCCGCGCCCAAAGCATGATGCAGGGGAAAACAGACCGCAGGACGGCTGAGCATATTTGCAGGAATGAAACAGGGCGGCTTTGGCTTGCCATGAACAGACATGAAGATAAGAGGCAGGGCCGTATGCTTCTTTTGCACCCCGCAATAAAAAAGGATATGGCTTAAGCCCTGATACTATACCAATGATTGCTTGGAGGAGGGCACTTCATTGCAGAACAAATCGTTTTACGTAACGACGCCTATATATTACGTCAATGACAATCCGCATCTTGGCCACGCCTATACGACCATAGTGGCGGATGCCATGGCCCGCTTCCACAGGCTTAAGGGCGAGAAGACGCTCTTTTGCACGGGCACGGACGAGCACGGCGACAAGATAGTCAAGGCTGCTGCCAAGAACGGGCAGACGCCGCAGGAATTTGTGGATGCCGTCAGCGGCCGCTTCCGCAGCCTCTGGCCCACGCTGCAGATTTCCAATGACCGTTTTGTGCGCACGACCGATCCTGAGCATGTCAGGACAGTGCAGGCCTTCATGCAGAAGGTCTACGACAAGGGCGACATCTATTTTGGCGAGTTCGGCGGCCACTACTGCACCGGCTGCGAGCGCTTCTATACGGAAAAAGAGCTTGTCAACGGCATGTGCCCCCAGCATCTGACCAAGCCCGAGTTCATCAAGGAGAAAAACTATTTCTTCAAGATGTCCAAGTACCTGCCGTGGCTCAAGCAGTACGTCCTGGATCATCCTGACTTTATCAGGCCGGAGCGCTACCGCAACGAGCTTCTGGGCATGCTGGACTCGGGCGCCCTGGAAGACCTCTGCATCTCACGTCCCAAGAGCCGTCTTTCCTGGGGCATAGAGCTGCCCTTTGACAAGGACTATGTCACCTACGTGTGGTTCGATGCCCTGGTCAACTACGTGAGCATCCTGGGCTGGCCGGACGGGCAGGACTTTGCAGACTTCTGGCCTGCAGAGCACCTTGTTGCCAAGGATATCCTGAAACCCCACGGCATCTTCTGGACCACCATGCTGAAGTCGGCAGGCCTGCCAATGTACGAGCATCTCAATGTGCACGGCTACTGGCTTATGCGCGACACCAAGATGAGCAAGAGCCTTGGCAACATCGTGAATCCGGTGCGCATGACCGAGCTCTTCGGATCCGATGCCTTCCGCTATTTCCTGCTCAGGGAAATGCACTTTGGTGCTGACGCCAACTTTAACTACGATGCGCTCATTGCCAGGGTGAACACGGATCTTGCCAATGATCTTGGCAACCTCTTCAGCCGCGTGCTGTCCATGACTGCCAAGTATGAAAACAGCGTGGTGCCGCAGCCAAGGGACAAGACAGAAGAAGACTGTGCCATTATCGCAAGCTGCCAGGATGCCCTGAGTAGCTATCTCACGCTGTTCTCAGGCATACAGTTCGCAAAGGCCCTGGAAGCCATGTGGGAGCTTGTCAGAATGCTCAACAAGTATGTTGACACGCAGGCTCCCTGGGTGCTGGCCAAGGAAGGCAAGGAAGAGCGCCTTAAAACTGTGCTCTATGTCCTTCTTGCCTGCATGCGCAAGATTGCCATACTGCTGTGGCCTGTCATGCCGAAGGCCTCAGAGACCATGCTGCAGCAGCTGGGGCAGAATACGGACAGGGGCGTCTGTCCCGATATGTCCGTAGATGAGGAGATAACCTGCTTTGGAGGGCTCTATCCTGGCACTGCCATCTCCTCTTCCTCCAACATCTTCCCCCGCATCGACGTCAAGGAAATGATGGCGAAGCTTGAGGAAGAGAACAAGACGCAGCTTGAGAAGGCGAAAAAGCTGGCTGCCGAAAAGGAAGCCCAGGTCCTTGAGAATGTGACCTTTGACACCTTCAAGTCCTGCGATATGCGCGTGGGCACTGTGCTTGAGTGCGAAAAGCTGGCCGGAACGGACAAGATTCTGCGCTTCCTTATTGATTTTGGCGAGGACAAGCCTAGGCAGATACTGTCAGGGCTTGCCAAGTACTATGATCCTGCCGCATTGATCGGCACGCAGGTCGTTGCCATCCTGAATCTGCCTCCCAGGACTATACGCGGAGCCAAGAGCAACGGCATGATCCTGACTGCGGAGTGCGGCGGCAAGGTTATGCTGATACGTCCCGAGATCAAGGCGGACAACGGGTCCAGAATAGCCTAAAA
>CAVLCT010000025.1:0-5002 GCA_963661665.1 Bulleidia sp. | reverse complement strand
AAAGAAGCGCTACAGGGAAGACTTTTTGCCACATATTCTCACCCTTTTTCCAGCACTGGCCTGTCTTTTGAGGACATGCGCAGTGAATGCGGCAATTACTGCCAGAGGCATGCAGCAGCTGGGCCTGGTCTTTATCCTGGCTCCTGCCCTGCGTTTTCTCTATCCTGATGCCGTGGCAAGAAAGAAGGCTTTTGCAAGATACAAGGGGCATTCCAATACGCATGCCTTCATGATGCCCTGCTATGCCGGCGTTCTTCTGAACCTTGAAGAACAGGTTGCCGCAGGATATCTCCCTGAGTCGGTGGTTGCAGATCTTCGCCAGACCATTGCCGCCACCCTGTCTGCCATCGGGGACAGCTTTTTCAGCGGTGCCCTGCGCACCATGTGGGCACTGGTCTCCATATGCCTTCTTTTGCAGGAGATGGTCACTGAAGCTGCCCTGCTGTTGCTTTTTTTGCTGCTTCTCCTGTGGCTTTTCCGTGTGGCCGGTTTTTTCTATTGTCTCAGGCACGGCGTTGCCAGCCTGGCACTTTTGAAAAAAATTGACCTTGTCAGCTGGACCGAGCGCATCAAGATGGCAAACGGCGTCCTCATTGCCCTGATGCTCTGGCTGATGCTTGGTTCTGCACACTGGGAGTGTCCGCTCTTTCTTAAATATTCCCTCATGCTTTTTGTGCCGTTGGCTTCCTTTCTTGTGGGCAGGATGCACGTCTCAAGGGTTGTCCTGTGGTTTTTTGCATTGTGTCTGTTTATCCTGTATGAACAGAAATTCTTTATACTTTTCTAACCTGTTTTTAGCACTCTATTTCCCCCCATGTCCGTCAGTGAGGCGATCTCTATGACCCAGAATACGACCGGGACAAGCCCGGCTTCTGTCAGTCTCAAGCTGACAGTCCAGCTGGCCAACGGCCTCCATGCCAGGCCTGCTGCCAGGCTCGCCAGGGCTGCCCAGGCCTGCTCTTCTTCCCTGCGCCTTGTGACAGAGACAGGATCTGCCGATGCCGCAAGCCTCCTTGACATCCTCTCCCTTGGCCTGTCCTTCGGGAAGGAAGTCACCATAGAGGCTGATGGCGAGCATGCACAGGAAGATGCCTTGATGATTGCCTCATATCTTAAGGAAGAGAACAAGTAAGGACCGTCCTTTTGCCAGGGTGGTCACGGCCCTGAAAAGGCATCAGAGGGTATGAAGGGGGATGAAGGACAGATGGCGAGGGCACATCTCTACGGGACGCCGGTTTCTCCGGGCATAGCACTCGGGACAGTGCATTTTCTGCATACAGATCCCGTGCCTGAAAAACGGCGCATCCTTGCATCCGAGGTGGAGCAGGAGCTGGAAAAGCTGCAGGCTGCCCTTGATGCCGTGTCCTGCGATCTGGACATTGCCTGCCAGAAAGTGCCTGACGACATGCAGGAATACAGGGAAATCATCGCCGTCCAGAAGGATATGACAAAGGACCCAAGGCTGGTGGAGTCAACCGGGAAGCTCATAGCAGATGAGCTTGTAAATGCCTCATGGGCCCTAAGCCAGGTGGTGCATGAGCTCTGCAATGTCTTCAGGGGCATGGAAGACCCGTACCTGCAGGACAGGGCCCAGGATATCCGTGCCGTGGGGCTGCGCATACTGGAAAGGCTCTCAGGCGCCGGGCATGGCGCAGAGCTTCCTTCCAATCTGATTCTGGCTGCCGAGGACATCTCTCCTGCCGACATCATGGATCTGGATGCCGGCCGCATCCTGGGCATTATGACCCATGAGGGCGGCATCACTTCCCACACTGCCATTCTGGCGAGGGGCATGCATATTCCGGCACTTGTCTGCGTCACCAACCTCATGGTGGCAGCAAAGGAGGGCGACAGCGTCATTCTGGACGGCATTACCGGCAATGTCCTGATTGATCCTGACGAGAACGACAGCAAAAGGCTGTCTGAGAGGGCTGACAACTACCGTTCCTGGCGCAAGGCTACAAGTAGCATGGCCCACTGGCCTGCCGACACGGTGGATGCTGTCAGAGTGGACGTCCTGGCCAATATAGAAAGCCCGGAGGAGGCTTCTTCCTTGGCAGCAACAGGGGCTGACGGTATAGGCCTCTACAGGACGGAATTTGCCTTTATGGGCGACAATATTCCGGATGAGGAAGAGCTGGCACTGGAATACACCAAAGTCGTGCAGGGATCTCCCGGGAAAGCCGTTATCCGGACCCTGGACTGCGGTGCGGACAAGCTCATGAAGGCGCAGGCCCAGTTCAAGGAGCCCAATCCGGCACTGGGCTTAAGGGGCGTGCGCTACACGCTCCGCAATCAGGATCTTTTCAGGGTGCAGCTCAGGGCGCTTCTCAGGGCCGGCGCCTCCGGCAGGCTGGCTGTCATGGTGCCCATGATAAGCAACGTGGAAGAGGTCAGGGCTGTAAAGAGGCTCATGCAGGAAGTGGATCAGGAGCTCTGCATGCGCCATATACCTCATGCAAGGACGCTTCCCTTAGGGATTATGGTGGAAACGCCGGCAGCCATGATGATCACCGATGCCCTGGCGCGCGAATGCGACTTTTTCAGCATCGGCACCAACGACCTTATTCACTACATGCTGGCCATTGACCGCAACAACAGGCATGTTGCCTACTTAAGCGACTGCATGCATCCGGCCATTGTCCGTGCCTTAAAGCGCATTATTGACTCAGGGCACAGGGCAGGGCTCAGCGTCAGTGCCTGCGGCGAGCTTTCTGCCGATCCCTTTGGCGTGGTGCTCATGCTGGGCATGGGCATTGATGCCTTTTCCGTGTCGCCGGCCTTTCTGCCAGGCATCAAGCACCTCATCCGCAAGCTAGAGGCCAGGGCCTGCACTGAACTGGCAAGCCAGGTGGTGATGAGTTCTGACATTCCTGCCTGCAAGCACATGGTGCGGGAAATGCTTCAGAAGACGATGGGGCATGAGCTGAGCTTCATGACTTCGTCCAGCATGGTCGAGAGGGCTTAGGCTGTGTGACGTGCTTCCTTCCAGCCCCTGGCAGGGGAGCAGACCAGTATGCAACTAGATGGGAACCATATATGAAAAAGGCAAAGACAGCACCGGGAACGGTAGTAAACAAAAAGGCAAGGCATCTCTATGAGCTCATGGATTTTCTGGAAGCAGGCATTGCCCTCACAGGTCCCGAGCTCAAGAGCATACGTGCCGGCAGGGTAAACTTTCAGGATTCCTATGTGGAATTCCGCAGGGGGGAAGCCTGGCTTGCCTCGCTGCACATAGCGCCCTATGAAAATGCCGGCTATGTGGAGCAGGATCCGGACAGGGACCGCAAGCTTCTCATGCATGCAAAGGAGATACAGCGCTTTGCAGCCTCTGTTGAGCAGAAAGGGCTGACTGTTGTGCCGGTAAAGCTGTATTTCCACCACGGGCACGTCAAGGTGGAAATAGCCCTTGCCAGGGGCAAGAAGCTCTATGACAAGAGGGAGACGCTCAAGCAGCGTGCCATAGACCGTGACATGGAGCGCAGCCTGTAGTATTGGGCGGATCTGTACAGAAAAAACAGGCTTTCCGGTGCAGGAAAGCCTGAGTACTGTGCTGGAATAGTATCCTGATGCTTCAGATAGTTTTTTTATCTGGACTTTGTTTCGTCCTTGAGAATGCGGGTCAAAGCCTCAGTGTCAAGCGGCGTCAGGTTAAAGCGCATGCCTGCCTCGTCAATGAGGCTTGCCAGCGAGGCTCCGGGCTTGTCTTTCAGTTCTCCAAGAATGAAATTGACGGCTTCTCTGGTTTTGTTTGAGGGAGTCGTAACCATAAATATTGCTCCATTTTCCTTTATGGGTGTTGGAAGGATCCTCTTTGGACAGAGGATAAACACGTTTTTTATAACCTGATTGCGGAATGCGGGCAAGCATCTGAAAAACATTCTGTTTTCAGAATTTTCGTTTTTGCCGCAGGATGCAGGCAGGAAAGCCGAAAGGCTTGACGAAAGGCCTGCTTTTGCCGATCTTTCTCACTTGCCTAAGGCCCGGGGATCGTTTTTCCCGGCCTGCAGCACATCATATTACCATTGAAAAGGCGGTTTTCGTGGACAATCTTTTGTATGCGGTCATCCTGGGATTTGTGGAAGGGCTGACTGAATTCCTCCCTGTGTCTTCCACAGGACATCTTATTATTGTCAGTGATTTTCTCAACCTGGTCGGAGAGAAAGAGTCTGTCTTTGAAGTCTTCATACAGCTTGGCGCCATCCTGGCCGTAGTCGTCATGTACTGGCCCAGGTTCTGGGGACTGCTGCGTCCTAATCCGGCACAGCGCTTTTCAGGGCTGTACGGAATATGGCTGCTTATCCTGACCTGTATTCCTGCCTGTGTCCTGGGCCTTTTGTGCCATGACTATATCAAGCAGTATCTGTTTTCCCCTGCCACTGTCGTCATAGCGCTCGTTGTGGGAGCTGTCATGATGATAGTAGTGGAGCGCCGCCCGTATGAAGCAAGGAGCACGGAACTGGATGACATGACGCCAAAGCTTGCCTTTGGCATCGGCTGCTTTCAGTGCATGGCCTTGTGGCCCGGCTTTTCCCGCTCTGCCTCCACTATTATGGGGGGCATGATCTTAGGGGCTTCCAGGCGCCTGGCTGCTGAATATTCCTTTGTGGCAGCCGTGCCTATCATGGTGGCAGCTACAGGCTATGATATGCTGAAATCGTATGCGCTGTTTACTGCTGCCGACATTCCCTTTATGGCCGTCGGTTTTGCCGTATCTTTTATATCAGCCCTGCTGGCCATCAAGGGCTTTATTGCCCTGGTGGGCCGCATGTCTCTTGTGCCTTTTGCTGTCTACAGGCTTTTGCTGGCTCCGCTGGTCTGGTATTTTATGGTGTGGTAGGCCTTGAAGTTTGCAGGGCATTGCCTGCAATCCTTCCCTGTGAATTTTTGCTGTAAGCATACGCCGGATGGGCAAATGCCTGTCCGGCTATGCGTACATATAGCCTGCCCTGTACGTCTCTTGTCTCCCAAAGGTCTGCATAATGCTTTTCAACTCCCTCCC
>CAVLCT010000024.1:21963-26461 GCA_963661665.1 Bulleidia sp. | reverse complement strand
ATCAGCCATAAAGGCGTCTGCCCCAGAGATGCTCATAAAGAGAACTTCCTTAGGGGCAAATGCTCCGGTGATCATGGTGTACATATTGCTTTCTCTCAGGCCGCACAGCCGGCAGTCCGTGGCAAGTTCCTTTGGCAGTATGCTCATATCTGCACTGCATCTGCGGCACAGATAGGTGACATCGCAGCTGTGGTACGGGGCAATGATGAGGCCTGTGGCAAGGGCAGTGTGTTTTTTGCAGAGCAGAAGCAGTTCAGGATCGCTTGAGGCCAGAAGTAGCGGAACATGCCTGCAATAATCAGCATAGAGCGCTGAGAGAATGGCAAAAAGCTCCTGGCGCAATGCCTCTGTCCTTGTCACGTGGTCAGGCACAAAGAAAGCCAGAGGCATGGAGCATTTCTTTGCGCAGGCTAGGACCTTTGCGGCATCCATATCCTTTGCCTGCCCTGCCAGGGGATCCTGATATGTTGCCACCATATCCGGCATACCACCCAGATTACCGGGAACAGTAGCCTTTTGCACAAGCGCCATGCAGGCATTTTCAATACGGCAGCAAAGGGCATGGTCTTTTGTCAGCATGAGCTGGCAGCCAAAGAAGTCGGCGCCGTCCATGGCTGCCTTCTGGCAGTCCGCAACGGGATTCTGAAATGGTCCTCTTTTTGTACAGGATCCCAGAAGAATGCGTGACTGTTTGCGGAAAAAAATATCATTCATCATGGCAGAGTCCCTGCACAGGCTGTCAGGCGGTCAGGAAAGAGACGGAAAGCGCTCACGAAGGGCGTGTATTCTGTCCCTGAGCTCTGCTGCTTTTTCAAACTCAAGGTTGCGGGCGTGCTCGCGCATATCTTTTTCCAGCTTTTTAATAAGGACAGCCGTTTCTTCTGCAGTGACAGGCTCTGCTTCCTGCTGTTTTGCCTTTTTCCTGCCCTTTTTGCCCTTGTCGTCATTGTCCCCGGCAAAAATGGCATCTAAGGGAGAATCAAGCGTCCTGGTTGTCGAGTGCGGCACAATGCCGTGCTTCTCATTGTAGGCTGTCTGCTTTTCCCTGCGCCTGGCTGTTTCTTCAATGGCCTGGGACATGGAGGCCGTGATAGTATCTGCATAGAGAATGACTTCTCCTTTTGCATTGCGTGCGGCCCTGCCAAAGGTCTGGATGAGGGCTCCTGTGGATCGTAAAAAGCCCTCCTTGTCCGCATCCAGGATGCACACAAGGGAAACCTCGGGGATGTCCAGTCCCTCGCGCAAAAGATTAATGCCTATGAGGACGTCAAATTCGCCGGTACGCAGGGCCCTTAAGATCTGCATGCGTTCCAGCGTGTCTATGTCGGAGTGCAGGTAGCGGGCCTTCACGTCCATGGAGAGGCAGTAGTCCGTCAGATCCTCTGCCATGCGCTTGGTCAGCGTTGTCACCAGGACGCGCTCGCCCTGTGCTATGCGCTTGCGGCACTCGCCAAGCAGGTCTTCCATCTGCCCCTTGACTGGGCGCACCTCTACTTTGGGATCCAGCAGGCCGGTGGGGCGTATGATTTGCTCGGCCACAAGGCCCTGGGCCTGGTCCAGCTCGTATTTGCCTGGTGTGGCAGAGACGTAGATGACCTGCCCGTGGCGTTCCGTAAATTCATCAAAGCGCAGGGGGCGGTTGTCCAGGGCAGAAGGCAGCCTGAAGCCGTAGTCAACCAGGGTCTGCTTGCGGGCCCTGTCTCCCTTGTACATGCCGCCAAGCTGCGGCACCGTGATATGCGACTCGTCGATAAAGAGCACGTAGTCTTCAGGAAAATAGTCCAAAAGGCAGGCCGGGGGCTCGCCTTCCTGCCTGCCGTCCAGATGGCGTGTGTAGTTTTCAATGCCTGTGCAGTAGCCAAGCTCTTCCAGCATTTCCAGATCCAGCTGCGTCCTTTGTTCCAGGCGCTGCTCCTCTACCAGCTTGTTCTGGGCATGCAGTTCCTGCAATCGTAGTTGCAGCTCGTCGCGTATGTCGCGGCAGGTGCGCACCAGGTTGTCCTTTGCCGACACGTAGTGGCTTGCAGGGTAGATGACAGTCTTCTCCACCGTATCCAGGGTGTCGCCCGTAAGGGGATCAATGACGCGCATTGACTCAATTTCATCGCCAAAGAAGTCGATGCGCAGGGCCTGTTCATGACGGTAGGGCGGAATAATCTCTATGGCATCCCCCCGGACCCTGAAGGTCCCCCTGTGAAAGTCGTAGTCATTGCGCTCATACTGCACCTCAACAAGGTTCTGCATGAGCTTTTCCATGGAAATGGCCTGTCCTTTTTCCACGGGAATGACGAGGCTTGCATAGTACTTGGGGGATCCCAAGCCGTAGATGCAGGAGACAGAGGCCACGATAATGACGTCCCTGCGCGTGAGCAGGGCATGGGTGGCCGAGTGGCGCAGCTTGTCAATGTTGTCGTTGATGGCCGAGTCCTTGGCTATATAGGTGTCAGAGGCAGGGACATAGGCTTCAGGCTGGTAGTAGTCGTAGTAGGAGACAAAGTACTCCACGGCATTGTCCGGAAAGAGCGCCGAAAACTCCGTGTACAGCTGGGCAGCCAGCGTCTTGTTGGGAGCAATGACCAGGGCAGGCCTTTCTGCCTTTGCTATGACATTGGCCATGGTGAAGGTCTTGCCAGATCCTGTCACGCCTAAAAGCACCTGATCCTGTATGCCCTGCCTAAGGCCTGTGACAAGGGATTCTATGGCCTCCGGCTGGTCGCCTGTAGGCTGATGCGGTGAAACAAGCCTGAACATGACAAAATCTCCTGCATGTATGACAAAAGGAATGGCGCGCCCTGTGCCTGACGGGCAAGGCTTCCCCTCTCTTCATATCCCTGTCCTGCCCGTTAGAAAAGATCCTGAAAAAGCGGGCCTTCCATGGCAAGCACGTTGTCCATGAAAATAACAGTTTTGTCAGCAAGCTGCAGGCTTCGCTTTTCTTCGCTTATGCTTTCTACTGCGCCCTGTACCGTATCTATGGATCCGCCTTCCTTGCATTTGTCCGGAATAAATACTGTGAAGCGCACCAGAGGCTTTTCATCAAGATGGGTTGCAAGAAGCTGATGGCATCTGTTGAGCCTGTCCAGATCGTCCTCGCTTAAGACCGGCTTCATGACAGTTTCCCTGGCAGTTTCCATAATGGCTTCCTCATGCCCTGACAGCGCCGCAAAGGGAGCAAACTGTGCAGCCCTGGCAGACATGGGCATGCGCTTGTGCCTTTTGGGCTCAGGGTGTGCCAGATTAACAATGTCTTCATAGGGAAAGGGCTTTATGCCTTGGGGAAATGGCTTCATGCCTTGTGTCCCCCTATCTGTGCATTGCGGATCCTTCCTGTGGCCTTTTCCTCAAAGCTTGTGCCCCTGATTATGGCATTCTTGCCGAATTTTTTGCGTATACTGAGCACGGCTTCCTGGCGCTTGCGCTCCTTTGCCAGAACCTCTTCTTTCCGGAGCTTTTCTTCCCTGTCCTTTTCCGGATCAGAAAAAAGACTGAGCTCGCACGGCTTCTCCTTGCTGCGTGCCTTTTGCTCCGGCAGAACGTGCATGGCGGCAATAGTGATTTTGCGGACAGTGAGCGCCTTGTCCGTGATGGCGTCAAAAAGTGCCAGGGCCTGCCCTGTAATGAGCTTAGCTGAATTTGTGTATTGCTGAAGCGCCGTGCTTCCATGGGCGTGGGCAGGCTTTTTGCGTCCGTAGCCGTCGGTGACGACAGTCCCTTTGTAGAGGATGCCTGCTTTGCGCAGGTTTTCGGCATCGTAGCTTATGGTGAGCACTATCTGGTCGGCTGCAAGGCGTTTTTCTACCAGTTCCAATGCCAGCTCCTGGGCCATTTCCCTGACGATGAGCCTGGCAGCGGCATTGGGGTAGGGGGCGCTCAGCACCTGTCCCTGGGAAAGGGAACGGCTTTGCGGTGTGTAGGCCCTGATATCTTTCATGGTGCAGGGCTCATATCCCCAGGCATGGTCTATAAGCAGTTCTGCGTTGACACCGAAGAGCCTGTAGAGCAGTTCCTGGTTGAGCAAAGAACACCTGGCCACGTCCCCCATGGTGTGCATGCCGTTTTGGGCAAGCCTTTGGGCATAGCCATGCCCTATGCGCCAGAAATCCGTCATGGGCTCATGCGTCCACAAAGCCCTTCTGTAGCTCATCTCGTCAAGTTCCGCCATTCTTGCGCCGTTTTTGTCGGGATCTGCGTGCTTTGCCACAATATCCATGGCCACCTTGGCCAGGTAGAGGTTCGTGCCTATGCCGGCTGTGGCCGTGAGCCCCGTTTCCCTGGTGATTTCTGAGAGGATGTCGCAAACAAGCTCCCTGGCCGTCTTTTTCTGTGAGGCAAGGTAGCCTGTTGCTTCCAGAAAGACTTCGTCAATGGAATAGACGCAGATATCCTCCGGCGCAAAGTACTTAAGGTAGATGGCATAGACCATGGTGCTGAATTCTATGTATCTGGCCATGCGCGGCATGGCCACAATGTAGTCCAGCTTCAGGGACGGATTGCGCTT
>CAVLCT010000024.1:16340-21713 GCA_963661665.1 Bulleidia sp. | reverse complement strand
GACTTGAGATCTATGGCTATACAGGAGCGTTCCCTTGGCATGGCATGCGGCTGGCGTCTGTTCGTCTGACAAAGTGTGACTGGAATGTGCGTGCAGGCTGAGCCGGGCTTATGGCAGCCGTTTGAAGAGCTTCCATCCCTCAGCCTTGATCCAGGCTTCAGCTGTCTGGTAGTCCGGCAGAATTCTGGCTACTTCCGCCCAGTAGGCAGGTGAGTGGTTCATATTGAGAAGGTGGCAGAGTTCGTGCACGACAATGTATCGCTGGACATAGTCCGGCGTAAGGGCCAGCAGGCAGTTGAAATTAAGGTTCCCTTTGGCTGAGCAGCTGCCCCAGCGGGTACGCTGCGCTTTGACCGTGACACGGTTCACGCTGACCCTGAGAAGCGGGATATATTCTTTCAAAAGAGGCGGCAGAAGTGACAAAGTCTCCTTGGCCAGCTTCTTAAGATCTTCATATGTCAGTCTGGGAAGATCCTCGGTTTCCAGCTCCCGCAGACGGGCCTTCACTACATAGTGGTCAATCCAGCACCTGCGCTTTTCTAAAAAGTTCTCAATATCGCTGTCTGTGAACTGCCTGGGAAACGTCAGGGTGATATTGCGGCTGCTGCTGATTTTCAGGCCTACGGTTTTTCTGGAACTGCGGGTAAGTGTCATTTGCACCTGCAATTCTTCCTCTTCGCCTGTTTCTACGGAATAAGGAACTGTTTTCATGCTGTATCCTTCGCTGTATCCTTTTTTGGCTCATGGCCTGCGTCAGCCCTGTTAAGGACAGTTTTCCTGGTCGCTGCCCCTCGTCTCTCAGCTATTAAGGGAAATGCCCTTAATGCCTGCATTTTCCTTATAACAGCGCCTGCCATGCCCCGTCCTTATGAATATAGTGCTGCTGCCAGGGAAGGTATGGCCAGTATTCCTTCCTGAGATCCGGCTCTCCTTCGTATTCAAGGGTCAGGGCATCCTGGGAGGACGTGTCCAGGGCAAGGGCCTGGGCGAGGCGCCCTTCAAAGTCCTCCCGCTCAAGCATGATGCCGCCCTGGCTCATGATATGTTGTGTCTGCTGCTGGCAGTCAAGCAATACTATGCCGCGCAGGCGCAGAAGGTCTGTCAGGGCCTTAAGGCACACGCGGGATGCCTCTGATACGGTATGGAACATGGATTCGCCGTAAAAGACCCTGCCTATGGCGATGCCGTAGAGGCCTCCGACCAGTTTTCCGTCAAGCCAGGCTTCGACTGAGTGGGCAAAGCCAAAGCGGAACATGCGGTTATAGGCTGTGCGCATGTCCTTTGTGAGCCATGTCTCAGAGCGGCTGGCACAGCCTTCAAGAACCTTGTCAAAGACCGTGTCCAGGGTAATGACAAAAGGCATGGAAGCCTGTTTTCTGGCGGCACGTTTTGGGAGATGATATTGTTCCGGCAGAAGAACGCAGCGCGGGGCCAGCGTCCACCAGAGTATCGGGTCTCCCGGGGCAAACCAGGGGAAGATGCCCCTGGAATACGCAGCCAGCAGGTAGGGGGCGGCAAGCAGGCCTCCGTGGCAGAGAAATCCGTCTTTCCTTGCAGAGTTTGTTGGCGGAAAGCCTGAAGCGCAGGCCCTTATCAGCGGCAGGAACAGCGGGTTGTCTATCTCTTCCGGCAAGGTTATTTTTGAAGGCATTTTCATCCTCGGCATTGTCTTTTCTGGTTTTTTGGGCCGTGGCGGCTTTGCTGTGGGAAAAGCCGCTTTGCTGACCTGATGGCACATTTATAATTAAACCATATTAATGTGTCAAGTACTTTTTTTATTGCCAAATGCCGTTCCCTGCCATGTCCTGATAGTTGGTGACTATGACTTCGCAGCCCATGCGGGCAGAAGCATCCCGGTTGATGGCCCTCCTGACGCCGACAGATAAGATGCTGAAGCCCTTATAGAGCTCATGCACCAGCGGCACGTCGTTGTTGCTCAGCATGACTTTTGCCCCTAAGGCATCAAGGCGCCTGTATTCCATGGCAAGCCTTTCATGATCTTCCCTTGAGAAGCCGGTCTTTGCATAGGACGTAAAATTGGCAGTGCTGCTCACCGGAATATAGGGGGAGTCCAGGTACACAAAGTCTCCTGCCTGGACATCGCAAAGGGCGGCCTGAAAGTCCCCCTCGCGTATTTCCACGGCTGCTGATGAGAGGTAGTTCCCTATCTTTAGCAGGTTTTCCTTATCCATGGATGCCCCGCCAGTCCTGTTATTGTAGGGGACATTG
This sequence comes from Bulleidia sp., assembly GCA_963661665.1. Classification (GTDB taxonomy): domain Bacteria; phylum Desulfobacterota; class Desulfovibrionia; order Desulfovibrionales; family Desulfovibrionaceae; genus Desulfovibrio. The sequence goes on along the minus strand of CAVLCT010000024.1, from coordinate 19,484 downwards.
AAGAGCCCCTTGGCATTTACCCTGTAGAGGCCGTTGAAGCAGTGCTTGTTAATCCAGATCATGAGGGCCGCACTGGCAGCATCAAGCACGCTGCCTGCTATCATGGCGTTGTAGCGCTCCCGCATGGCAAGATACATTTTTTCATCGCACTCTTTTGAATCAAACCTCTCAAGGCACGCAATGACTGCTTCTGTATCCCCTGCAAGCTGCCTGTAGACGTTCAGAAGCTGGCTGTTTACGTCATTGATGACGGCATTCTTTGGGCGCACGTGCAGGAGCAGGGCCCCTCCTCCTATGAAGGGCTCATAGTACCTGCCGTAGCGTTCAGGCATGCGGCAGGCTAATTCCGTGAGGATCTGCTTCTTGCCTCCTGCCCATTTGACAAAAGGCTTAAGGCCTCCCGTGGCTGCTTCTTTCATGTGCATGAGATATGCCTGGCAGATGCTTTAAATCAGTCCGTTTCCAGGACAAGTTCCTTGTCCTTCAGGGAAAGCCTTGCCCTGCCGCCCTTTTGCAGGGAGCCAAAGAGCATGGCCTGCGTCAGCCTGTCTTCCACCTCGTCGCGCATGAGCCTGCGCAAAGGCCTAGCACCCATGGCCGGATCAAAGCCTTTTTCAGCCAGCCAGTCCAGGGCCTTGTCAGAGACCGCAAGCTCCACATGGCGGCCTGCCAGGTTGTCCGTAATCTGCTTTAAGAACTTGCGCACTATGTTCAGCATCATGTCCCTGCTCAGGCTGTGGAAGGGAATGAGTGCATCAAGGCGGTTGCGGAACTCTGGCGTGAAGGTGTTCTCGACGGCCTTCTTTGCCCTGCCTGCGGCATCAGTTGCAGACTGCCCCAGCGTAAAGCCCATGGAGGCTGTATTCATCTCAAAGGTGCCGGCGTTGGAAGTCATGATGATGACGGCATTGGAGAAGTCCGTCTTGCGGCCGCCGTTGTCGGTCAGGGTGGCATCATCCATGACCTGCAAAAGCACGTTGAAAATGTCGGGATGCGCCTTTTCTATTTCGTCCAGCAGGATGACGCAGAAGGGGGCCTTGCGCACGGCCTCGGTGAGGAGGCCTCCCTGGTCATAGCCCACATAGCCTGGAGGCGCGCCGATAAGCCTGGAGACAGAGTGTTTCTCCATGTACTCGCTCATGTCGTAGCGCAAAAATTCAATGCCCAGCACCTCGGCCAGGCTTTTGGCAACTTCTGTCTTGCCAACGCCTGTCGGCCCGTAGAAGAGGAAGGAGCCCTGCGGCCTGCCAGGCTGGCCTAAGCCTGCCCTTGAGCGCAGTATGGCGCGGCAGACAAGGGCAATGGCCTCGTCCTGCCCGAAGACGCGCTGCTTTAAGTTCTCCTCAAGCTTTGCCAGGCGCTTCTTTTCCGATCCTGAGACAGACTGGGCAGGTATGCCAGCCATGCGGGCCACGACCTGCTCCACGTCGGCAACGGCCACCCTGGGCTTTTTGCCGGAACCCTTGCCCTGGGCAGCCTTTGCAGAGGCTTTCAGGTAGACGCTGGCCCCTGTTTCGTCCATGACGTCGATGGCCTTGTCAGGCAGCAGGCGGTCGCGGACATGGCGGGCTGAGAGGGACACAATGGTTTCAAGGACACTATCGCTGTAGCTTACTTTGTGGTAGTCGGCATAGCGCTGTACAAGACCTTTAAGAATGCTGAGGCATTCCTCATGGGAGGGCTCATGCAGCTTTACGGGCACAAAGCGCCTGGACAGGGCCTTGTCCTTCTCAAAATGGTTGCGGTATTCCTCAAAGGTGGTGGATCCCATGCAGCGCAGATCCCCGCTGGCAAGCAGGGGCTTCAGAATATTGGCCGCATCCAGGGCGCCGCCGGAGGTGGCGCCTGCTCCCACGATGGTGTGAATTTCGTCAATGAAGAGGATGGCGTCAGGCTTGTCCTGCAGCTCCTTGACCACGCCCTTGAGGCGTTCTTCAAAGTCGCCGCGGTAGCGCGTGCCTGCCACAAGCAGTCCCATGTCCAGGGAGTAGATATGGGATTTGGCAAAGCGTTCCGGGATGTCGCCATTTGCAATGCGCAGGGCAAGCCCGTTGGCCATGGCCGTCTTGCCGACACCTGGATCGCCTACAAAGAGCGGATTGTTCTTTGTCCTGCGGCAGAGAATCTCAATAGTGCGTTCCAGCTCTCTTTGGCGCCCGACCAGGGGATCAAGCCTGCCTTCCTTGGCCTGTACGGTCAGATCCGTGGTGAATTCTTCCAGGGCGGACTGTTTTTTCTTTGCGTCCTTTCCCCTGCCTTCCCCCTGCAGCACCTTTTCCCTGCCGGCATCATTGCCCTCGTCATAGCCGTGCGAGACAAACTGCTGCGTATCCAGCAGCGTTACGCCCTGGGTGCGCAGATAATAGGTGGCGTGGATGTCCTCGTCCTGGAGAATGGCGACAAGCATGGCGCCAAGATCGGCCATGTCCCTGGATGCGTTGTGCATATTGCGCGCCACCCTGGCAAAGAGACGGACCAGCTCGGTGCTGTATTCGATCTTGTCATTGGATACATATTCAGGAACTGTCTCCATGAAGTTGTCAAAAAACTCTTCCATCTGGGTGCGCAGCATTGAGACGCTGACATTGATCCCGCCAAGAAGCTCGCAGCCCTTGTCCGTAGTAGTCATGGCATAGAGGATATGCTCCACGGTGAGAATGGCATGCCTTCTGAAATGGGCTTCCGCAATGGCGTGCTTTATGACTTCTTCAGCGGCTGGTGTATACTTCATCAAAACTAAGCGGTGCCCCTGTATCTGGCAGAAGGGAAACCGCATCCTCCTAGAAAAGTGTTATGTCAGGAACGGCAGGGGGATGTTCCTCTTATTCCTCTTCGATGGTGCATAAAAGCGGAAAGCCCGCTTTTTGAGCCTGCCTTGCGACCTGCAGCCTTTTGGTGGCAGCTATTTCCTTAATGTAGGTCCCGCATTTGGCAATGCCTTCCTGATGCACCTTCATCATGACGGCTATGGCCTTTTCCTCGTTCATGAAGAATATTTCTTTTAGGATCAGGACGACAAACTCCATGGTCGTATAGTCGTCGTTGTGCAGGTAGACGGCATAGAGTGGCGGTTCCTTAAGTTCCGGATCGGCAACATCGGCTGTGCCGGTATCCGGCGTGGCAAATATCTGTTGTGACATGGAC
>CAVLCT010000024.1:11054-16060 GCA_963661665.1 Bulleidia sp. | reverse complement strand
GGGGCTTCTATCTCAACGCAGTGCATGAAGGGCATCATGTCCATGTCAATATGGACTGCATCCCCTATGTGCCAGGACTCACGCACTTTTTCATAGCGTCCTATCTCAGTATAGCCAAGCCTTGCCAGAATGGCATGCATGACACTGGCGTCATTAAGCGTGAGTTCCAGCTCCTCGCGGCGCTTGACCGCACGGCCGCCTGCCAGGGCATCAGGCAGGGGGGCCTTGAAGGTAAGCCTGCATTCGCACCTGCTGGCCTCTTCGCTGGTGCGCAGGCGTAAGAGCTGGTGCTTTTCCCGCAGGGGCTTGCCTGGCAGGTCGTAGAGCACGTTTGTCTCAAAGCAGGGGCCTGTGACAGGCTTTGCCCCTGCCTGTATCAGCAGGGGCCTGATCTCGTCTGCGGATACATGCAGGTACTTGCGTTCAGTTTCTTCAGCCATGGTGCTCGCTCCCCCTGTTGCGCCTGAAAAGCTTCTGGGCCAGATCAACAATGGTGTTTACGGTTCCCGGCATGACAAGAGGCGTACAGCCAAGCTTCTGGGCCTGGCTTTTGCGCTGGTCCTGGCAGGTGACAGGACGTATCTGGCCGTTCAGATCGCACTCGCCGAAAAAGACGGCCTTCCCGGGCAGGGGAAGGTTGTAAAAGGATGAGAGGACTGCCGTCACGACGCCAAGATCAAGGCCGGGATCCTGCAGGCGCAGGCCGCCGCCCACCTTGGCGTATATGTCCACCTGGGAAAAATTGAGGCGCAGGTGCTTTTCTATGACTGCCAGAAGCATGTTCAGCCTGTTGGTGTCAAAGCCCAGAGCAGAGCGCCGCGGTATGGAAAAGCAGGACTTGCAGGCCAGGGCCTGTATTTCCACTGCCAGGGGGCGCCTGCCCTCGCAGGCCATGACGACGGCAGTCCCTGCCAGGGACGGGTTGCGGTCCTCAAGAAAGAAGGTCGAGGGATCGGCCACGATTTCCATGCCCAGCCCGCCCATGCGGAAGACGAGCATCTCGTCGGACGGCCCGAAGCGGTTCTTGGAGACGCGCATGATCCTGAAGGCCTGGCGGCGGTCGCCTTCAAGGGAGACGACGGTATCGACCATATGCTCCAAAAGGCGCGGTCCGGCCAGGGTGCCTTCCTTGGTGACATGGCCGACCAGGATGCCTGAGACTGCCAGGCGGCGGCAGGCCTCGATGACTGCCGTTGCCACAGCCCTCACCTGGTTGACATTGCCGGGCAGGCCGTCTGCAGTGGTGCAGGCAACGGTCTGTACAGAATCAAGAATGAGCAGGTCCGGCTTTGTCTCGGCCATGGCGCTGACAACATCGTCGCAGGATGGCGTGGAGATGGCCAGAAGGTTGTCGTGCAGGGCGTGAAGGCGCTCTCCCCTGGCCCGTATCTGGGCCAGCGTCTCTTCGCCTGAGGCGTAGAGGACCCTGCGTCCCTTTTCTGCCACAAGGCCGGCTACCTGCAAAAGCAGGGTTGACTTGCCAATGCCTGGCTCGCCTCCTGCCAGGGTGACGGCACCGGGCACAAGCCCTGATCCTAAGAGCCTGTCCAGCGGCAGCAGGCCTGATGAAAAAGGATGCCTTGCGTCTTCTGCGGCATCCTGAAGGCGTATGACTTTTGGCGCCTGCAAGCCTGAAACAGCAGGTATGGGCAGGGAGCTTGTCACTTCTTCCTGAAGCGTGTTCCACTGTCTGCATTTGGGGCACTGCCCCATCCACTGCGGTGAGCGTGCTCCGCAGTTAGAGCAGGTATAGATGATTTTTTCAGGCATATATCTTGCGTTCCAAAGGCGGAAAAGACAAAAACGGAGCTATATTTTTTAGCACAAACGACGCAGGTTAGGCAATTGCCGGATCGGGCGTTTTCCGGGGCCTGCCAAGCTATCTGGTTCTGTTGTTTCCTTGATGCGCTGTTGAGTGCGCAGGCGCTTTCGGGTAGAATTGCGCCGGAAGAATGCAATCAGTCTTTGCAGCAATGAGGAGAACCCTATGCTTGTGCCTCCCGAACCAGATGCCCTTCTGCGGGCCGCAGCCGGAAAGGAGCCTGACCCAAAAGACAAAGCTGTCCGCGAGCGCATGGATGCGCTGGTACGGGAGCTTGAGCGCCATAACCGCCTCTATCATACGCTGGATGCCCCGGAGATTTCTGACGAGCTCTATGACGCCATGTTCGCCGAGCTGACTGATCTTGAAAGGCAGTATCCCCAGTTCCGATCGCCCCATTCGCCCACTTTGCGCGTGGGCGGCGGGCTTTTGCCAGGACTTAAGACACATGCCCACAGGACGCGCATGTACGGTCTTGAAGACGTGTTCAATATGGACGAGTGGCATGACTTTGCCCAGCGCATGGTACGGGCAGTCCCTGAAACGCCCATGGTCTTCTGGTGCGACCCCAAGCTGGACGGCCTGGCGCTGGAGCTTGTGTATGAGAACGGCGTGCTTGCCAATGCCATAACCAGGGGCAACGGCGAAGAGGGCGAGGTGGTGCTGGAACAGGCCCGCACCATACGCACCATTCCCCTTCATCTTGCTGGGGAGGGGCCTTACCCTGAGCTTCTGGAAGTGCGCGGGGAAGTGGTCATGTACAAGGAGCATTTTGCCGAGGTAAATGCCAGGCGCGAGGCTTTGGGCCAGAAGCTTTTTGCCAATCCCCGCAATGCGGCTGCAGGCAGCCTGCGCCAGCTTGACGTGAATGCCGCCCGCAGGATGCCGCTGACCTTTCTGGCGTACAGCATGGGGGATGCCTCATGGGGAGCATGTCCTCCAAGGACAACGCATGCGGATCTCATGCACTACTTTGAGGCCTCAGGCTTCGCTGTGCCGCCTGGCGGAAAAATCTGCCACGGCCTTGCCGAGGTCGAAGGCTATGTGGAGATGGTGCGCACCAAAAGGGAAAGCTATGCCATGCAGATCGACGGCGCTGTTGCCAAGGTGAACGATCTTGCAGCCCAAAAGGCTCTTGGCTTTACGGCCAGGTCGCCGCGTTTTGCCGTGGCCTTCAAGTTCCCGGCAGAGCAGGCCATGACCGTCCTGCAGGCCATCGAGGTGCAGGTAGGCAGGACCGGCGTCCTGACGCCTGTGGCCAAGCTTGTGCCTGTTGCCGTCGGCGGCGTGACAGTCTCAAGCGCCACGCTCCACAATGAAGACGAGGTCAGGGCCAAGGATGTGCGCATAGGGGATACGGTGGTGGTGCAGAGGGCAGGCGACGTTATCCCCGAGATTGTGCGCGTCTGCATGGAAAAGCGCCCGCCTTCGGCTGTTCCCTGGGTGTTCCCTGACAAGTGTCCTGCCTGCGGCGAGCGCGTGCACCGTGAGCAGGGGCAGTCTGCCTGGATATGCGACAATATTTCCTGCCCTGCCGTGAGGCTGCGTTCCATTATCCATTTTGTGTCGTCTGCCGGGCTGGACATCCAGGGCATAGGCAGCCAGTGGATTGAGCAGCTGGTGCAGTCAGGGCGCGTCAAAACGCCTGCCGACCTCTTTACGCTGACTGAAAAGGACCTTCTGGGCTATGACCGCATGGGAAAGCAGCTGGCTTCCAATTTTGTCCAGGCCCTTGAGGCAGCAAAGGAAGAGGCTACCCTGGCCCGCTTCCTGTCAGGGCTTGGCATACACCATGTGGGCGAGCAGGCAGCAAAGCTTCTGGCACAGCATTTTCGCAGTATGGATGCCATTGAGCAGGCATCTTGCGAAGAGCTGACTGTCCTTCCTGGCGTAGGTCCCAAGATGGCCGAATCCATCGTCAGCTTCTTTGCAGGGCATGCCAACAGGGAGATGATGGAGCGCTTCAGATTGATAGGCCTGTGGCCAGAGGAAAAGGAAAGCAGTGCGGCAGAAGGCAGCGGTCCCTTGCAGGCTAAGCGCATCCTCTTTACAGGCACGCTCTCCATCCCCAGGGGCGAAGCGCAGCGCATGGCTGAAAAGGCCGGCGCAAGCGTGGTGAGCGCCGTGTCCAAGAAGCTGGACTATCTTGTGGCCGGAGAAAAGCCAGGCTCAAAGCTTGACAAGGCCAGATCCCTGGGTATTGAGGTTTTGGATGAGCAGGCCTTCATGGCCCTGCTTGAAGGGCATAAACAGGACGTTTAAAAAAGGCCGGTTCCTCTTAAGGGATGCAGGCTTAAAGCAAGGAGCATATATATGGGTTTACCGGTTATTGTGGTGGGCGCCGGCGGGCGCATGGGCAAGACTATCTGCGACATGGTTATGTCAGACAGCGATCTGGATATGGCCGGCATGGTCGAGCGCACGGAGTACCAGCCTGCGGTGGTGCCTGTGGACTGCGTCGTGTCTGACGACCTCGGTGCCGTTATCGGGACCTGCCCGGAAGGGGCCGTGATAGTTGACTTTTCCAGTCCGGAGTCAAGCCTGCACTCGGCAGAGATTGCCGCCGAAAGGCATGTCCCCCTGGTTATCGGCACAACGGGCTTTTCTGCGGAGCAGGTTCAGAAACTGCACCGCTGTGCGGCAGAGACGCCCCTGTTCTGGTCTCCCAACATGAGCGTTGGCATCAGCGTCCTGCAAAAGATACTGCCTCTTCTGGTGCAGGGCCTTGGCGATGACTATGACGTGGACATCACCGAGATCCATCACAACAAGAAAAAGGACAGCCCCAGCGGAACGGCAATCAGGCTTGGCGAATGCCTTGCTGCGGCAAAGGGCTGGGATCTGTCCAAGGTCCGCAATTCCAGGCGCGACGGCATCATAGGCCCCCGTCCCAAGGATGAGATAGGCATTATGGCCGTGCGCGGCGGCGACGTGGTCGGCGTGCACACAGTGTACTTTATGGGACCTGGCGAGACCATTGAGGTGACGCACAGGGCTGAATCCAGGGCCAACTTTGCGGGCGGTGCCTTAAGGGCCTGCAAATGGCTTGTAAAGCAGAAGGCAGGCAGGCTCTACAATATGCAGGACATGCTTGCCTAAAGTCAGAAGCCGGATCCGGAAAAACTAGAAAAGACGCCTGAGCAGGTCAAAGCCTGTTTGGGCGTCTTTGCTGTCTTTGTCTTTA
>CAVLCT010000024.1:0-10874 GCA_963661665.1 Bulleidia sp. | reverse complement strand
AGCAGAAGCCCCGCAAAAACGCCGTCTCCCTTGCAGAGCGTATGGCTGAATGTTCCGTCATACACACAGCCTTTGCCGCAGGAGGGAGAGCGGGCTTTCAGTACAGCTGTCCGGACGTGGGCTTCCTGAGCCATGGCCAGGGCTTTTTCAGCACCCTTACGAAAGGCCTCTGTCCTGTCCGTGCCGTTTTTGTCGAATACGCCGTTTGAGCGTAACTCGCAGGGAATGCGCGGAGTGGGCAGTCCTCCCAGGACCTCGGGACACACAGGCAGGACAAGGCCCCGGGCATGCCACAGGGCTATTTCCGCAACAGTGTTGGCCCTGCCATCGTAGCGGCAGGGGATTCCTGCCAGGCAGGCTGACACAAGAAGGGGAATGCGGGCATCCCCTGCTCCCCTGCTTACCTTTTGGCTCAACGTTTTTCTGCCTGCTCTTCCGTGCCCTGCTTCCAGGCGCCTATGAGCGGCATGTGGGCCTTTTCGTCAAGCAGGGCCGCTTCCCACATTTCCTGGTAGTACATGCAGGTGCCAGGATTCCAGGCCGTGGCAGCCCTGTCATCCCAGGCTACCTGTATGGGCCAGTCTGTATGCCTGCGCAGGGCCTCCTCAAAGGAGGGAGCCTCTTCTATGGCCTCGTGGTACAGACGCAGGTGCATGTTGGGACCCTTGAGATAACGGACATGATACCGTGGCATGACGTGTAACCCTCTTAAAAAAAGGACCCTGTCATACGGCAGGATCTGTATAGATAAAGAAAACAGGCTGGCAGATGGTTTTCAGCCTCTGGCAAAAAGAGGAAATTCTTCCCCTTTCTGACAGAGGCTCCCCCGCTTTGATACGGGGGAGCCAGAGAATCAGTTCTGCCGGCTTATGCGGCAGTACAGCTTTTGTTTAATGGCCGATGTATCTGCTGACAATGTACAGAACAACCAGCAGCGTGACACCAAGACCCCAGCTCCAGTGGATGAGCTTCATTTCGACAGGATCGAGGGGCTCATATTCCATGTTCTGGATTTCTTCGTGGAATTTGGCTTCCTGTTTGGTATCCATTTTATACTCCTTGCAATTCCAGCATTACATTCCGGCGGCTGTAGCGGCAGCCTGGACCAGCGGAGGAGTCATGCCGTGGAAGAAGAGGTAGGAGATGAACAGGCCGACCCAGATGATGAAGCCGAACAGGCACACCACGTACACAATCGCCAGGCGGCCGATGCCTTCTTCAAGCAGCTTCTTGAAGTTGGAGACCAGGCCGATGGAGAAGAAGGTCAGCAGGAAGAACATGACACGGAGGCCGTTGAGGGCACCGGAGATGCTCTTGGCAACCTTGTGCATTTCGGAATCGCTGATGCAGATGGTGAGCATGATCAGGAAGGTGATCACGTAGCCGAGCACGAAACGGGGGAAACGATCCCACACATCGCCCCAGCTCATCTTCTTGCCTTCCTTGGCTTCGGCGTCAAAGTACTTCGTCCAGATGTAGGCCAGAATGAAGGACCACACGCCGATGAACATGTCGATGAAGACCTTGACCGTGGTGGTAACCATCGTTATCCAGCCGGTTTCCCAGTTGGTGCCAAGGGCAGCAGCCTTGGTCAGGATCAGGGACTCGGTGATGGCACCGGAGGCAATGGCGCCGCCGTCAGACTTGACTGCGAGGCCCATCCAGCCGCCGGCCACCATGGGTTCGGTGTGCAGGACAGCGGAAGCAATGAAGGGCAGGATCAGCATTTCGATGCAGGTGAAGACCACGACCAGGGAGGAAACCATGATCGGGACGACCGGCCGGGCGCGGATGGCACCGCCGGTGGCGATGGCGGCAGACACGCCGCAGATGGAAATGCCGGAGGCCAGGGGAGCGGCCCATTCCTTGTTGAACTTGAAGTATTTACGGGCAACGTAGTACACGACAGCCCAGTAGAGCAGGTAGGCTTCAACGATGGCGCACAGGCCTCGGAAGATAACCACGCCGGCAAAGGCAGCTGCGTCAGCAGCCTTCACGCCCAGCTCGACACCGAGGATAACGATGGCGATCTTGACGAAAAGCTCAGGACGGCAGGCGCCGCATTCCTGCAGCTTCTCGACAAAGCCGGGGGCAAGGTTGCCCAGCAGGATGCCCACGATAAGGGCAAGAATAAGGCCGGCTTCAGTGCTGAGGCCCAGAGCCCAGGGAATGCCCTGCTTGGCAAGCTGCGTGGGGTTGGCGGCAATGTAGGCATTGGCGCCGCACACATAGCATGCCACAGCAATAAAGAAGATGACGGTGAAGGCGCCGATAAATTTAATCGGATTGCCCTTCATCATTTTGATACCCACGGACAGGCCCAGGGTAACAAAGACATAAGTTGCAAGAAGGGCCTGCCATCCTTCCATGTAGCCCTTGGTTGCGGCTTTGAAGCAGAGCATGGGGTCATTGACCCACATTCCCATCTTCAGGATCCAGCCAACGAGATCCAGGCCGGCAAATTTGCACAGCCCAAGCAGGAAAACAAAACCGCCAAGTACGCAGGCGACTTTGTCTTCGTTAAATACATGTTGGTTAGCCATAATACCACTAACTCCTCTGAATGTTGCGTTCTGCCTCTCCTTAGAGGAGAAGCTCCCCATCCAAAAAGAATCTTTCGCTTTTGTCTTCCCTGAACCGTACAGCGTGCAAAGAGGATTAGGCGGAAGACCTGCCTGAGAGTCTGTATGATCAATCAAGCTAAACAGTAATAGCCCCTAAAAAGATGTGACGCAAGGGTTTTTCTTCACATTTGTGATATAGTGTAGTGATTTACTGTACTTTTTGTGATACAAAATGTTGCCTTTTCAACATTGGAGCGTAAGCTGTTTCTGGAAAAACAGCACCTGGTTTGACAAATGTGCTGAAAATGGCAAATTGAAAAATAGTATTATCCGGAACAGAGACCGTCAGCCGGCTGTCAGGAGGCTTGCATGAAACAGACAATCATCACCTTGCAGAACAAGAAAAAGGCCGGAGAAAAGATTGCCATGCTTACGGCCTATGACTACAGCATGGCCAGGCTTTGCTCAGAAGCAGGCTGTGACATGCTGCTTGTAGGCGATTCTTTGGGCATGGTCATGCTGGGCTATCCCGATACCGTGTCCGTAACCATGGACGACATGGTGCATCATACAAGGGCTGTGTCCCGCGGGCAGGGCGATGCCTTTCTGGTCGCTGACATGCCCTTTATGTCCTACAGGACGGGTATCAGGGATGCCCTGAGCAATGCGACCCGCCTTATGGCCGAGGGACGCTGCCAGGCTGTGAAGATAGAAGGCGGATCCGAGCTGTGCGATCTTGTCAGGCAGCTTAAACTTGGCGGCATACCCGTCGTGGGGCATCTGGGCCTGACGCCGCAGTCAGTCAACACGCTGGGCGGCTATAAGGTGCAGGCCAGGGAAGAGGAGGCTGCGGCAGGGCTTCTTCATGATGCCATGGCGCTGGATGAAGCCGGCGTCATGGGCATTGTCCTTGAATGCGTGCCTCGTGAGCTTGCCAGGCTTGTTACAGAAAAGGTCAGCTGCTTTACCATTGGCATAGGTGCCGGCCCGGATTGTGACGGCCAGGTGCTGGTGTTGCAGGACATGCTGTCCATGTACTCGGAGTTCAGGCCTAAGTTCGTTCAGTCCTTTGCTGACGTGGGCTCTGCTGTGAAAGAGGGCGTCAGGGCCTATTGTGCCGCCGTACAAGACGGTTCTTTCCCCGATGACACACACAGTTTTACCATGGACAAGGCAATATTTGAAAAGATTGCCGCAGGGTGTTCAACGCAGAACTGGCACAGCTTGTAATATAGGTATAAATGACAAGACGATAAAATAGCAAAGACTTCCCCGTGTGCTGTCTGCCAGGACAATCTGGCACAGGCGTACAGGGAAGTCTTTCTGCCTTTTTAGCCCTGGACAGGTCCTTTGGGATCGGACCAGCCGCGGCGCCGTATTTCAGCAACGGCCTTCTCGCAGAACATAGGCAGGGCTTTTTTTGCTTCGGGCGTGAGATCTGCATTCAGCTCATTGAACTCATAGGGCTCAAAGCCTACAACAAAGGCATCCGGACGGCCGCCCATAAGATCACAGGTGCTAAGCAGGTCCACAAAATCCACGTCATGGGTAGAGTCATGAAAGCTCTGCGATTTGCGCATGTCCTCGTTTTCAAGCAGGTAGACCGTGCCAGGCTCGCACTGCCCCCTGACAATATCCAGGACGACAAGCCTCTTGTAGTCAAGCAGTATGGTCATGAGAACACGGCCCTGCGTGCCACCGTCAATAAAATCGACGTTGTCGGGCCAGGTGTAGTGGTCGCGCATCCATTCCATGGCGCGCACGCCAAAGCCCTCATCGGTGAGAATGGTATTTCCCACGCCAAGTATGCACAGACGGTCGTTCTCAGCCATTTTGCTTCCTCTCAGTGTCGGCCCGGTCTGCCGGGCCTCAGTGTTTTGAGCCTGGTTGCCTTTACAAAACGAGAGGCGGAAGGGGTAAAAAATAACCGCTTCCGCCTGTCAGACTGCTTCAGGATCCGGATGCTGTGCCCGGATCCTGAAGGCATGAATATCGAATAACGTATACTACAGGACCTTGAACTTATGCACTTCGTTGGTCTGGCCGTCGATGACGTGCACGGCGCAGGCGATGCAGGGGTCGAAGGAGTGTACTGTACGCAGAATTTCAACAGGACGCTTGGGATCTGCGATAGGCGTGCCGATGAGGGCTTCTTCGCAGGGACCAAGCACGCCCTTGGCGTCGCGGGGTCCGAGGTTCCAGGTTGTGGGAACAACCAGCTGGAAGTTCTTCACTCGGCCGTTCTCGATAACCATCCAGTGGGAGAGACCGCCGCGGGGAGCTTCGACAAAGCCGACGCCCTTGCTTTCCTGGGGAATTTCAGGATCCACGCAGATCTGCTTGTCCTTGTGGATGTTTTCCTTGTATTCGGCAAGCAGGCGCTCGCAGTAGGCGGCAGTAGCCAGGGTCTGCACGCCGCGGGCAGCGGTGCGGCCCAGGGTGGAGAAGAGGGCTTCGGGACCAACACCAAGAGCATTGAGGACTGTGTCCACAGGCTTCTTGAAGTCTTCGTTGCCGGCAACGTAGTTGACCAGGGTAGCAGCCAGAGGACCTGTTTCACAGGAGTACTCGCCGTACCTGGGGGCCTTGAGCCAGCTGTAGCGGTCTTTGTCGCCCATCTTGGTGAACTTGGGATCGGTCTTGCCCTCGTAGGGAGTGCAGGCTTCCTCGCCCTTGTACCAGCTGTGGCGCACATGCTCGCTGATCTTGGTCTGATCAAAGGCTTCCAGGGCCAGCTTGCGGTCCAGAAGAATGCCAGGCTTCATCCAGCGGGTGCTCAGGTCATGTTCCTGTCCGGGCATGGGGAATTCGCCGTTGCTCATGAAGTGCGTGGTTCCGCCGATGCCTGCCCAGTCCTTGTACTGGCCGGCAACCATGAGCAGGTCGGGAATGTAGACGTTCTTCACGAAGCCCACGGTTTTCTTGAAGAGTTCCTCGAACTCGGCAATGCGCTTGTCGGTCAGGAAATCGTAGCAGGTCACGCCGCCGGCAATGAGCATCTGGGGATGCGGGTTCTTGCCGCCGATGACAGCTGTGGCGCGGGCCGCTTCGACCTGCACGCGCAGGGCCTGCAGGTAATGGGCCGTGGCAACAAGGTTGGCCTCGGGCTCAAGATAGTAGGCCGGATGTCCACCCAGGAAGTAGGCATTGGCAAAGGGGCCCAGCTGTCCGGAGGCCACAAAGGCCTTCAGCTTGTCCTGAACGGCCTTGAGGTCTTCAGCCTTGCAGGGCTGGCCGGAAGTGTTTTCAGCCAGCTTGGCAGCCTTGGCAGGATCAGCCTTGAGGGCGCTTGTGATGTCCACAAAGTCCAGGGCGTGCAGGTGATAGAAGTGCACGATGTGGTCGTGCAGCTGCTGCTGGGCCAGGAGCAGGTTGCGGATATAGGTGGCGTTGGCCGGAATCTGGAAATTTTTGTCGGCGTTGTGGATGGCGTCTTCCAGAGAACGTGTGGAGGCCAGGGCGTGGGTATAGGTGCAGACGCCGCAGGTACGGGCAGTGAAGTGCTGCACGTCGCGGGGATCCCTGCCCTTGACAATGGTTTCCAGGCCGCGGAAGAGGGTGCCGCAGGAGCGGGCATCCTTGACCTTGCCATTCTCCACTTCGACTTCGATGCGCAGATGGCCTTCAATACGGGTCAGCGGATCAACGACAACCGGGCCGCTGTAGGTAGACTGAGGTGTTTTTGACATGGAGCGCTCCCTAGTTTTCGTAGAACGGCGTCATATCGTCCCAGAATGAAGGCTCGGAACAGCCTATGCAGGGATGGCCGGCGCCAACAGGCCAGTTGGTCTGGTTGAACAGAGCCTTGGGACAGTTATTGTAGGTTCCAGGACCCTTGCAGCCCAGATCATACAGACACCAGCCCTTGCGCGCTTCTTCAGAATTGAAGGAAGGAGCAAATTCACCCTTGTCAAAGTGCTTCTTGCGCTCACACAGCTCATGCACGGTCTTGCCGAAGAACATCAGAGGACGGCCGTATTCGTCGAGCTCGATCTTCTTGCCGGTGAGGTAGGCCACCAGTGTACCAACGAGGTTCAGCGGGTTGGGCGGACAGCCGGGAATATTGACGGGTTTCACACCAAGGTCGGCCAGGGCATCGGCAACGCCCATGGCTTTGGTGGGATTAGGCTTGGCTGCCTGCACGCCGCCATAGGCGGAACAGGTGCCCATGCACACAGTGAGCTTGGCTTTGGGAATGATGCGGCGCACTGTGGAAAGCATTGTGTGACCGGAGATATAGCCATAGTCGCCATTGTCAGCGGTGGGAATGGCGCCTTCGACAACACAGATGAAGCCGTCAGGATTGTTGACGGCAGCATTCAGTGCCTCTTCAGCGGCATCACCAGCGGCGGCCATGATGGTCTCATGGTAGTCGAGGGAAATGGTGTCCAGGATGAGTTCATCCAGGAAGGGGTTGGCGGCGCGCAGCACTGCTTCAGAACAGCCTGTGCATTCCGCTTCGTGCAGATACACCACTGAGGGGCGCTTCCCGGTCAGAGCGCGGGCAACTTCAGGAGCAAAGGCAGGGCCAAGGCCCATTGTGACAGCCACAGCAGTACAGAACTTCATAAAATCACGACGCTTGATGCCGCGATCTTCCATATCCTTCTCACTGCGCTCTTTGCCTAGTCCAATGGCAATTCGCATAAAGCCTCCTTAGTACATTGGCGGGGCTGTTGTGACGTTCCTGTTGTCCCAGAAAAGCCTTCAGGAACGTTTCACAGAGGGCTGAAACAAGCATAGGTACGTCAGGATCAGAATATTTTAATTTTACACGGAACAAAACATTGGGTCAAGATACCTTATCGGCATTTTTTCACAAGCTCAGCCATTTTTTGAAGCAGGGCAGGGAAATGCTTCCCTGCGGCCCTTCCTGGCTGATGCGCTGAGGCTCGCTGCAGGGACTGACCACCTTTGCCGTGTCTTTTTTCTGACGCCTGCCTAAAGCCGGGCATCCTCTGCGGATGTATCCTTTTTCCTGCTGAAGAGCCTGCTGATAAAGACAAAGAAGACAGGGGTAAAGAAGATGCCCAGGGCCGTTGCCAGGAATGTCCCGCCTATGATGCCTGTGCCAATGGCATGCTGGCTGCTTGCGCCAGCACCATGGGTTACTGTCAGGGGCAGGACGCCAAGCAGAAAGGCCAGCGAGGTCATGACAATGGGTCTTAAGCGCATGGAGGCAGCCGTAATGGCCGCAGCCTTGAAGCTCTTGCCCTGCCTGACCAGGGATCTGGCAAACTCTACAATAAGAATGGCGTTCTTGGCAGAGAGGCCGATGACGGCCAGAATGCCGACCTGGAAGTAGATGTCGTTATAGAGCCCCCTGAGCGAGCTTAAGCCCAGGGCGCCCAGCACGCCTATGGGCACAACCAGGATGACGGCCATGGGAATGCTCCATGATTCGTACATGGCAGCCAGGCAGAGGAAGACCACCAGGATGGAAATGGCATACAGTATGGAAGCCTGGCCGCCTGCCCTGTGTTCTTCAAAGCTTAAGCCGGTCCATTCAAGGCCTATGCCCTGCGGCAGTTCTTCCCGTACCAGGCGCTCTATCTCGTCCATGGCATCGCCTGAGCTTACGCCATGGGCAGGTGATGACTCTATAATGGTAGAGGGCACGCCGTTGAAGCGTTCCAGCTGCGACGGACCGAATGTCCATTCAAGGGTTGCCACTGCATCAAGCGGCACCATGCCGCCGTCCGCATTGCGGAAGTGCCAGTAGCTTAAGTCATCCGTGTTCATGCGGAACGGTGCATCGCCCTGCACGTAGACGCGCTTGACCCTGCCCCTGTCCACAAAGTCGTTGACATAGGTGCCGCCCCAGGCAGTGGAGAGATTGTCATTGATGGCATCGGCAGAGAGCCTGAAGGTGCCTGCCTTGAGATCGTCAATGACAAGCCTGAGCTGCGGGATGTCACCTAAGGACGATGTACGGGTATTGAAGAGCAGGGGATTGGAGGCTGCCAGATCCAGCAGCTGTGTTCTTGCCTGCACCAGTGCGTCGTAGCCAAGGCCGCCCTGATCCTCAAGCTGCAGCACGATGCCCGATGCAGAGCCCAGGCCGCGTACCTGCGGCGGCTCTGAAAAGAGAATGCGGGCCCTGGGGTCGCCTGCAAAATGTGCCCTGGCCCTGCGCACAATGGCTGAGGCGCTCTGGTTTTGATCCGGACGGTCATCCCAGTGCTTCAGCTTGACATAGCCTGTGGCCACATTCTGTCCGCGGCTGCCGTAGGGCCCCATGCCGAGCAGCATGGCCACGGCATCCACGAGAGGGCCTTCTTCCTTGTAGAAGTATTCTTCCACATCCCTGACAATGGCTTCAGTCGCCTCGCTGGTGGAGCCAGGAGCCACAAAGATATTGATGTTGACCGTTCCCTGATCCTCGACCGGCAGAAAGGATCTGGGCATTTTTTCCAGTGCCCAGACCGTACAGCAGACAAGGAGCACATAGACAAGCATTACCTTGCCTGAATTGTTGATCAGGCGGCGCAATAGATGCGCATAGGCATTTGTGGCCGTATCGACCAGGCGGTTCATGCCGCCAAAAAAGCCGGACTGCCTGGGTTCTCCTTTTTTGAGCAGGCAGGCGCACATGGGGGGCGTGACAATAACAGCCACAAAGACAGACAATATCATAGCCGAGACTATGGTCAGCGAGAATTCGCGGTAAATGGCCCCTGGTATGCCGCCAAAAAAGGACATGGGAATAAAAACGGCAGAGAGAACAGCTGCCACGCCAAGCAAGGCCCAGGTTATCTGGTCCATGGACTTGCGTATGGCATCAGTAGCAGAGAGCCCTTCGGACTGCATGATGCGCTCGGTGTTCTCCACCACCACGATGGCATCGTCCACAAGCAGGCCGATGGCCAGGACAAGGCCGAACATGCTCAGGGTATTGATGGAGGATCCTGTTGCCCCTATGACTGCCATCGTGCCAAGCAGGACAATGGGCACGGCCATGGCCGGGATGAGGGTAGCGCGCCAGTTTTGCAGAAAAAGGAACATGATGAGCGACACCAGCAGCACGGCCTCTATGAGAGTATGCGCTACGTTGCTGATAGATGCCTGGATAAAGGGAATGGTATCGCCTGCTATGGAATAGGTCAGTCCTGCTGGAAAGAACTGCTCCATCCTGTGCATGAATTCGTCCACACGCTCGGCAGTAGCTACGGCATTGGCGCCTTCGGCCAGCTGTATGCCTATGGTTGCAGCAGGTGTGCCGTTGAAGCGCGAGTTGATGGCATAGCCCTGCCGGCCCATTTCCACCCTGGCCACATCGCTGACGCGGACTGTTGAGCCGTCGGGATTGATACGGACCAGGATGTTGCGGAACTGTTCGACTGTCTGCAGCTTGACCCTGGAGAGCAGGGTTACATTTATTTCCTGTCCTGCGACGGCAGGGAGGCTGCCCAGCTGTCCCACGGATATCTGCTTGTTCTGCTCCTGTATGGCGGCAACCACGTCGTTCGGGGTGAGACTGTAGCTTAAAAGCTTGTTGGGATTGAGCCAGATGCGCATGGCATAGGACGAGCCAAAGAGAGTGGTATCGCCTACGCCGTCTATGCGGCTGATGGGATCAACAAGGGTAGACGATGCAAAGTCGGCAATGTCTTCTACAGGGATGGCATTGTTTTTGTCGTAGAGAGAGTAAAAGCGTATGAAGGTGTCGGACACCTTGCGCACACGTATGCCCTGGTTTTTGACTGTATCTGGCAGGTTGGGCATGGCGAGATCCAGGCAGTTCTGGACCTGCATGAGCGCGATATTGGCGTCTGTTCCCGGCTCAAAAGTCAGTGCCAGGCGGCAGCGTCCCTCGGAGCTTGAGTTGGTTGTGATATAGAGCAGCTTGTCCAGCCCTGTCATGCGCTGTTCTATGATCTGGGCCACGTTGTCCTGCATGGTCTGTGCAGAGGCTCCGCTGTAGTCGATGACCATGGATATGGTGGGCGGCGCAAGCTGCGGGAACTGGTTTATGGGCAGGCGCAGGCATGCGGCAGTTCCTGCCAGCATGAGCAGTATGGCCAGGACAGACGCAAAAACAGGGCGGTCTATAAAGAAACGTGATATGGACATGGCTTAGTCCGCCCTGTCAGTCGCAGCGGCCTCAGGGCTGTCTGCAGCAAGTGTCCTGGTTACCCTGACAAGGCTTCCAGGGCGCAGACCGTCTGTACCGTCCACAAGAACTTTGTCACCAGCCTTGAGGCCGGAGGTGATAAGCCAGGAGCGGCCAACAACCTCGCCTGTCACAACCTGCCTTTCCTCGGCCTTGTTATCGGCTCCCAGCACAAAGACGCTGGCATCGCCCTTTGG
>CAVLCT010000023.1:0-27035 GCA_963661665.1 Bulleidia sp. | reverse complement strand
TCCCATGCCTCAGACCCGTGAGCACATCCTGCTCGCCCGTCAGGTTGGCGTGCCCGCCATCGTCGTGTTCCTGAACAAGTGCGACCTGGTTGACGATCCCGAGCTGCTCGAACTCGTTGAAATGGAAGTGCGTGAGCTCCTGAGCTCCTACGACTATCCCGGCGACGACATTCCGATCATCAAGGGCTCCGCTCTGAATGCCCTGAATGCTGACAGCCTCGACGACGATGCCTGCAAGCCCATTTTTGAGTTGCTGGATGCTGTTGACAGCTACATCCCCGAGCCTGTCCGTCAGCTTGACAAGCCCTTCCTGATGCCCATCGAAGACGTGTTCTCCATCTCCGGCCGCGGTACCGTTGTTACCGGACGTGTTGAGACCGGCGTCATCAAGGTTGGCGACGAAGTCGAAATCGTGGGTATCAAGCCCACCACCAAGACCACCTGCACAGGCGTTGAAATGTTCCGCAAGCAGCTGGATCAGGGTGAAGCCGGCGACAACATCGGCGCCCTGCTCCGCGGCACAAAGCGTGACGAAGTTGAACGCGGCCAGGTTCTCGCTGCACCCAAGACCATTACTCCTCACAAGAAGTTCAAGTCCGAAGTGTACGTCCTCTCCAAGGAAGAAGGCGGCCGTCACACCCCGTTCTTCAGCGGTTACCGTCCCCAGTTCTACTTCCGTACAACTGATATCACCGGTATCATCCAGCTGGCTGAAGGCGTCGAGATGGTTATGCCCGGCGATAACAGCACCTTCACCGTTGAACTTATCAATCCCATCGCCATGGCCCAGGGCCTTCGCTTCGCTATCCGTGAAGGCGGCCACACCGTTGGTTCCGGCGTTGTGACTGAAATCATCGAGTAACGCTATGCGAGTAAAAATAACCCTCGCTTGTACTGAGTGCAAACGTAAGAACTACGTTTCCTTCAAGAACAAGAAGAATACCACGGAGCGTCTTGAGCGCAAAAAGTACTGCCCGTGGGATAAGCGTCACACAGTACATCGCGAAGTTCGATAAACATATCTCTCAGGGGGAAGGACATCTTCCTTCCCCCTGCAGTGCAGGGCAGTAGCTCTAACGGCTAGAGCGGCGGTCTCCAAAACCGCATGTTGGGGGTTCGAATCCCTCCTGCCCTGCCATTTTTTACACCTTGAGTTTGCCATGGCTACAAAAACCCAAACGACACAGAAGGCCCAGGAGACAGAACAGGCTCCTAACGTATTCAAGCGTTTTTTCACCTATGTTGAGAATTCCAGGGCCGAATTGCGCAAGGTGACGTGGCCCACAATAGCTGAGACACGCAAGGCAACCTTCGCAGTTCTTGGTTTTGTGGCAGTCATGGCACTTATTCTCGGACTTGTTGACCTCGCTTTGTCGTCACTCATCAAGTCGTTCCTCTCCTAAACTGACGGCCAGGAAAATCAATGGACGAAATAATCATCACAGAAGAGGAAGCAGGCAAACCCAGAAAGCGTGCACGCTGGTACCTCCTGCATACGTATTCTGGTTTTGAGCAGCGTGTCGAGAAGACAATCAAGGAAATAATTCGCAGAGGTGAGGACAACGGCCTCATCCACGATTGTATAGTCCCTGTCGAGCGGGTAATCGAGCTCAGCAAAAAAACAGGAAACAAACGTACCACCACGCGCAAGCTGTACCCCGGCTATGTCATGGTGAAGATGGAAATGGAGCCCCACTCCTGGAACCTGGTACAGAACATACCCAAGGTGACAGGATTTATCGGGGCAAAAAACGATCCAACTCCAATCAAGGAGGAAGAAGTCGAGTCCATCTTGTCACGTGTGCAGACTGGCCAGGATAGTCCCCGTCCCAAGTTCAGCTTTGAGCAGGGCGAGGAAGTTCGCATTATTGACGGTCCCTTCTCCGGATTTAACGGTAATGTGGACGAGGTGAACTACGAAAAAGGCAAGTTGCGTGTGTCAGTTTCCATATTCGGACGCCAGACTCCGGTTGAACTTGACTTTGTCCAGGTTTCAAAGGAATAGCCCGCCAGCATCAGGGGCAGCAACATAGACAGCTCATGGCTTGTCATGGGCCTGTTTAACAAGTTAAGGATATAATCTCATGGCCAAGAAAATTGTCGCCAAAGTCAAGTTGCAGATCCCCGCTGGGGCCGCTAATCCTTCCCCGCCGGTTGGTCCTGCACTTGGTCAGCATGGTCTGAACATCATGGGCTTCTGCAAAGAGTTCAATGCCCGCACGCAGGACCAGAAGGGTATGATCATTCCTGTGATCATTACCGTGTACGCTGACCGTTCCTTTACCTTTATCACCAAGACACCTCCTGCTTCCGTGCTGATCATGAAGGCCTGCAAGCTGGAAAAGGCTTCCGGTGTGCCGAACCGCAACAAGGTCGGCGTGCTGACAAAGGCCCAGGTTGAGGAAATCGCCAAGCTGAAGATGCCCGATCTCAATGCTGCTTCCCTTGAAGCTGCCATGAAGACCATTGAAGGCACCGCCCGCAGCATGGGTGTTGACGTCAAGTAGACTTGCGTCTTTTGACATTGATATCAATTGCACTGCCCAGTTGCTCGCAGTATGCACAGGGCAGGAGATACCCATAAGGAAACAACAATGCCCAAGCACGGCAAAAAACTTACAAGTGCCCTCAAGGATATCAAGCCTGAGGACCGTTTTTCCATCCAGGATGCAGTGAGCAAGTCACTTGCCGCTTCCTACGCAAAATTTGACGAAACAGTAGACGTCGCCATCTGCCTTGGCGTCGATCCCAAATATTCTGACCAGATGGTGCGCGGCGCCTGCACCCTTCCCAACGGCCTCGGCAAGAAAGTCCGTGTGGCTGTTTTCTGCAAGGGTGAAAAGCAGGCCGAAGCCAAAGCAGCCGGTGCTGATTTCGTAGGCGACGAGGATCTCGTCAACAAAATCAAGGATGAAAACTTCCTCGATTTTGACGCAGCCGTCGCTACCCCCGACTGCATGGCCCTGGTTGGCCGTATCGGCCGCCAGCTCGGACCCCGCGGACTTATGCCCAACGCCAAGACCGGCACGGTGACCATGGATGTCACCAAGGCTGTGACCGAACTGAAGGCCGGCCGTGTGGACTTCCGCGTTGACAAGGCCGGCGTCCTGCACGCTCCCCTTGGCAAGGTCAGCTTCGGACCCGACAAGATTGTCGGCAACCTGAAGGCCCTGCTTGACACAGTCAACCGCCTGAAGCCCTCTGCTGCCAAAGGCACATACATGCTCAGCATGACTGTCTCCACAACCATGGGCCCCGGCTACAAGGTGGACATGACCCAGGTCAAGAAATTTCTTGAGACTCCTGCCAGCTAACTTACTGCTTGCAGATTCTCAGATGAGTGACTATGTCACTCAAAAAAGGAGAGTTTCTCTCCTTCGGCAATGGAATGAGGAATTGAGTCGAAGACGGCGGGTTGTTCCTGCAACGGAATGTAAACCCTGCCCAGACTTTCGGCTCGGTTCCCCCTGGCAACCCTAACGTGAGGAGATTCACGTGGATAGGTCACAGAAAGCGGTTATTATAGAAGGGATGAAGGCTAAGGCCGTATCTGCTTCTATAGCCGTTATGACTGAATTCAAGGGTATGACGGTGGAGGAATCGACCGACCTGAGAGTGGCCCTGCGCAAAGCAGGTGGCGAATATCACGTCATTAAAAACACTCTGGGCCGTATTGCTTTCTCCGACACCAAACACGATGCTGTCAAGAATGACTTTCATGACAACACCGGTGTTGCCCTTGGTTTCGAAGATCCTGTTCAGGTAGCCAAAGCAATCAGCACGTTCGCAAAAGACAGCAAGACTCTTGTCA
Source organism: Bulleidia sp. (assembly GCA_963661665.1). Lineage (GTDB taxonomy): Bacteria > Desulfobacterota > Desulfovibrionia > Desulfovibrionales > Desulfovibrionaceae > Desulfovibrio. Next base: position 23,224 of record CAVLCT010000023.1, on the reverse strand, counting down.
TCCGTGGCGGTAGTCTTGATGGCAAGGCCCTGTCTGTGGCAGATATCGAGGCACTGTCCAAGCTGCCCGGCCGCGAACAGCTGCTGGCACAGTTGCTTGCTACCATGAACGCAGTACCCACCAACTTTGTCAGCCTGCTTGCCAATACAGTGCGTGGCCTGCTCTATGCACTGAAGGCAATTGAAGAGCAGAAGGCAAAGCAAGCTTAACCCATTCTCAGAAAGATATTTCCTAGGAGAAATACCATGGCCGCTACAAAAGAAGAAGTAATTGAATTTATTTCCTCCATGTCCGTTCTGGAACTTTCCGAACTGATCAAGGAACTCGAAGAAAAGTTCGGCGTTTCCGCCGCCGCTCCTGCTGTTGCTGTTGCCGCTGCTCCTGCTGCCGGCGCTGCCGCTCCTGCCGCTGAAGAAAAGACCGAGTTCGACGTTGTGCTGAAAGAAGCCGGCGCCAACAAGATCGCCGTCATCAAGGTTGTGCGCGCCCTGACCAGCCTGGGCCTCAAGGAAGCCAAGGACAAGGTTGACAACCTGCCCTCCACCCTGAAGGAAGGCGTTTCCAAGGACGATGCCGAAGCCGCCAAGAAGCAGCTTGAAGAAGCCGGCGCTGTCGTGGAAGTGAAGTAAGTTCTTTCAATTTTATTGTGGAGGCAGTTGCCTGCAACTGCCTCCACTTTTTTTTTGCCCTCTCCCCGCTTTTTTTCATTGTCTTCCAAGGTAGTCTGTGCTAAGAAGAAAAGCTTAGTTTTTACATACCGTGCCGACACAAGGGAATTCAGGTATTGGCAGGAGGCTGTACAGCTGGTTTTGCCCTGGGGCAAAACGGCGGCGGGTTCCGGTCCATCCAAAATTTCCGGCCATACGGCAGGGGGAGATGTCATAAGCTCTGTTCCATCAGGGTCATTGCCTGCTCTTAATTCATCCAATAAGTCCGGAGGGGATTATCCATAATTCCAGCACCCTCCATATAGTTACGACGCTACGGTCCTTCCCAATGAACTAACTTACTTCAGCAGGAAGACGCTTTTTTGCGCCGTTTTTTGCATTTGTAAAAGCCAGGAGCGGATCCGGCACTGCTCGCCGCCCCGGCACCAACGCAAGTGACAAGCCCATATGCAGAGAGTATCTGCGGCCTATCTGCGGCCAGGTGCAGCCTGAACGTTATACGCACTGCATTATACGCACTCCGCAGACTCACCACCTACCTTCGAGGATCATCGCATGGGACAACTCATCAAGCAGTTTGGCAAGATTAAGGTCGAAACGCCCATCCCGCATCTGCTTACGCTGCAGCTCGGCAGCTATACGAAATTTCTTCAGGAAGGCGTCAAGCCCGAGGACAGAAATCCTGAAGTCGGACTGGAAGGCGTTTTCCACACTGTTTTCCCGATAGAGGATTTTAACAAGACCGCTTCGCTTCAGTTCGAAGGGTATGAAATACAGGAGCCCAAGTACGACCAGGCCGAATGTATCTCCAAGGGCCTGACGTATGAAGCCCCCGTCCGTATCAAGGTACGTCTGGAAACGTATGAGACGGATGATGACGGCGAACGTACCGTCCGTGATATGAAGGAACAGGATATCTATTTTGGTACCCTGCCTCTTATGACGGAAAAAGGCACCTTTATTGTCAACGGTACAGAGCGTGTCATCGTCAACCAGCTGCAGCGCTCCCCAGGCATTATCTTCGAGCACGATGGCGGCAAAACGCATGCTTCCCGCAAGCTCCTCTACTCCTGCCGAGTTATTCCCATGCGCGGCTCCTGGCTCGATTTTGACTTCGACCACAAGGATATCCTGTATGTCCGCATAGACCGCCGCCGCAAGATGCCCGCCACTATCCTGTTCAAGGCTATGGGCATGAGCAAGCAGGACATCCTGGACACGTTCTATCCCAGAGAGGAACGTGAGACCTTCTATCTTCAGGTTCCAGAGGAACTGAAGAGGGACGGGGCTGTCTTTGAGCCGGATGCCCTCTTTATGGCAGTCAAGCCTGAATATGCCTCCAAGGAAGGTCTGGACGACTATCTGCACAAGGAACCTTCCTACAGCGATGTCTTTGACAAGGATGGCAACCAGCTGGCAACAGCAGGCAAGGCAGTAACAGTACGCAACTGGAAAAACATCTGCAAAAACATGCCTGCCATCGAGGTGCGTCCCGACACCATTGTCGGCCTTTTCCTCGGCGATGACATTCTCGATCCAAATACCGGCGAAGTACTCGGCGAAATGGCTCAGGAAATCACTCCCGAGCTCCTCGTCCTCCTCCGCGATGCCGGCATAAAAGAAGTTACCGTGCTCCATACAAAGGGCACGCATACCTCTTCCAGTATCCGCGACACCCTTATGAGCGACAAGGCCGAGGACACAACCAAGGCCCAGGAAGAGATCTACCGCCGCCTGCGTCCTTCTTCTCCGCCTACACCTGAAATCGCCACCAACTTCTTTGGCAACATCTTCCGCAACCTGGACTACTACGATCTTTCACCGGTAGGCCGCTACAAGCTGAACCAGCGTCTGGGCATCAGCGACGAGGAATGTCTTGTTGACGACGGCAAGGGCGGCAAGATGCAGTGCCGCACCCTCATGGATTCGGACATCATCCGTGCCATCAGGGAACTCTGCCGCCTGAAGGACACCAACGGCGCCCCCGACGATATTGACCATCTGGGCAACCGCCGCGTGCGCCTGGTTGGCGAACTGGTCGAGAACCAGTACCGCATAGGCCTGGTCCGCATGGAGCGTGCCATCAAGGAGCGCATGAGCTCTCAGGAAACAAGCACCCTGATGCCTCATGACCTCATCAATCCCAAGCCGGTGGCTGCCGTGCTCAAGGAGTTCTTCGGCACCAGCCAGCTGTCTCAGTTCATGGACCAGACCAACGCCCTGTCCGAAGTGACACACAAGCGCCGTCTGTCCGCACTGGGCCCCGGAGGCCTGACCAGAGACCGTGCCGGCTTTGAAGTGCGCGACGTGCATACCTCGCACTACGGCCGTATCTGCCCCATTGAGACGCCTGAAGGACCAAACATCGGCCTTATCGTGTCCATGACGACATACGCCAAGGTCAATGAGTTCGGCTTCATTGAAACGCCCTACCGCGTAGTGCGCGACTGCGTCAAAACCAATGAGATATTCAACCTGGATGCCACGCGCGAAACTGGCGAGCAGGTTGTTGCCCAGGCCAATGCCAGGGTCGATGAAGCAGGCAGACTGCTGGACGACTATCTGACAGTCCGTGCCCGCGGCGATGTGACCGTCGTTCCCAAGGAAGAAGTCACCCTCATGGACGTGGCTCCCGGACAGATGGTTTCCATTTCTGCTGCCCTCATTCCCTTCCTGGAACACGATGACGCCAACCGCGCCCTGATGGGCTCCAACATGCAGAGGCAGGCTGTGCCGCTGCTGCGCTCCGAGCGTCCCCTTGTGGGCACGGGCATGGAAGTGACTGTGGCCAGGGACTCCGGCGCCTGCCTGGTTGCCCCTGCTGACGGCGAAGTCAAGTACGCCGATGCCGACCGCATCATTGTCAGCTACGAAGGCGGCATCTATCCCGAAACAAACGGCATCCGTGCCTACGACCTGCTCAAGTACCACAAGTCCAACCAGAATACATGCTTTGGCCAGAAGGCTACCTGCATGCCCGGACAGAAGGTAAAGAAGGGCGACGTTCTGGCTGACGGCCCGGGCATCGAGGACGGCACGCTTGCCCTTGGCAAGAACCTCACCGTCGCCTTCATGCCCTGGTGCGGCTACAACTACGAAGACGCCATCCTTATTTCCGAGAAGGTGGTCAAGGAAGACATCTTTACTTCCATCCACATCGAGGAATTCGAGGTTGTTGCCCGTGACACCAAGCTGGGACCCGAGGAAATCACCAACGATATTCCCAACGTCTCAGAGGACATGCGCCACAACCTGGACGAGTCCGGCATCATCCGCATCGGTGCCTCAGTCAAGACTGACGACATCCTGGTCGGCAAGATTACGCCCAAGGGCGAAACCCTGCTGACGCCTGAGGAAAAGCTGCTCAGGGCCATCTTCGGCGACAAGGCAAAGGATGTTAAAAACACCTCCCTCAAGGTACCTCCGGGAGTCGAGGGCACAGTCATCGACGTCAAGGTGTTCAACCGCCGCACAGGCGAGAAGGACGAGCGCACCAAGAACATAGAGCAGCATGAGATCGATATCCTGAACCAGAAGGAAGACGATCACATCCGCATTCTGGGCGACAGCTTCCGCAAGCGCCTGACGCCCGTTGTGCTGGGCAAGCAGGTTGTGCAGACCGTCATGCATCCCAAGCATTCCCTTGAGACGCTGGTGGATGCAGGTTCCTCCCTGACAGCCGAGCATATTGCCGTGCTTCCGGTCAAAAAATTCGCCAACCTCTTCAAGAGCCGCGAAGTCAATGACCAGGTAGCCCAGATTCTTGAGGAATACGAAGCCCAGCTTGCCTTCATCAAGAAGATCTACGACTCCAAGCGCGACAAGGTGACAGAGGGAGACGATCTGGCTCCCGGCGTTGTCCGCATGGTCAAGGTCTATGTGGCCATCAAGCGTAAGCTGTCTGTGGGCGACAAGATGGCAGGACGCCACGGTAACAAGGGTGTCGTGTCCATGATCCTGCCGCAGGAAGATATGCCGTTCTTTGCAGACGGACGTCCGGTGGACATCGTCCTCAATCCCCTGGGCGTGCCTTCCCGTATGAACATCGGCCAGATTCTGGAAACCCATCTGGGATGGGGCGCCAAGGAACTGGGCCGCCAGCTGGCAGGCATGATCGAGTCCGGCCAGGCCATGCAGGTTGTGCGCGACGAGGTAAAGAACATCTTTGCATCCGAAGACATCAGCAAGATGGTTGATGAAATGGATGACGAGACTCTGAGGGTTGCCGTGCGCAAGCTGAAGACAGGCATCATCACAAGGACTCCTGTCTTCGACGGTGCTACCGAAGAGGAAATCTGGGGCTGGATGAAGAAAAGCATCATCATGCAGCACAGACAGCCCGGCGAGAGCGGTGTCACAGAGGACGAAATCTGGGCAAGGCTCACGCAGGAAGGCTACGATGATGATGGCAAGACAGTTTTGTACGACGGCCGTACCGGCGAGCGCTTCCAGAGAAGGGTCACCGTGGGCGTCATGTACATGCTCAAACTCCATCACCTGGTTGACGAAAAGATCCACGCCCGTTCCACCGGCCCCTACAGCCTTGTGACCCAGCAGCCTCTGGGCGGCAAGGCGCAGTTCGGCGGCCAGAGACTGGGTGAAATGGAAGTCTGGGGACTTGAGGCATACGGTGCTTCCTACCTTCTGCAGGAATTCCTCACCATCAAGTCCGATGACGTCACAGGCCGCGTCAAAATGTACGAAAAGATCGTCAAGGGAGACAACTTCCTTGAAGCCGGCCTTCCCGAGTCGTTCAACGTCCTGGTCAAGGAACTTATGTCCCTGGGCCTCAATGTGACGCTGCATCAGGAAGAAAGCAAAAAGCGTCCCGGACCAGTCGGGCTTGTTCCCTTCAACGAACGCTAGCCTGAAGGCACGATCTTCCAGCACACATACAGCTTGAGCCAGGGGATGGATCCCGTCCCCTGGCTAAGGAATATACAGAATATGAGCATGGACAATCTCTATTCCAACCGCGGAACTTCGGGAAATGTCGCCAATGTGCGCAACCTGAAGGCCATACAGATTTCCATAGCGTCCCCGGAAGTCATCCGTGAGTGGTCCTACGGCGAGGTCAAGAAGCCCGAGACCATCAACTACCGCACCTTCAAGCCCGAGCGCGACGGCCTGTTCTGTGCCCGTATCTTTGGACCTACCAAGGACTACGAGTGCAACTGCGGCAAGTACAAGCGCATGAAGCACCGCGGCATTGTCTGCGAAAAATGCGGCGTCGAGGTTATTGCTTCCAAGGTGCGCCGCGAGCGCATGGGACACATAGAGCTGGCTGCCCCTGTGGCCCACATCTGGTTCTTGAAGACCCTGCCCTCCAAAATCGGCACCCTTCTCGACATGTCCATGAACGACCTCGAAAAGGTGCTGTACTTTGACAGCTTCATCGTCCTGGATCCCGGCCAGACCAGCCTTGAAAAGAAGCAGGTCATCTCGGAAGAGCAGTACCAGCAGATTAAGGATCACTTCGGTTCCGAAGACTGCATCCGTGTCGGCATGGGCGCAGAAGCCATCCGTACCCTGCTTGAGGAAATAGGACAGGATCTGCCCGGCCTGCGCGAGGAACTGCATCGCGAGGGCGACGAGACCAAGAGCCAGACCAAGAAAAAGAAAATTACCAAGCGTCTCAAGATTATTGAGGCTTTCATCGAGTCAGGCAACAAGCCTGAATGGATGATACTGGAAGTCATTCCGGTCATACCGCCGGAACTGCGTCCCCTTGTTCCCCTGGACGGCGGACGCTTTGCCACGTCTGACCTCAATGACCTCTACCGCCGTGTCATTAACCGCAACAACCGCCTGAAAAGGCTGATGGAGCTTGGCGCCCCGGAAATCATTATCCGCAACGAAAAGCGCATGCTCCAGGAAGCCGTGGATGCCCTCTTTGACAACGGCCGCCGCGGACGCGCCATCACCGGTACCAACGGACGCAACCTGAAATCCCTGTCTGACATGATCAAGGGCAAGCAGGGCCGCTTCCGCCAGAACCTGCTTGGCAAGCGCGTTGACTATTCCGGCCGTTCAGTCATCTGCGTAGGCCCGTACCTGAAACTGCATCAGTGCGGCCTGCCCAAGAAGATGGCCCTTGAGCTCTTCAAGCCCTTTATTTATTCCGAACTGGAAAAAAGAGGGCTTGCCACCACCATCAAGAGCGCCAAGAAGATGGTGGAGCGCGAAGAGAAGGAAGTATGGGATATCCTGGCTGAGGTCGTCAGGGAATACCCTGTCATGCTCAACCGTGCACCTACCCTGCACAGGCTGGGCATCCAGGCCTTTGAGCCCCAGCTTGTGGAAGGCAAGGCCATCCGCCTGCATCCTTTGGTCTGCACAGCCTTTAACGCAGACTTCGACGGCGACCAGATGGCTGTCCACATTCCTCTGAGCGTGGAAGCGCAGATTGAATGCCGCGTGCTCATGATGAGCACCAACAACATTCTGTCTCCTGCAAACGGCGGCCCCATCATCGTGCCTTCCCAGGACATGGTCTTAGGCCTCTACTACATGACCTCTGCCAAGCGTTTCGAGCCAGGCGAAGGCATGGCCTTCTGCGGTCCCTGGGAAGCCATCCAGGCGTATGACCATGGCGCAGTCACCTTGCAGAGCTGCGTCAAGGTCCGCATGAAGGACGGCAAAATCTATGACACAACGCCTGGCCGCGTCATTGTGGGCAATGTCCTGCCGGACGGCCTGAGCTTCGATCACGTCAACAAGGTACTGACGAAGAAAAACATCGCCGCCCTGGTGGACGTGACCTACAAGACCTGCGGCATCAAGGCCACAGTCCTTCTGTGCGACCGCATCAAGAACCTGGGCTACGAATACGCAACCCAGTCAGGCATCTCCATCGGCCTGAAAGACATGCTGGTTCCCACCAAGAAGGAAGCCATCCTGGCTGAGAGCCAGAAGGCTGTTGACGCCATTGAGGAACAGTACAACGGCGGTGTCATCACCAAGACCGAAAAGTACAACAAGGTCGTGGACGTGTGGTCCCGTGCTTCCGAACGGATTTCCAACGAAATCAAGACGGAAATCAGCCATGAGAAACGCACCAATCCTGCCACCGGCGAGACCATCGACGATGTGAGCTTCAACTCCATCTACATGATGTCCAACTCCGGTGCCCGAGGCAACCAGGAACAGATGCGCCAGCTGGCCGGCATGCGCGGCCTTATGGCCAAGCCTAACGGCGAAATCATTGAAACGCCTATTACGGCATCCTTCCGCGAAGGCCTTTCGGTCCTGCAGTACTTCACCTCCACCCACGGCGCCCGCAAGGGCCTCGCAGATACCGCTCTGAAGACGGCAAACTCCGGCTACCTCACCAGGCGACTGGTGGATGTCGTGCAGGACGTGGTTGTCTCCGAGCATGACTGCAATACCGTGGACGGCATAGAGCTCACGGAAATGGCCGAGGGCGGCGAGAACCGTCCGCCTCTCGCCAAGCGTGCCCTGGGCCGCGTGCTGCTCTACCCTGTCATGGATCCCGACGACATCGACAAGGAACTTCTGCCTGCCAATACGCTTATCGGCGAGGCTGAGGCCAAGCTTCTTACAGACAAGGGCGTCACCAACATCACCGTGCGTTCGCCCCTGACCTGCTCTGCCAAGCATGGCGTGTGCGCCCTGTGCTACGGACGCGACCTTGCCCGCGGGCACCTGGTCAACATCGGCGAAGCTGTGGGCATCATTGCTGCCCAGTCCATCGGCGAGCCCGGCACGCAGCTTACCATGCGTACCTTCCACATAGGCGGTACTGCATCCAGCACGGTTGAACGAAGCAAGGCCGATGCCATGAATGCCGGCCGCATCCAGTTCAAGCACATGCGCACGGTCGTCAATGCCGAAGGACAGCTTGTTGTTCTCGACAAGAGCGGCCAGTTTGTGGTTATCGACCCGCAGGGACGTGAAATCCAGAAGGAAAATGTTCCTTCCGGTGCCTGCATCCTCGTCAGGGACGGACAGGAAGTTGCCAAGGGCGATGTCCTTGCCACATGGGATCCCACCTATGACTCCTTCATCTCCGAAGAAGAAGGCCTCATTAAGTTTGTGGACCTTATCCCCGGCAAGACAGTGCAGGAAAACGTTGACGAGAACAACAACATCACCCTGACGGTGAAGGAATTCAAGACAACGAGCTTCAAGCCTGCCATTGCCATCGTGGATCCGGCAACAGGCGATATCAAAAAGCAGATGCACGGCGAAATCGAGACCGAGGCAGTCTACTTCCTGCCTGTGGGCGCAGTCGTCATGGTCAAGGACGGCGATACAGTCACACAGGGCCAGACAATTGCACGCCGTCCCCGCGAAACGTCCAAGACCAAGGATATCGTGGGCGGCCTTCCCAGGGTTGCAGAGCTCTTTGAAGTGCGCAAGCCCAAGGATATGGCCGTCGTTTCCGAAATCACCGGCATCGTCAAGCATGAAGGCGAGACCAAGGGCAAGCGCCGCCTGGTAGTCCACCCCGAAATCGGTGAGGACAAGGAATACCTGGTGCCAAGAGGCAAGCATATCACCGCACTGGACGGCGACTTTGTGGAGGCAGGCGATCCCCTGACCGAAGGCAGTCCCGAACTGCATGACATCCTGCGCACCAAGGGTGAGAAATACCTGGCAAGCTATCTTGTGAACGAGATTCAGAGCATCTACCGCCATCAGGGCGTGGGTATTGATGACAAGCACTTTGAAACCATCGTCCGCCAGATGCTGCGCAAGGTGTGCGTGCTTGACTCCGGCGGCACGAGCCTGCTTGAAGGCGAGCATGTGGACAAGGCCGATTTCCACGCGGCCAACCAGAAGGCCCTTGCCGAAGGCCGCAAGCCCGCAACGGCAGAGCCCATGGTGCTTGGCATTACCCAGGCTTCTCTGACCACGTCGTCCTTCATCTCCGCTGCCTCCTTCCAGGAGACCACCAAGGTTCTTACCGAGGCCTCCCTGAGGGGCAAGATCGACTATCTTGCCGGACTGAAGGAAAACGTCATTGTGGGACGCCTGATTCCTGCAGGTACCGGCCTGCGCCAGTACATCAACAGCGAGATCTCCGTACCCGAGCAGAAAGAGCGTCCTGACAAGTTCCTTGAGGAACTGCGCGAGGAACCGCTGTATAACAACTCTGGTACTTTGTAGACCATCTGTTTACTTAAGACCTTTTTACAGGCCCTGTTGGCACCCTGGTGCAGACAGGGCCTGTTTTTTTGTGCTTTACTTTTCCGGGCTGTACTCTGTATAGTCAGATAAAAGACGGGATAGCCGCAGGCATGATGCGAACATGGCCTCCGGCAGCGTTACATCCAGTCGCTCCAGCAAGGGTCTGTCCCCCGGCAAACCTCACACAATCAGCAGTCATGATTGTTTTCACGCCATCCCAGCCTGTCATGCCAGCAGGCCGGCCTGAAACGGAAAGCTGTCTGGCTTTTTTATTTTGAGGACAGTTATGTTCGAGTTCGACAGAATACAGCGCCTTCCCCCCTATGCGTTTGCAGTCGTCGGGGATATCAAGAAAAAGCTCCGCCACGAGAATATCGATATTGTCGATCTCTCCATGGGCAACCCGGATCTGCCCACACCCAAATTTATTGTAGACAAGCTCTGCGAGGCAGCGCGCAAGCCGGTCAACCACCGCTACTCCGTGTCCCGCGGCATACCCAACCTGCGCAAGGCCATCTGCGACCTGTACGCAAGAAGATACAACGTCGAGCTGGACCCGGACAAGGAAGCTATAGCCACCATAGGCTCAAAGGAAGGCTTCGCCCATCTGTGCCTCGCCATGCTCAATCCTGGCGACGTGGTTTTTGCACCGGATCCGACATACCCCATCCATGTATACGCACCGGTCATCGCAGGCGCGGACGTGCGCCGCATTCCTGTGTCCGAGGACAGGGACTTTTTTGAGGACCTTTTGTTTGCGACCAAGCAGACATGGCCCAAGCCCAAGCTGCTCATCATCAGCTACCCGCAGAATCCCACCACGGCCACGGTCGATCTTGCCTTCTTTGAACGCATTGTCGAATTCGCCAAGGAACACAAGATCTGGGTCATTCACGATCTGGCCTACTCTGATTTGTGCTACGACGGCTACGAAGCGCCCAGCTTCCTGCAGGCCAAGGGCGCCAAGGACGTGGGCGTGGAATTCTACTCCATGACCAAGGGCTATTCCATGGCCGGCTGGCGCATGGGCTTCTGCCTCGGCAACCAGACACTGGTGCATGCACTCACCAGAATCAAGAGCTACCTTGACTACGGCATCTTCCAGCCTATCCAGATTGCAGCCACTGTGGGCCTTAACGCCCCGAGGGATGCAGTGCTCAAGATATGCGACGAATACCGCAAGCGCAGGGACGTGCTCTGTGCCGGACTGAACCGTGTCGGCTGGCCCATTACGCCGCCCAAGGCCACCATGTTCTGCTGGGGCAGGATTCCCGAGCCATTCAGGTCCATGGGCTCCATGGAATTCTCCAAGCTGCTCTTGCAGGAAGGACATGTGGCCGTGCAGCCCGGCATCGGTTTTGGCCAGATGGGCGACGAATACGTCCGCTTTGCGCTTATCGAAAACAGCAAGCGCACCCGCCAGGCTATCCAGGGCATCAAGGCAGTCCTGAAGAAAGGCCTTTAGTACGTTCTGACTCTTAAAAGAGGGGGATTTATGCCCCCTCTTTTTCTTTTGCATTTTGTTCCGGATGCAAAAATATGACCGGCATGCAGGACAACGGAAGGGACGCTCTGCCTTAGCTGATAAAAGAGCTGAGGACAAGGAGTTACATACAGGCTGACTCAGGAATAGATCCGTTCCATGTCCTGTATTATCATTGCTTTTTTCCGAAAATCATATATGATCAAGACATTGGAATCAGTTCTTTCTGGTTTCTGAACCACATTCAAATAAAAGGATTGGGTGAATTGTCCAGGCAAACGGCAGAAGGACACTGCCAGCGTGGGACGCTGTCCACGTGGATTCTTTGGGCGCATTGCGCCTGCAAATACGGAGTACATGCATGATAACAATCTTTTACCTGCTGGGGTATCTTGCCCTTATCGGCTTCATTGTCACGTCCTTCCTGAAGATTCGTGCCTACATGAGCAAGACGCCGAGCCATATTCGTTGGGAACTGTACCCCATTCCGCATGAAGGCAAACGCGCCGCCTACGGTGGCAGCTACATGGAAGAAGTGAACTGGTGGGAACACAAGCATAGCGTCGATCACATGGGCGACATCTACTTCCTGCTCAGGGAAATTCTCTTCCTGGAAGCGACCTACCATCACAACCGTCCCCTGTGGTACCGCACCTACCCCTTCCATGTAGGCCTGTACCTGCTCATGGGCGGTGCCATCATCCTGGTGATCGCTGCCATCCTGCGCATGCTTGGCTGCTCTCCTGACGGCTGGCTCATCGGCCTGATCTACTGGTTCATCCAGATTATGTCCTTTGTCGGCTGCCTGTGCCTGCTCTACGGCGGTATCGGCCTCATGGTCCGTCGTCTTACAGACGAAGGACTGCGCATGTTCTCTACCTTTGAGCACTTCTTCTCCATCGGCCTGTTCGCCATGTTCGGACTGACCGGCCTCATCACCTGGTTCACCAATGAAAGCTTTGCTGCCTGTGCCGGCGACTTTGTCTACAATGCCCTGACCTTCAACTTTGTCGGTGTTGGCAGCGGCGGCTTCATCGTGCACATGGTGATTGGCTTCTTCCTCATGATCCTGATCCCCGTATCCTTCATGAGCCACATCCTGCTGAAGTACTTCCTCTACCATGACATCCGCTGGGAAGACATCGCTACCTGTACAAGCAAAAAGCGCCAGGCTGCCATCAATGACATCCTGCAGTACAAGTGCACCTGGGCTGCCCCCCATATCAATCCCAAGGGCGAAGACAAGACATGGGTACAGGTTGCCACTTCCGGCTATCCCTGCCAGGAAGGCGAGAAGTAGGAAGCGCCAAGCATACGAGGTGAACGCTATATGAAAACAATCCAGAAGCTTACAGATATTTCCACTGTCGAAGGACAGCTCATTGAATACGACAACAATGACCTTCCCAAGCTGCCCCTCGACGTAGAACCTCTTCCCTACGCAGCCCCTTCCGAACAGCAGAAAAAGGATTTCTGCTGTGACATGCTGGACGGCGTGTCCATCCTGAACATCCCCCGTCCCAAGAATGCCCTGGAAGAGCAGGAGCTGGTTGACAAGTTCCTGTCCGGCATGAAGAAGCTGTTCGACAAGAACAACAACTGGACCTTCGTCAACATGCTCGAAGCCAGCATGGACTGCTGTGCCCAGTGCAACTCCTGTTCCGAAGCGTGTCATCTGTACGAGATGAGCGGCAAAAACGCCATGTACCGTCCCAACTTCCGTTCGGAGATACTGCGCCGCATCTATCATCAGTACATCAAGAAAGAGCCCTTCGCCAAACTGCGCTACGGCGACATGCCCCTCAACTGGAAGACAGTTGTCCGCTTAGGCGAACTGGCCTACCGCTGCAACCTCTGCCGCCGTTGCGCCCAGGTCTGTCCTATCGGCGTTGACAACGGCCTGATTGCCCGCGAACTGCGCAAGGTCTTCAGCCAGGAACTTGGCTTTGCTCCCAAGGAACTGCATGAAAAGGGCACAGAGCTGCAGCAGCAGCGCGGCTCTTCCACAGGCATGACTCCCGATGTTGTCAAGGACAACGTCGAGTTCATCGACGAGGACTACACCGAAATCACCGGCGTGGGCATCGAGACTCCCTTTGACAAGAAGGGTGCCGACATCCTGCTCCTGCATAATGCCGGCGAAGTCATGGCCTGGCCTGAAAACATCGCCTGCTTCTCCCTCATCTTCAATGCAGCCGGCTTAAGCTGGACCCTGTCCAGCAAGATGCTGGGCTACGACGGCGTGAACTACGGCGTGTTCTACGACGATGCCCAGACTGCCCGTATTGCCCTGCAGCACTTCCAGGCTGCAAAAGAGCTGGGCGTCAAGAAGATCGTCATCGGCGAATGCGGCCATGCCTCCAAGGCACTGAACGTCATTGCCGACCGCGTCATTCCTTACGACCTGCAGGTTCCTCGCGAAATCTGCTACGTCACCCTGAACAACATCATCAAGGAAGGCCGCCTGAAGCTCGATCCTTCCCGCAACAACTTCCCCGTGACGTTGCACGATCCCTGTAACATCGTCCGTCTCATGGGCATTGTTGAGCCCCAGCGCGAAATCCTGCGCGCCATTGCCCCTCAGTTCCGCGAAATGCCCTGCCACGGCGTCAACAACTACTGCTGCGGCGGCGGTTCCGGCTTCGCCATCATCTCCCGCAACAACTGCAATGTCTGGCGCAACAACATCGCCAGCCGCAAAAAGTTCTGGCAGATCAGCGAAGCTTTCAAGGACTGCCTTGGACCTGAGACCAAGAAGTACATTTGCGCTCCCTGCTCCAACTGCAAGGGCTCCATCCGCGACATCCTGGAGATGCACGAGCTCTTTGAAAAGAACAGCTTCGCCTACGGCGGCCTGGTTGAACTGATTGTCAACGCCATGGTTGACGTCAATCCCGGCTTCATCAAGTGGGGCGAGGACGAATAGTCGTCTCACTGCATAAACTGTAACTATGAGGCCCCTTTCTCATCAGAGAAAGGGGCCTTTTCAGATCATGCCAAAAACAGGAGCAGGCGCAAACCGGGTTTGAATTTGCAAAAGAACTGACTTATAAAGCCACAAGGCTGAAAGGCACATCTTCTGCCTGGCAGCCCTACGTATCAGACAATTCTGACTGCTTGTTCTTAAGGCACAGGCAAAGTCAGAAGGTGTTATCCGGACACCACCATCCGCAGCATCTTTTCCGAAGCACCTTTTCCGGAGCAACCTTTTTCCTTTCAGGTATCCGATATATGCAAGAACCACTCTGGCTTCCTGTCTGGCAGGCCGCTTATGCTATACTGTCCATCGCCTCTGAATGTACGCTTGTGTTGCCATTCATGCTGTTTATCTGCCTTTTCCTTGGCCGCAAAAGGCACCGTGTGGCCATGTCCCAGACAGGGGCAATACTGCATGTCCTGGGCCTGGCAACAGGCGTGCTGGGAGCAATAGCCGTTGCCGGTGCAGGCCTTGTTACCCTTGTTGTCCTGCCGTCTTCCATGCCTGACCTTGTAGCTGCCCCGTTTGAACCTTTCTCTAACCAGTGGCTTGCCACAACAACGGGCTTTTTGTCCTGGCTGGGCGGCCTTCTTCTTTTCTATATCAGCTGGCTTGTGGCACGTCCTGCCTACAGGACATCGTTTGCAGCCATGGACAAGGACACTGAATCTTCCATGCAGGCAAAAAGCACAGTAGCTTCCTTGCTGGCTCTTGCCGCAACCTGCGTATTTGCCTCGTCCTTTATCCTGCGCAACTGGCCTTTTCTGGGACTTCCGGCACAGCTCAGCCAGGAAGACGTGCTTATGGTTCTCCTCAAGCACGTATGGAGAACAGGCTGTGCTGCCCTTATGCCTGCCGGCGGCATTGCGGCCCTGCTTTTCTTCTTGCAGCTTGAGCCTCTTTCGTCCAGGACAAAGGAACTGGACAAGCAAAAACGCAGCGAAGCCATAATTCCAGGCACGGCTGAAGACATATGTCCCTTAAGCGACGTACAGAAAACAACCATACGCATGTGCACGGCCTTTGCCATTGCAGGGGCTGCCTTCCAGTTCCTGGATGCCAGCTATACGGCCTTTAATTCCATGGCGCCCATGCTCGGCAACGGCATCAGAGGCATGATCATGCGCTTCGGGCCCTTTGTCACAACCTGCTTAAGCCTGGTCTGCTGGGGCATTCTCTTTGCCAGGCCAAGACGGCAGCACCTGCTGCTTGCCCTGATTCCGGTCCTTCTTTTGTCTGTCAGGGCCGCTGCCAGGTTCTGATACCTGATACTTCCCTGATTTTGGACACGCAAAAGGCCTCCCGCAAACAAAAGCGGGAGGCCTTATTTTATGCATTACAAGGACAGTTTACGGTCTTCCGGGGAAGGCATTGACATACTTGATGGTAATGTCCGGGAAGGAATCGACAAACTGCACAGTAAAATCAGGGAAGCTGGTCACAAACTGCCACTGGCCGCACTTGTTTGGGAAGCTGGTTACCTGCTGTACCTTGAGATCCGGGAAACTGGACTTGACCTGTACCTTGATATCCCCGCCACGTTCGACAACCTTGACCTTGCCGTTCAGCCTGATGCCCTTGTAGGTACACTGGCTGCTGACCTTAGAGGCAGCATAGGCAGGCAGGACAGCCACAGAAAGGGACAGGACCAGCGTACACAAAGCTGTCTTTAATGTTGACACGTTCATCTTCAGCCTCCTCTGTATAAATCGGGATTGAAGCAGAAAGGAAGTTTTGTGCTTAAGATATACCGTACTTTCCGGCTACAAGACAAGACCCGGTGTTCAGTTACAGGCAGAACCTGAGGATCGGTATCTACGCCCTCTCTGCATCATGCCAGCCAAGGAAGATGCGGTAGGCCTCATTGTCGGTCTCATCCACATAGGGGTAGCCCATTGAGCTGACTCTCTGCAAAAAGTCGTTAAAAAGATCCTGCTTCTCGTCAGGGACATCAATGCCAACCAGCACACGGCCAAAATCTGCACCGTGGTAGCGGTACTGGAACAGCGTGATATTAAAGTTCATGTGCATGGCGTCCATGAAGTTCAGCAGGGCGCCGGGGTGTTCGGGGAAGACAAAGCGGTAGAGCTTCTCGTGTTCTATCCAGGGAGCATTGCCGCCCACAAGGTGGCGTATATGCAGCTTGGCAAGCTCATTGTTGCTCATGTCTGTGACACGGAAGCCCTGCTTGCGCATATCTTCCATGATGCTTTCCTTTTCAGCCGGATCGGAAAGGGAAAGGCCAAGGAAGACATGGCCCTTTTCAGGGTCGGAAAAGCGCGTGCAGACCTCGGTAATGTTGCGCTTGCCTATGGTGTGGATGAGAGTCCTGAAGGATCCGATCTTTTCGGGCACGTCAACCGCCAGCAGTGCTTCCTTGTGGCTGCCTATGGCTGCACGGTCAGACACATAGCCTAAGCGGTCAAAATTCATGTTTGCACCGCTCACAATGCAGGCCAGGCGCTTGTCATGCCAGCCATTCTGCTTGGCATAGGCCTTCAGTCCTGCCAGGGACAAAGCACCGGCAGGCTCGGCAACCACGCGCGTATCTTCAAAGATATCCTTGATGGCAGAGCAGATGGCGTCCGTATCAACCAGGACAATATCATCCAGGCAGTCACGGCAGATCTCAAAGGTCTTCTCGCCTACAAGCTTGACTGCCACGCCGTCTGCAAAAAGGCCCACCTCCCGCATTTCCACGGGGCGCCCGGCAGCAATGGAGCGGCGCATGTCGTCTGAATCCACGGGTTCCACGCCGATGACCTTTATCTCAGGGCGCAGGGCCTTGATGTAGACGCCGACACCGGCAGCCAGGCCGCCGCCGCCAATAGGCACAAAAACGGCATCCAGGGGACCGGGATTCTGGCGCAGGATCTCCATGGCAATGGTGCCCTGCCCTGCTATGACATCTTCATCGTCAAAGGGCGGAATAAAGACAGCACCGGTTTTCTCAATAAGCTCCTTAGTCTTGGAAGCGCAGTCACTGAAGGACTCGCCAAAGAGCACGACCTTGCCGCCAAGCCGTTCCACAGCCCTGACCTTGATGGCAGGACTGGTCTCGGGCATGACAATAGTGGCTTCACAGCCAAGATGGCGGGCCGAGAGGGCCACGCCCTGGGCATGGTTGCCGGCAGAAGCCGCAATGACACCCTTTTTCAGCTCTTCCTTTGTCAGCTGGGCCATCTTGTTATAGGCTCCGCGAATCTTGAAGGAAAAGACAGGCTGCGTATCCTCGCGCTTGAGCAAGACAGTATTGCCAAGGCTGCGGGACAGATTCTCCGCAGTCTCCAGCGGGGTCTGGACAGCTACGTCATAGACGCGGCTGAGAAGGACTTTTTTGAGATAATCGTTTAAGGCCATAATCCGGCGCTGCTCCTGTACATCTAACCCAGGGCCGAAGGCTTTGGGCATTTTTTAGCTAGTCAAAGATATCCTTGTATGAAAACGCCGGAACGGTATTTTGTGACAAAGGCCAGGTGAATTTGAAAGGCACTGTGCCCGCTCTTGCGCATATCATTGACTTTTTCGATGGGGAAACTATAGACAGTGAAGGGCCAGATTGCAAGGCTCTGCCAGCGTAAACAGCCGGCAGAGTACGGCTGGACAGGGGCAGTAGGGACATACCTTAACAAAAGACGCCATGCCGCCTACATGGCCCAAAAAATCTTCCGGCTATTTGCCTAGCGTTGCCTGAAAGTGTAAATTGAGATCGTTGACAATCTGTAGCTTCTAAAAAAGGAGATACCATGTCTCTTTGTGTAGACCTGCATACCCACAGCAATGCCTCAGACGGAACCGATTCCCCGAAGGAACTAATAGAGAATGCACACAGGGCAGGCCTGAGAGCAGTAGCCATTACGGATCATGACACCCTTGGCGGGTTAAAGGAAGCAAAGAAGGCTTGCGCAGCCTATGACAACCTTGACTTTGTGCGGGGCGTTGAGATTTCCACAGGCTCGTCGCAGGGAGACATGCATATACTGGGCCTCTGGGTGCCTGAAGATGCAGAGCCGCTGGAAAAGGTTCTTGCAAAGATGCGTGCCAAGCGCACAAGCCGCAATGAACGCATGGTAGAGCGCATTGCCGCTCTGGGTGTCGGCATCACCATGGACGATGTCATGAAGGAAGCAAAGGGCGAATCAGTAGGCAGGCCGCACATTGCAAGGGCCATAGTCGCCAAGGGTTATGCCAGGGACATAAATGAAGCTTTTGGCCTCTATGTCGGGGCAGGCTGTGCGACCTATATTGCAAAGGAAGTCATGCAGCCGGAGGATGCGGTCGCCCTGCTGGCAAAAATCGGAGCCTCGCCAGTCCTGGCCCATCCCATGCTCAAGCCCTATCCCCCCGGCTGGATAGAAGAATTTGTCAAAAAACTCCTTCCCTTTGGCCTGTGCGGCATAGAGGCCTGGCACAGCGAGCATACTGACGAGGACACGCAGGACGTCCTGGCCATTGCCAGGCGCTACCATCTCTGCGTTTCAGGAGGCAGCGACTACCATGGCAGCAACAAGCCGCATATTTCCCTGGGCACAGGCTACGGGAGCCTCTGCGTAAGCGTGGATGCCTATGAGAGGCTGCGCGCCTGGCGCATGGAGCACAATTTGCCCTGCTGAGCGTTTTCCTGCACTGCCAGGCAGCAAAAAAGCCCCGGAATCCCGGGGCTTTTTGTTATTTCAGTTCAAAGTTTCAGTTCCGCAACCTGGCTTTCCTACTTTCCCTGTCCGCAGCACTTTTTGTATTTTTTGCCGCTGCCGCAGGGACACGGATCATTGCGTCCAATCTGCTCCTTGTTGCGCACAGGCTGCTGGCTGCTGTCCTCGTCAGAACCGCCTGAGAGGACGGCCGAATTCAGATTGTCCTTGTGCTTCAGCTCGCCAAGCAGTGCCTGATTTCCGTCCTTTGCCTGGCTGTCACCGGCATCTTCAGCGCCGCTCTCAGCACCATCCGTTTCGTCAGCATCCTTGCTGGTCGTGCGGACAGCAATGTGGCTTAAGTCCCGCAGCGTGTTCTGGCGGATGGTATCGAGCAACTGCTCAAACATGTGGAAGCCTTCGCGCTTGTACTCAAGCTTGGGATCCTTCTGCCCGTAGCCGCGCAGGCCTATGCCGTCACGCAGGGCATCCATGTTGCGCAGATGCTCCTTCCAGCATCTGTCAAGCGTCTCAAGCAGGACGTAGCGCAAAATGTCGTTTGTCGTCTTCTGCGCAGCCATCTCAAGCTGACGCTGCACCTCTGCTTCGGCCAAAGGCTCTGCCAGGGGGGCAATGCGGTTTGCTTCATAGGCAGCCAGGGCGGAAGCCTTCAAATCGTGCACGACATTAAGGAAGAACTGCTTGGCCTGTTCCTCGTCCGGCAGGGGGGCATCAGGAGCAAGCCAGCGCCCCGCATTAAAATAGAGATCCAGCTGGGCACGCACGCTCTTGCGCACTTCTGCCAGCGTATCGGCATCAGCATTGTTCAGCTCATCGTAGATGCCGGCAATAAGGTCATCCCTGAATTCGCACAAAACACCCAGCAGGCCTTCCTCGTCACTGCTCATGGCGTCGCGGCGCAGGGTGTAGATGACCTCGCGCTGCTGGTTCATGACGTTGTCGTAGTCAAGCAGCGTCTTGCGGATTTCAAAATGATGGGCCTCGACCTTTTTCTGGGCGTTTTCCACAGCCCTTGAAACCATGCGGTTTTCAATGGCCTCGCCGTCCTTAAGCCCCAGCTTGCCCATAAGCCCCTGGATGCGTTCCGATCCAAAAAGGCGCATGAGTGTATCTTCCAGGGAGAGATAGAACCGGGAAGAACCGGGATCGCCCTGACGGCCTGAACGACCGCGCAGCTGGTTGTCGATACGGCGGGACTCGTGGCGCTCGGTGCCCAGGATATGCAGGCCGCCCAGCTCGACAACCCCTTCTCCAAGCACGATATCAGTGCCGCGTCCGGCCATGTTGGTAGCAATGGTCACGTGCTTTGCCTGTCCGGCCTGGGCAACAATCTCAGCTTCCTTGGCGTGCTGCTTGGCATTGAGCACGCTGTGGGGAATGCCAGCCGCCCTGAGGCGCCTGGACAGCATTTCCGAGGTCTCAATGGAGATGGTGCCCACCAGCACAGGCTGGCCTTTCTGGTAGAGTGCCTTGATCTCTTCCACTATGGCATTGAACTTTTCCTCCCTCGTCTGGAAGATGAGGTCAGGATAGTCCTTTCTCTGCATGGGCCTGTTGGTGGGAATGGTCATGACTTCAAGGTTGTAGATTTCATGGAATTCCACAGCCTCTGTGTCAGCCGTGCCTGTCATGCCGGCCAGCTTGTCGTACAGCCTGAAATAATTCTGGAAGGTGATGGAGGCCAGCGTCTGGTTTTCAGCCTGGACCTGCACATGTTCCTTGGCTTCCAGGGCCTGGTGCAGGCCGTCTGAATAACGGCGCCCTGGCATGGTACGGCCGGTAAACTCGTCAACGATGACGACCTCGCCGTTCTGCACGATATAGTCTACATCCTTCTTAAAAACGAGATGGGCCTTGAGAGACTGAAGGATGTGGTGCTGGGCTACCATGTTCTGCGGGTCAAACAGGTTGTCCAGCCCTGTCAGCTCCTCGCACCTGGTAACGCCCTGCTCTGTCAGCGTGGCAGTCTTGGCCTTTTCATCTATGCTGTAGTCGTCAGGCCCCAGCTTGCAGACAACGGCATCCATGGCCTGGTAGAGGTTTACATCCTCATCCGAGGCACCGGAAATAATCAGCGGCGTTCTGGCTTCGTCAATAAGAATGGAGTCAACTTCATCGACAATGGCGAAATTATGGCCTCTCTGGACCAGCTCGTTCGCATAAAACTTCATATTGTCGCGCAAATAGTCGAAACCGAACTCGTTGTTGGTGCCGTATGTAATATCAGCGGCATAGGCCTGCTGGCGCTGCTGGTCGTTCAAATCATGAAGGATGATGCCGGTGGTAAGCCCGAGGAAAGAATAGACCTTTCCCATCCATTGCGCATCGCGCTGGGCCAGGTAGTCGTTCACGGTGACGACATGCACGCCCTTGCCTGAAAGGGCATTGAGGCTGACAGCCAGCGTGGCAACCAGCGTTTTACCTTCACCGGTCTTCATTTCGGCGATACGGCCCTTGTGCAGGACGATGCCGCCTATAAGCTGGACATCGTAATGGCGCATGCCAAGGACACGCTTGGATGCCTCGCGCACCAGGGCAAAGACTTCAGGCAAAATATTGTCCAGTGTTTTTGTTCCTTCCTGGACCAGCTGCCTGTATTCAGCCATACGAACCGGGAAATCTGCATCCTGCAACTGTTCCATCTCTGGTTCGAGGGCATTGATCTTCTGCACCAGGGGGCGCAGTTTCTTTAAATATCTATCGTTTTTGCTGCCAAATATTTTCGAGAAAAAGGACATGAAGACTCCCTGTTCGGAATGCGGCACAGCACAGCCCAGTCAAAGGGAAAGGAGATAGGGAAAAATGGGGCTGTCAGGTGCAAAGTCCCGCTGTATATGTGCGCTAAAAAGATGCGCCCTATAAAGGTAAGACAGCACAGGGCACTTGGCAAGAAGACAGGAGGAAGAGTTACAGCAAATCTCTTCCTCCTGTCCTATTCAGAGACTCTCCTGGGACTCAGGCATCAGGACAAATTTCTGTCATCTGGGACTGCTGTTTTTTTGAGGATTAACAATCCAGTCCTCTGTGTTAAAGAGAGCAGAGGCTGTCCTGAACATTTTCACTATTGCATGGCCCCTCTCTGTCATCCTGTATTTATCCCCTTCCTGTTCTATGCTACCGGTTTCAAGCTGTTCGGCAAACCTCTTGGTAAACGAGCCGTGTCTGACTATGTAGTCATCAAAGAAAATGCGCTCAAATTCTTCCTTGCCTATTGGCTTGTCCAGACTGTCTATATAGCTCAGCATATAGACAGATATGGAGCGTTCTGTAGTAACCGGAATCAGAATAAACCAGCCAAGAGTGATGCCGGAAAAGAGCGAGAAGACCACAAGACAGTCCTTGAAATCAGCTACAACGGCAACAGCTTTTGCAAAAAAGAAACTGCTTGCAACTGCCATAAGGGATGCAATGGCCAGATAGGCCAGCCCCTTGTAGAAGAAGACCCTCATGCAGGAAGAGAGAAAATCTATCTTGAAAAGTGCAATAAAAACGACAGTTCCGAAAACAAAACTCAAAAGATAGACAAGGATAGTCCTGATAATCTGAGACATAGAAAAGCATCCCAAGGAGACAAGAGACAGGAAAAGGCTAGTAGCAGGAACGACAACACATGCCATGCCACAAAGCCTAGACTTAGGCATCAGGCAGAGAACACGCCCTAAAGCATCCTTCTAATACATCGGCATTTTAGCCCTGCTCTTTTCTTCGTTACGGAAAGCAGGGCTTCATACGTTCAGATGCACGCTTTGCTAGCACAATGACGGATAATGGGCAAATCCGTCTACAATGGTATTTACAACATCTGCATTACAGGCTGTCAGCAAGTTCAAGAGCATTCAGAACAATCTGATCCATATTGTAGTAGCGATACGTCCCAAGACGACCGGCAAAATAGACGTTTTTCAGCTGTGCTGCTTTTTCTGTATAGCGCTTATAAAGTTCTGTGTTCTTATCGTCAGGAACAGGGTAATAGCGTTCATTCACTCCTTCTTTATAGTCCGTCGGATACTCATAAGAGACAATTGTCCTGTCTGACTGCTCGTCAAGATAGTACTTGTATTCCACTGATCGCGTATAATCGTAATTTTCAGGATAGTTCAGTTGCGGGCACGATTGCAGATAGGCACAGTCATGTGTTCTGAAGACAATATCAAGGCTGCGGTACGGCAGCCTTCCCAGTTCATAATTGAAGAACTCATCAATGGCACCGGTATAAAAAAGCCTCTGGCACTCTATCTCAGAGCGGACTGCATTGTAGTCTGTGCCCAGCTCCACCTGTATCAGGGGATCT